>LFFB01000009.1 GCA_001510335.1 Actinobacteria bacterium casp-actino2 | reverse complement strand
CACGCAAGAAGGCAGCAGCAAAGAAGGCTCCCGCACGCAAGAAGGCAGCAGCAAAGAAGGCTCCCGCACGCAAGAAGGCAGCAGCAAAGCGCGCTCCGGCACGCAAGAAGGCAGCAGCAAAGCGCGCTCCGGCACGCAAGAAGGCAGCAGCAAAGCGCGCTCCGGCACGCAAGAAGGCAGCAGCTAAGAAAAAGTGATTTCATCCCGATCTCATCGGGACTGGAACTGATTGAGCGGGGGGCAACCCCCGCTCAATTCTATTTTTTGGCACAAGTGCGGTTCACCGTGATCTAAATCGCTCGTGAGTCAGCTTGATCTGTCACCATGACAGCATGACGTTGAACGCGATGATCGCCGATCTTGAGTCTGAACACGAGTCGTTGGACCAGATCGTCGCCGGTCTTGATACTCAAAAATGGTTTGCACCCACCGAATCGCCAGGTTGGTCAATCGCCGATCAGTTAAGTCACTTGCAATTCTTCGATGAGCGAGCGGCTTTGGCGATGAATAGCCCCGAAGAATTCGGTGAAGATCGCCAGCGCATTATTTCGGCGGCTCCCCAAGATCTATCTATCGAGTTAGGTCGCTCAGTTTCACCAGCCGAATTACTTGATTCGTGGCGCCGGTCGCAGCGCGAACTCATCTGCGCCGCACATTCAGTCGATCCAACAGTCAGGGTGCCGTGGTACGGGCCATCAATGGCTGTGAAGTCATTTTTGACCGCTCGACTCATGGAGTGTTGGGCTCATGGCGAAGATATTGCACAGGCTCTACGGGTGCACAGAGATCCGACGGCGCGTCTGAAGCATGTGGCTCATATCGGAGTCGGAGCTCGGGCGTTCAGTCTGATGATTAATCAACTACCCGAAGATCCATCGTCGATCCGAGTTGAACTGATGTCGCCCGAGGGTGAATTGTGGGCTTGGGGTGACGAATCATCTGATCAACGGGTAACGGGGGACGCTAATGACTTCTGTCTCGTTGTGACTCAACGTCGCGCGCTCTCGCAGTCGCAACTCTCAGTGGTAGGCGAATCTGCAACGACGTGGATGGGCGTGGCTCAGGCTTTTGCCGGAGCTCCAACGAAAAAGAAATAAACGAGGGTTTGTCAGATATCGGAGATCTTCTTAAAGATCTCCGCGGCTGGGCGATCAATACGTTGCCCAAGGACAATCATTCGTTGACGCATTCGCTCCGAAAAATTGTCGAGGGCGGTTTGATCAACGGCTTTCATTGTGCTTTCAAACTGTGATTCGTGGGCCAAGAGAGCGGCGATTTTTTGCTCAACAAATCCACCGATGTCTTCTCCGTGGTCGGGCTCGTCGGCTTCCCAGAGCAACAAGTGTTGCGGCCGGTGGTGAGCTATTGCGTGTTCCTTGAAGAAGTGTGGATCTCGCGAGGCAACCACTGCGTCGCAGGTGAGGAATCCGGCGTGGCGGTGATCGGGATGTAAGCGGTATCGCCTCCACGGGTCATGGCCGAGCACGACTTGAGGTTTGAGACGCCGGATATGTCGAGCTATCTCGCTACGGAGTTCTCGAGTATCGGCAAGGTCTCCGTCAACTTGCTGAAGAAAAATCACTTCGCCTTGTGAGCCCAAACGACGAGCGGCTTCGCGTTGTTCGACCTCGCGCTGAGCAATCAGTTTTGGGATGTCGGCATTGACGTTCCAGGTGCCTTTTGAACCATCGGTGAGTACGAGGTGATTGATGGAGCAGCCAGCTTTGGCCCACTTGGCCAAGGTTCCGCCACAACCGAACTCAATATCGTCAGGATGTGCGCCGATTGCTAAGGCCACCAGCGGAACTTCTAGATCAACACTTGCCATCTTCGTCAACGCTGTAGATATAGGTTGGCCAGGTTCGTTGTTCTGAGTCATGTTCGGATCCAATCGGGGAGAAGCGTAGGCAACATATCGGCGATCACAGGATGTTGGAGATCTTCGGATGTATCAATGTCGAAACCCAGATACATGCTTTCAAAGATGTCAACCTGACAGTTCAATCGGTGAGCTTCATGTTGATGACGCGTAAATGAGTTTTCGCCATAAGCGAACTGCCATTTCCCAATCAGCGACTTAGAGAGGGCGAGCACGTTGGTTCCGTCGCGGTGCCGATCGGGATTGATGAGCACTCGGCCACTGCCGTTGAAGTCGTTATTGAGGCCGTCGTTGAAGTCGTCGTTGAAATCGCTGTCAAGAGCAGATTGCAGCACTGCGATGACCCGATCTAGTTCGTTCGGAAGCGGAAGGTCGGCATGCACAATCATGAGCATGTCGGCGGGATAGTTCTCAACAATGTGGGGAGTTGCCTCGTGCAGAGAAGCGTTGAGACCCCGAGACTCAACCCGAATCGGAATGGCATTGCAATTCCGCGCCCAGGTTTCAACTTCATCATCGTCACAAACGACAAACTTGAGGCATGGAACATCACGGCACAAAACACCGGTTGCACAGTTTTGTGCCAAAGTGCGGCGTTGAACCGGCGACAGACTGGCACTAAGGCGACTTTTGGCATCGTCAAATCCGCGAACTGGAACTACGAGTGCGACATGCCGCGATACATCAGAATGGGCCGTCGAATGAGACACGACGTGAGCCTACGACTTTGGGTGAACGCTGAGACGACTCGCTTGAGGTCTGCGCCGTATACGCTCGGCTTATGGTCCTTGCTGTGAACCACCCGCCAATACGGGTTGCTGTTGTTGGAGCGGGTTCATGGGGGACGACCGTTGCAAGTTTGGCGGCAGAGAACACTCCAACAGTTTTGTGGGCGAGAAGAACTGAACTCGCCGATGTGATGACGCGCACCCGAATCAACCCGGATTATCTCGGCGAATTTTCGTTGCCCGAATCTTTGCGATTCACAGCCGATATGTCAGGCGCGGTCGGAGACGCCGATGTTGTCGTGATGGCAGTTCCATCGCATGGGTTTCGTGAAGTCGTCGCCAAGGTGGCGCGTTTCATTCGACCCTCGGCCCCCATTGTGAGTTTGTCAAAAGGTCTCGAGCGCAGTTCGTTAAAGCGTATGAGTGAAGTAGTCGCCGACGAGATTCCAGGGCATCCCGTTGCCGTCTTGACCGGGCCGAACTTGGCGAAAGAGATCATGCAGGGCCAACCAGCGGCGGCTGTTGTCTCGATCAACGACAAAGTGATTGCTGATGAACTTCAGAAGATTTTTTCCCGTCCAACACTTCGGGTGTACACCAACCCCGACATTGTCGGTTGTGAAGTGGCGGGAGTCGTGAAAAATGTGATCGCCATTGCTTCAGGAATGGCGGCAGGAATGGGCTTTGGTGACAACACCCGGGCGACGCTCATTACTCGAGGCCTCGCTGAAATGACGCGTCTTGGCATGGCGATGGGTAGCGATGGCTACACATTCGCGGGACTTGCCGGAATGGGCGACCTCATCGCCACCTGTGCATCAACTCAAAGTCGCAACAATACGGTGGGCCGACGCCTCGGCGAAGGTGAGTCAATCAGCGATATTTTGCAATCAATGACGATGGTCGCTGAAGGTGTCAAGAGTTCGCCGGCTGTGCTTGACTTGTCTCTGCGTTATTCCGTCGAAATGCCAATCACCGAGCAGGTGGTGGCGGTGTGCCACGAAGGTCGAAGTGCAGCTGATGCAGTTGCGCAACTCATGCAACGACGACGGAGAAGCGAAATTGGCTGACACATTTTCACAAGAAGTATCCGTGAGTGGTCGAACTGTCGGAATACTCGGACAACCCTGGCGAGCCACGGTGACGACTGCCGGCGATGTTTATCCGTGGGATGAGGTAGGAGCGATTCGCTGGTATGTCGCGGCCGATGACCGTTGGCATATTCCATCTGACGAGGTGGCAGTTCGGCAAAGGTCTATCGAAGGCGCTCCAGTTTTAGAAACTCGGTTACGCATTCCGGGCGGAGATGTCATCCAGCGAATTTGGGTTGCGTCGGGGCGTCAAGGTAGTTCGGCATTGATGATGGAATTCGAAAATGATTCTCCGATGGCAATCGCGATTGCCATTGATCGGCAGAATCTCTTGGTCTCGCGGCCAGCAGCAGTTCGATCGGCGTCGGGAGAATGGCCCGCTCCAGGTCTTGATATTCCTCGTGAGCCAACGGTCATTCCTGTCGGTCACCGCACCTCAGTGCGGGCAGCGCTCGTCACTGCTGGAACTGCGACGGGGCTACAGGTTGCTGACTTTGCCGACTGGTCGGCGGTGGTCCGAGGTTGGGTCGCGTTGAGCGAGCAAGCATCAAATTTTAAGATCGCCGATCTTCGTGACGGTTTGCGTGTCGACGAATTGATTGTTGCCGAACGTACTGAAATTGCTCTGAATCCAGCCGGCTGCAGTGATGTGCCTCAAGAGGCAGTCCGTTGGTTGGAGGAACAGCGTGAACTGAAGCGCATGAAATTGAATGAAGAATTCGATGAAAGCGATTTAGTTGAATTGGCTGGAGCGATTGAAGTGATCTCTCGGGCCGTTAAGCGCGGTCGGTTGTCAACCGCTCTCGCGCTTAAAGGCATGAATTCGGCTAGGTATTTGTTGGGCACTGAGCAAGAGCGAGCAGTGGAAGACTTGCGAAAACTGGTTGCCAAGATGGTCGGAACGAAGAAGGCCACCTTGATGAGCATGCTGTCTCGCACAGTGGCTGACTCTTCGTCTGATTCTGCAGAACCCATGGTCATAAGCGAACTGGAAAGTGAGTTTGCGGTCATGACAGATGACGATTGCATCACTTTGTTGCCGAACGGAATGAAGCCGGAACGGCTTGGAGTCCAATTCGAAGCTCACGGTCTTGCCATCGGAGCCGAGTTTCGCGTGTCGTTCGCAGTTCGTTGGCATGGACCGAACGCTGCAGTGATTTGGGAAATTGAAGGTCCACGGGATATCACGTTGCGATCGGGTGTCGACCTTTCGTGGGTGTCTTCTCACCTCACGGGTGAGGCTCTTTGGCGAGTAGACAATGTCCCAGAAACTGCCTTGGCAACATCAGACGGTGTGTCGTTCTCGTAGTGAGTTTCGAACCACTGTGTGCGATGTAACAACTGTGTGCGATGTAACAACTGTGTGCGATGTAATAGTTGCGCTTCCACCGGTCACAGGCGGTGACACGTTATTTGCTAGGAATTCTGATCGCCCTTCGCACGAACGACAAGTTATTAACGGGCCATGCACTGCATTGAAGTGACAACGACACATGGACAAGATGGCTCGGGTCATGCGCCATTGGCGACTGACTTTTTAATCAGTGGTTATCAACGAGTTGTTTGAACAGTTGCGATAAGCGCCTGAAGGCGTTCCTTCACCAATGCTTCAATGGCCGGGTCTGTGGTTGAGCCGCCTGATGCAATGCGGGCGGCACCTTTGGCGATCTGACCATTGGGTTCGGTGATCACTGTGTTGCCGAGTAGACCCAAAATTCCGCTGAGTTGTTCAATCATGTGTGCACCACGAGTTCCTCCCGAAGAACTAATCAAACTGATCACCTTTCCCGAGAGCACATGTTGACCCATCGGTCGGCTAGCCCAATCAATGGCATTCTTCAAAACCGCTGTAGGTCCGAAGTTGTATTCAGGGGCGGCGATAAACAGAGCGTCTGCTTGACGAACTAGTTCGCGCCATTGCTGCACCACTGCTGGAGTGAGCGATGGATCCTCGAGATCTTCGTTGTAAAACGGGAGTGCCCCGATGTCGTCATGAACGGTAAATGTGACATCTGTCGGCGCGAGTTTTTGTGCCAACCTCACGAGTCCTCGATTTGATGATTCTTTACGCATGCTTCCGAATATTCCGAGGATTTGAATTGACATGTCTCAATTATGACCCTGAAGTGGTGCGTGAGAGCGACCGAGATCGGGCAAGATAGAGAGGTGCAAGCACCTATTCGCGTGGCCTACACATTTGAACAGTGCTGGCATCGTGTACCTGGCGGGACGGCGTCCTCGGCGATTCGGGCTGCGGTGGCACTCGGAGATATTCCAGGGGTTGAGTTAGTGGGAGTCGCCGGCACTCATCGTCAACCGCCTGAACCTTCGTTTATGCCGCCGATACCGATCCAGGCTTTGCCGTTTCGACGTCCATTGCTGTACGAAACATGGTTGCGGTTTGGTTGGCCCCACGTTGAACGGGCGACAGGTTCAGTAGACGTCTTGCATTGCACCGGACTCATTCCTGCTCCTTCAAAGGCTCCGCTCGTCGCAACATTGCATGACGTTGCTTGGCGCCATCGACCCGATCACTTCACGCGTCACGGAGTGCGAATTTTCGAACGCAGTTTGGTTGAAATACGTCGTCGCGCCGAAATTGTTTTATGTCCGTCAACCGTCACCATGCTTGATGCCGAGAGAGCAGGTATTAAGACCGAACGTCTGCGACTGGTTCCGTGGGGAGTTGAATCAAGGCCAGTGACCCCTGCTGATGTTGAGGCAGTGCGGGCGAAGTATTCATTGCCGCAGGAGTTTCTACTTTTTGTCGGAACAGTTGAACCACGCAAGAACCTGCGACGTCTTGTCGACGCAATGGCGGTTTCGAATTGTGCGCTTCCATTAGTTGTGGCGGGCTCACAGGGTTGGGGAGATACTGGGGTGAGCGCGACAAGTTCGGTGCACTTCATCGGGTTCGTGGCAGATTCTGAATTACCAGCCTTGTATTCAAGTGCGGCGGCTTTTTGTTATCCGAGCGAACGCGAGGGATTCGGCATGCCCGTACTGGAGGCCATGTCATACGGAACTCCGGTCGTCACGAGCCTCGGAACATCAACTGAAGAAGTTGCAGGCGGTGCCGCGGTCTTGGTCGATCCGTTTGACGTTGAAGATATCGCTCGAGGAATTGACGAGGTGCTTTCTCGTCGCCAGGAGTTGTCAATTTGGGGTTTACGTCAAGCCGCACGAAGTCAGTGGTCAGAAACGGCCAGACTCACAGTTGCTGCTTATCGTGAGGTCATCGGTTGAGTGCTCCGGCTAAACCACAAGTCACCGCCAATTTGATGTGGTGCGTCCCTGGGGCGGTCGGTGGTAGCGAAGACTATTTAGTGCGCCAACTCCTGGGAATTTCATCCAACGACTTTGAGATCACGGTTTGCGCGCCTCAAGGATTCACTGTGGCTCATCCCGATGTCGCTGAGCGACATCGCATTATTGAAACTAATCACGATGGGCGGTCTCGTTCGCAACGAGTGTTTTCTGAGTCAACATGGCTCTTCGAACGTTCTCGCGGCTCAGCCCTCGTGCATCATGGTGGCGGAACAATTCCACTTCGTCATCGACAACCGACGGTCTTAACAATTCATGACTTGCAGTACCGAGAGTTCCCACAGTACGTGCGACCTCACAAGCTTGCCTATTTGAAAACGGTGATGCCACGTTCGGCGCGGCGCGCCGACATCATTGCAGTTCCAACTCAATTTGTGAAACAAACTGTTGTTGATGCTTATGCGATTGACCCCAATCGCATCACTGTTGTGCAACACGGAATTGAGAGTTCGCTCGGAACTGATGCGACGAGTGAAGCTGCTTTGCGCGCAAAGTATTTACTTGGTGATCGGCCCGTAGTCATACTTCCGGCGATGACACACCCGCATAAGGGGCATTTGTTCTTGCTCGATGTCATGGAAAAGTATTGGAATGCGCAGGGGATACAACTCGTTCTGATCGGAGCGGCGGGACTCGCCGAAGATGCGGTGAATCAACGAATTAGTACGGCTGGTTTGAAAAGTTGTGTGAAGAAATTGGGACGAGTCAGCAAAGCCGATCGAGATGGACTCATCAAAATGGCCATGGCATTAGTTTTCCCGAGTGAATACGAGGGTTTTGGCGCTCCAATTATTGAAGCAATGGCGCTCGGGACCCCGGTCATTTCAAGTGATCTGGCGTGCTTGCCCGAAGTAGTCGGCGATGCTGGGCTGGTGTTGCCCTTACTTGTTGAAGCCTGGGCCGATGCGGTTGAGCAGGTTCAGTTATCGCGGGGTCATTATCTTGAATTGGCGACTCGAAGATTAGAAAATTTCACTGCTGAAGCATCGGGAAGAGCACTTGCCGATGCATATCGAATGGCTCTGCGATGAGTGCTCCCTTGAAACTGCTGGTTCTATGTCCGCACTTTGAACCTGACACGGCACCAACTGGTGTCGTGATGACCAGAATCGTTCACGAGCTCGCTGAGTTAGGCCACGAAATTCATGTTGTTACTGCTCTTCCCTGGTATCGCGAACACAAGGTTGAAAGTGAATGGGTGCAGACAACATGGCGGACTCGAACTTCGGTAACGACTTGGGGATCGGTGACCCGTTTAAGCCCATTTGCTGGTGACGACAAAAAGAATTTGTGGCGCAGAGCCCTTGGTTTCGTTGGGTTTTCTGCAATTTCAGTGGTTGCTGGTCTGAGGGCAGGGTGCGCTAGTGGTGATAAGAGACGAGTCGATGCAGTGATTGCAATGTCGCCGCCACTCACTCTTGGTTTGAGCGGTTGGTTGATCGCTCGGGGACGACGGGCTCCCTTGCTATTCAATATTCAAGATGTCTTCCCAGATGCAGCAATTGAAACCGGTGCTATCAAGAACTCGACGGTGATTACTATCGCCCGTTGGCTTGAGAAGATTTCGTATAGAGTCGCGCGGGTTGTGACTGTCTTGTCTGACGATTTGCGTGAGAACATCACTGCAAAATTGCCGGTCGCGCATTCAGCAAAAGTCGTAGTGATTCCAAACTTTGTTGATACCGAAGCGATTCAACCGTTAGGGCGAATGACAAAATACCGACAAGACCTAGGAATCGACGATCGGCCTGTAGTGATGCATGCCGGCAACGTTGGCTATTCACAGTCGTTGAATCTGCTCATTGATGCAGCCCGTGAATTTCCGGAGATTGCCTTTGTGGTGAACGGTTCAGGAGCAGCGCGGGCCTCATTAGAACTTGAAGCCAAAGAAGTGGGAAATGTGATATTTGGCGACTACCAACCGAGTGAACGTCTAGCCGAAGTTCTGGCCACGGCAGATATTCATGTGGTTCTCCTGAAGAAGGGCCTAGGAAAGGTCAGCGTTCCGTCGAAGACGTATTCGATTATGGCCTCAGGTCGAGCGGTTGTGGCCGCGATTGACCCGGGAACCGAGGTGGTACGGCTGATCGGGGGTGCACAGTGCGGTGTTGCGGTGACCCCCGATGACCCCACTGCCCTCATTGAGGCTTTGCGAAAGATGTTGGACGACCCCAATCAAATTCGCCAAATGGGGGAGCGGGCTCGGGAATTCGTTGAACATGTAGCTTCCCCAGCAGCAGTCGCACAGCGCTATGTCGAAGTGCTCCGTGATCTACGTGACGGTCCACGTGACAAGCGTTGATTGGAGCTTTACGACCCAAGCGGGGAATGTGCTCGGCATTTGGCAGTTTGTGCAGGTAGCCTTTCTTCCTCGTGGGTAAGGCATCGTCAGCCAAAAAAGTCGCTCGGCTCGCTCAAAAGGGCAAAGGGCGCAAAGTTCGTTTTCAAGGTGGAACTCTGTTCCCCGCCGTGATCGTGGGCATCGCCGTTGTCGGCGCTGCTCTCATCGTGTACTCCCGGGCCTCAATTCCTGACCAAAACGTTCCGCCAACCGTCGAAGATCACTGGCACGCCTCGTATGGCTTCTACACCTGTGATCAGTGGTTGCCCGATCTTCAAGGCAACAAAGAAGAGTTGAGCACCGCTGGTGGCTTGCTCAACGAGGGTTTCCGTCGTACCGGAATCCACAGTCACGACGACGGAGTCATTCACTGGCACCCGTACTCGTCTGCTGCAACGGGTCGCAATGCCAAACTTGGCGTCTTCCTTGATGTGTACGGAATCAAACTCAGTGACACCAAACTTCAGTTCCCCGCCGATCAAGGTGGAGCGGTGTACGAAGAAGGAGTCACGAAGTGCACCGATGCGGATGGCAAGTCGGTTGATGGCGAAGTTGTGGTGTACGCGTTTGAGGCTTATAACTCGCCGGACGACTACTCGACATACATCACCAATTTTGATGACATTCGTTTGAAGCAAGACGGTATGGCTTTTTCAGTTGTGTTTGCTCCTGCGGGAACACAGGCTCAATTGCCACCCTCTGCTGCTGATTTGCCTGCACTGGGTGCCGCCGACGGTGGAACCACTGGTCAAACCACAACAACTGTTGCCGGAGCGACCACTGTTCCAGAGACAACTACTGCACCAAGTGCGACAACGTCAGCCGCGCCGGCTGGACCAACAACGACTGCTGGCTGATGCGCGCGGTGGTTCTCGTCGGCGGGTTTGGTACCCGACTGCGACCACTGACGTTCACAACGCCTAAACCAATGTTGCCTGTGGGGCATCGACCAATCGTTGAAAACTTGGTACGTATGCTGGCGGCGGCTGGCATCAATGAAGTGGTCCTTGGTCTTGGTTTCAAGCCCGAACCGTTTATTGAAGCCTTCCCCGACGGAACTTGTGCCGGCGTGCGGTTGCACTATGCCGTCGAGCCCGAACCGCTTGATACAGCAGGGGCAATTCGCTTCGCGGCCGATCATGCCGGCATTGATGACACATTCGTTGTTGTGAACGGTGATGTACTGACCGATCTTGATGTCAACTCGCTGATTGCCTGTCATCGATCAAAGAATGCCGAAGCAACGATTCATCTGACCCCAGTGGAAGATCCGTCTGCTTACGGTGTTGTCGCTATGGATACCAACGGTCGGGTGGAACGGTTTGTTGAAAAGCCCGCACCCGGAACTGCTCCAAGCAATCTGATTAATGCTGGGACCTATGTTCTTGAACCTTCGGTCTTGCAGCGCATCGAACTTGGACGCAAGGTGTCGATTGAACGCGAAATTTTCCCGTTGATTGTTGAAGATGGTCGATTGTTCGCGATGGCTACCGATGATTACTGGATCGATACAGGCCGACCCGAGCCCTACCGTCGAGCGAACCTTGACATGATCGATGGAGTTCGTCGCCAGATGTCTGCTCCAGGCGTCGAAAATGGAGCCAAGGTGCATGCCACGGCTTTGATTGAGCACAGTCTGGTGTCGTCTGGAGCAGTCATTGCGCCAGGAGCCAGCATTCATGACTCAGTGATTCTTGCGACCGCCGTTATTCACGAGGGCGCACTGGTGCGTGATTCAATCGTGATGGGAACCGTGGGTGAGCGAGCGACGATCATTGACACAGTGGTGGGCGTTGCCGGAGTGATCGCCGATGGTGCCACACATGAGCATGCGTTTGTGCCCGACCCCTCAGCGGTTTAGGTTGTTTCAATGAATCAGCGCAGTGTTGCCAAGCGACCTGACGCAGTCATGGTTGTGGGCGGTGCCGGATTTTTAGGTTCTCATATTGTCGACCGCTTGCTTTCAGAGAATTCTCGCGTTGATGTCGTTGACGATTTGTCGAGTGGTTCGTTGTCAAATCTCGCGGCTGCACGTTCGTCGTCGACTGAAGGTGCGCTACGGATACATACCCTTGATGTCACGATTCCAGAATTTGTTGATGTTGTTCGTCTACGACGACCCGAGGTCATGTATGTGACATCGTTGCTCACACCAACGCTGCGTGATTCTGCAGGGTGCACGAAAAGTTATGCAATAGCAGTCGCAGTATTTGAGGCCGCGGTTCAGGCCAAGGTGGGCAAAGTAATTGTTACCTTGCCGGCCGCAGTTTTATACGGTGATGTGCCAACACGCGAGTTACCGATTAAAGAAGATCGTGAACGTCGTCCTGTTGGTTTGTCCGGGGTAACCGCCAACGCGATTATTGAACTTTGTGAGTCGTATCGTCGCGACCACGGTATTGAATTCACGGTCTTGGCACTTCCGACCGTGTACGGACCTCGTCAACAGATGAATAACAATGTGGTCTCGGCATTTATGGCGGCTCGCGCGTCTTTGAACGAACCAACGATTTTTGGTGATGGAAAACAAACTCGAGATTTTCTGTTTGTTGACGACGCAGCTGATGCCGCGTCTCGAGCGTGTGCCAAAGGTGGGGGATTGGTTTTGCATATTGGGACAGGTCAACAGACCAGCATTAAAGATTTATGGCAAGTGATTGGCCAAGGTCTGACGGCGACTACAGCAGTAAAGCCTGCGCATAGTTTGCAACGATTTGCGCTCTCGGCATCACGAGCTCGACTGCATCTCGGATGGTCATCGTGGACAACTCTTGCCGATGGTCTTGATCGAATGAGCCCCGAAAAGAATTGAGCTAACGGAATAGATCCTCTTGCGGTGGGCGCACAATTTCGTTAATTGAAGATTCGCGTAGCCACGATGGGTCTAAACCACGTACGACGGCGACGGGAACACCGTTTGATTTGCCCATCACTAACTCGGCTGCCGAGGCAACTTCATCAGCAATTGAAACTTCGGTGACTTGCATCGCGCGACCCAAGGCATCGGGGGTGCCGCGAAGATCGAGAACTCCAGCGACACCGGCAACGCCAATTGCAACATCGGTGAGTCCCTTGCGCCAGGGCCGACCAAAAGTGTCAGAAATAATGATTCCTACGGAAACGCCAAGTTTGGCGCGGATGATGTCACGAATTCTTCGAGCCGAACGATCGCTGTCAATGGGTAACAATGCAGCCCATCCCCGTTCAACATTGGATAAATCAATTCCGCTATTTGCACAGATGAAGCCGTGTTTGGTTTCGGTGATGATGAGATCTCCGCGACGGCGAACAACGCGCACACCTTCTTCTTCAACAAGAGCCTTGTGTGAAAGGGGATCATCGGGATCAATCTCGACCATGCGACCTTCGGCCTTCGAGACAATTTTTTGGGTGACGACAAGTACGTCACCATCGAGGAGCGGTCCATTGGGTACTGCACGGCATGCATCAACGATGACGTCACCCAACTGATCGCCAGGAACAATCTCGCCGATCCCGGTTACTCCCCAGGCAGACATTCGTAATTGTGGTTGTTGGTTTTGTTCACTCATGGCTTTCCTGACCTCGCTTCTTGCAAAACTTTACGGGCTAGTTCTTGGGTTATTTCAGGTGTGCGCATAATCGTGTCGGTGATGACACATTTCATTCCTTCACGTTCAACGGCATTCTGCAGGGCTTCGTCTTGTTGGTCAATCACCAATGTTGAACACACAGGCGCATAAATGCGGGCCACTCCGACGACGGATGCCTCATGGCCAAGTTCGGTCAGCATTCGGTCTGCTGGACCTTTCAAGGCTGAACCAGCAACAATCGGTGAGATGGCGACAACTCGATCTCGATTGGTTGCTAGTGCTTGGTCTACCCCTGAAAGAGCGCGAATTGGGCCAAGCGAAACGATCGGATTCGACGGAGCGATGATGATTGCTTCAGACGAGTCGAGTAAATCGAGAAATATCGGTTGAGCGGTTGATGCGCCAACAAACTGGACGCCGGTGACAGGTACACCGTGGCGTCGCTGAACGAAATATTCTTGGAATGACACTGTTGATGCATGTCCGTCTTCAACGATGTCGACTTTGGTTGAGACGACATCGTTAGACATGGGAATCATGCGGAAGTCGAGACCCCATGCTCGAGCAATTTCCTGAGTGACGGTCGCGAGCGTTGCACCCTCAGCAATACGGGCGGTTCGATACAAGTGGGTGGCTAGATCGCGATCACCTAAATTGAACCAGGTGCCAGCAGAACTAGAACTCTGCGGCTTCACATCTTGATAGCGCGCTAGTGACTCCATGACTCGCCAAGATTCATTGGCAAGTCCCCAGCCGCGCCCAGGATCTATGGCGTTGGCGACGGTGTAAGTGACGGTGTCGAGATCTGGCGAAATGTTGAGACCATGCATGATCGTGTCATCGCCCGTATTGACCACTACAGAAATTTCTGTTGGGTCAACTTCAAGAACGAGACCGCGTAAAAAGCGCGCCGCTCCAACGCCACCTGCGAGGACAGTAATCATGCTCCCATTATTCCTTCTGGTCTTTCGTTTCAATCGCTATTTCGCGAGGTCGTTGTAGAGGTTGACTAACTGCTGGGCCGTTTTCTCCCACGAGAAGGATTGAAACTGTGTTGCGCCCGAGGACTGAAGTTTGATGCGAAGTTCGGAGTTGGTCACCACATTGGTCAAGGCCTCTGCGAGCGCTAGCACGTCTAAGGGATCAACCAAAATTGCGGCCGGTCCTGACAGTTCGGGGATTGATCCTCGCGTTGACCCAACGATCGGGAGATTTGCGGACATTGCTTCCAATAGTGGAAAACCGAAACCCTCATCAAGTGACGGATAGGCCATCGCGGTGGCTTGTTGGTAGAGCCACTCAATGTTGTCGTCGGTGACCCGACCAATGAGATGAACGCGTTCCGCCAGTTTGGGGGACAACGAATCAACTGATTGTTGAAGCAGATCGCTGTCGTCACCAGCAGAACCAGCAATCACCAACTGCAGATCAGGGTTTTCGTGTGCGGCGAGAGCAAAGGCCTCAACGAGGCGCGGATAATTCTTGCGCTTTTCCACGGTTCCAATAGCCACGATGAACGGGGCACCACTCATGTCGGAGAGGGCATTGGGACGAATTTTTCGTGAACTAGTGGAGCGATGTTCGGGAGCGCCCAAATAGATCATCTCAATGCGAGCCGTAGGGAATAGCTCGCGCAGAGTTGTGGCCGTCGCGTGTGAAGAAGCATGAACGACGGCTCCGGTTTGAATGGCTCGTCGTAATGCTTTCATCGCGTCATTGGTTATTGAAGAGCATTGTGCAGGATTGAGAAGTGCCCAGCAGTCATACACCGTGACGACTCGTGGCAGTTTTGTGGGCGGGACGACATAGTTCATCCCATGTACAAGTTGGATTCCCTTGAAGAATGGCCGGACTGGTGGAAAATCGCGTTGACCCCAACTTTTGATGGACAGCCCGGCCGGAAATGGGAGTCTTTGCGTGTTTTCGTGCAGTTTGGCGCGAAAACTGACGACATATTCGGTGAGTTCAACCGATGTTTGCTGGCGCAGTTGTTGAACCATGCCATCAACTGCTCGACCTACGCCTGTGATCGGACCATGTAGTGGGCCGACATCGACTCCAACTCTGATCACGAGAAACTCCCAAGATTGCAAAACATCAAGCCGAGCGTAGGTCCTAAAGCGTAAGATAAGAGGGTTCAGTAGCGATCCGCCGATTGCCCAATCCAGGAGTTATTTGATGCCCCGAGCGTTTATCACCGGTATTACGGGTCAAGACGGCCAACACATGGCTGAATTCTTGAACAGCAAGGGATACGAGATTTTTGGCATGGTCAAGGGGCAGAACAACCCCAAAGGTGACATGCTGCGCGATGAATTTCCCTATGTCAACATCGTCCCCGGCGATCTTGCGGACTTGCCGTCTTTGGTTAAGGCGATGGAAGTTGCTCAACCAGATGAGATTTACAACTTGGCAGCAATTTCGTTTGTGGCGCTGTCGTGGAACCAGGCTGAATTGACCGCGAACCTCACGGGTACGGGCGTTTTACGCATGCTTGAAGCAATGCGCATGGTCGGCGGTAACACCAACAGCAAGATGCGCTTCTACCAAGCTTCTTCATCAGAGATGTTCGGCAAGGTTCGTCAGATTCCACAGACTGAACTCACACCCTTCCACCCGCGTTCGCCCTATGGCTGCGCCAAAGTTTTTGGTCATGACATCACGGTAAATTACCGCGAGAGTTACGACATGTGGGCGTGTTCGGGAATCTTGTTCAATCACGAAGGTCCTCGCCGCGGAGTTGAGTTCGTGACGCGCAAAGTCACCAATGCTGCGGCTCGTATCAAACTTGGATTGGAGACAGAGCTCGTGCTCGGCAATCTTGATGCCAAGCGCGACTGGGGTTATGCCGGCGATTATGTGAAGGCAATGTGGATGATGTTGCAACAAGATGAGCCCGATGATTACGTCATTGCGACGGGCGAGACCCACACTATTGAAGAGCTCGTTGAATTAGCGTTCGCTGAGGCTGGTGTTGGAGATTGGCGTCCGTATGTCCGTCAGGATCCGAAGTTTTTCCGCCCAGCCGAAGTTGATTTGTTGATCGGTGATTCAAGTAAGGCTCGCGAAAAATTGGGTTGGAAGCCTGAAGTTGATTTCCCAAGTCTGGTACGCATGATGGTGCAACACGACCTCAAACTTGAAGCCAAAAAGGCAGGCATCGCCCTCGCTTAAGAATGTTCGTCTTACGTCTCAAAAGGGCGGTCAGACAACGCATCGCTCAATGATTCAGGGGTTATGTTTGCTCCCTCTTTGAGCAAGCGAATCAACGAGACTGTAAACACTGCGAGTGCCACAAGCGAGCTGGCAACTAGACCGATCTCAACACGAAGGTACAAATCGTCAGAAGCGAGCCACGTGCAGCCGACGAAAGTGATCATTCCGAGAAGCCAGCCCATGCCAACGAGTGCATGACCGTTGAGAGCAATCACTGCTTGCGCTGTTGCGAGGGCCACCATATATAGAGCGCTACCGAGGGCCAACATGGTGAGGGAACTTCGATTGAGAACATCGTCGTACACAACTTTTAGCAATGGTGGTCCGAAGGCAAACGAGCCAACGGTTCCGACAACTCCGACAAAAATGACAACCTGCATCAGGCGACGAAATCCGTTGCGGAATTCAACAAGGTCGCCTTGTGCCGCCAAAAGTGCGAGGCGGGGGAGTAGTGCTGCTTGTACCGCTTGGAAAAGGAATAGCGGAACTCGTGACAGCAGAACTCCGTTACCAAAGGCGGTCACCAATCCAGACTGTCCGTCGGTTGCCAAAATATTGATCGCCAGTGGACCGGCGTTGACAAGACCCGCTCCCATTAACGATCCAAGTAGTAGCCAGCCAAGATTTGGGGTGACTTCGCTCCATGGGGCAACGGGACCTGGTGTTGTTTTGATGTCGCCGCGTAACCAAACAACAAGTACTCCAGAAAGAGGCGAAAGGGCGATGAGCATCGCATATGCGCCGACATTGGTGATGCCCATTTGCCAAAGCACGATGCATCCAACGATTCGCACGAATCCGTCTGCACCCATGACAATTCCGTACGATGCAAACCGTCCCTGGCCAGAGCAAATTCCGCGAGCGAGGTGGGTGGGGGCGTAGGCGACAAAAGCAATAATGAGGGCCGCTGTCACGAGGGCGTAGCCCTCAAAGAATTCGCGAGTTGCGAGTGAGCTGAGACCCGCCAACACCGCGACGATGATGCCAGCGACAGCAGCACCAAGGGGAACGATACGCGCCACGACTGGACGACCACCTTGATTGAGGGCGCGCCGATGGGCCAGAGCGCGTCCCATTTCTTGCTCGAGGGGCAAGAAAAATCCGGGGGCCAAAACAAAGGTGGCGAACCACAGGGCCACGATGGGTTTGAAGTCTTCTTTGCCGAGTGCCTCTTGGCCCACCTTAAAAAAGGCGTAACTAGAGATGCCTGCCACCAACAGACCTCCGCCGACCGCCAACGTTCCCTCGGGGAGAGGAATGCGGGCCGATGCGGTCGACTCGTTTTCGACGGACTCGTGGTTGGTAGTCAAGACATCTCACCCTACTCAGATCAGGCGTTCGACCCCCGAATCCCTGGCCTCATCGAGACTGTGACCTGAGGTCTGAGATGAGGGCGAGTAACCTTTCCCCACCGTGGAAAATGAGATACAAGTAACTCTTTCCGCTGCGACTTCGCCTTCTGAAGCCAGCGTGTCGGCCGACCCAGGAGTCGTGGTGGCGGTCGTTGTCGACCAACCAAACTCGGCAAGTGAAGTATTACGAGAGGTCTTTTCAGCTCTAGCCGCTCAGGATTACCCAAATATCCAGATTTTGGTGCTGTTGACCGGCTCTGATGCCGCCGAATTCGAGTTAGTACATGAGATTGCTCAGGCTGAGGCTTCTGAACCGAGCACTCGCCAACCCCATATTTATCACATTGCCGCGAATCCAGGGTTTGGGCTGGCCGCAAATACGGTGTTGCGTTTGGTTGAGGGAGACAGTGGATTTTTCCTACTGATGCACGACGATGTCGTATTGGCCCCGGACGCAATTCGACTGATGGTCGAAGAGCTGTATCGGTCAAATGCCGGAATGGTTGGCCCAAAGTTCGTTGAGTGGGATGAAACTCGACGGTTGCAGGCAGTGGGCTTTGATTGTGATTGGTTCGGTGAACTCGACAGTGCAGTTGAGCCCCACGAGCTTGATCAAGAACAACATGACGCGGTGCGTGATGTGTTTGTTTTGTCTTCATCATGTTTGCTCGTTCGTGCTGACCTCTTTCGCGAACTTGGAGGTTTCGAACCTTCCATTGAGTTTTTTGGTGAAGATCTTGATCTGTGTTGGCGGGCTCATCTATCAGGTGCTCGTGTCGTTGTTGTCCCTGCCGCGACTGCTCGTCATCGCGGCTTAATTGACGAGCGACTGGCTGATCGCCGCCGCGACTCTGGCTCACTCATGCGACAGGCCGAAAGGCACCGCATGTCAACGGTGCTGTCGCTGACCGGAGCCCGCCGCCTGCCGATCGTAGTGCCGCTGTTGTTTCTTATTACCTGTGTCGAAGCACTTGGCTCAATGGTTCGCGGTCGATGGCAGCGGGCTTTCGCTGGGCTGAGCGGATTATTGAACTTGCTGCCCAGTATTGGCAATATCGCTCGTCGTCGGTCGCGGGTCCGCATGTTGCGTCAAGTGCCCGACCATGAAGTCGTTGAACTACAGGTTCGCGGCAGTGTGCGCTGGAAACGAATCATTCGTCATCGCCGATTTACACCTTCAGCGAATATTCGAGGCGCTGGAAACGACGCAAATGTTCGAAGCCCCAAGGCCATTGCATCGTGGGGAGTCCTCGCCGTATTGCTCTTTCTCGGGGGCCGTCAATTGTGGATGAATGGCGTACATTCCGTGGGCGACTTGTTGCCGCTTCCAGAATCACCGCGTGATTTGCTGCGTCAATACGTGAGCGGCTGGTGGGCTCAAGACCTCGGCAGCACGACTGCTCAACCAACCAGCACAGTCCTTGTTGCACTCGGTGGAATCATCACGCTTGGGCAGATGGGGTTGTTGCACACCCTGATCACCATTGGGCTCATTCCTCTGGGATGGCTTGGTGTTTCGGCTTTGTGTGGAGTAGTTGCTAACGAACGCGCCCGTATCGTCGGAGTCATTGCGTACGCCGCAGTGCCACTTCCGTATGCGGCGGTCGCGAGTGGCCGACATCAAGTACTGATTGCCTACGCCGTTGTTCCTTGGGCCCTCCACCTGATTCGTTCTTTCGGTGGCATTGGCACATCAATTGTTGATGACGAACCTGGCGACGTCGTTGATCATCCGTCAACGAAACAGCGGATTCGTTTGGTCGCAAAACTTTCGTTGCTTTTCGGAGTCACGATGGCCTTTAGTCCAGGAGTTGTTGTTGTCGTTCTATTGAGCGCATTGTTGTGGCTGTTGACGGCTGCTGTTTCAGGAGGTTCAACTCGGGCCGCTGGATTAGGTTTCTCGGGCGCAATGAGCGCAACGGCAGCAGCGGTTGTTCTCAACATGCCTTGGATCACGCGCTATTTGTCTCATGGCGGGTGGGACGCAATTGTTGGTTCGCCAGCTCGTTCTCCGGAAAATCTCGGATTGTGGGAGGTCTTGCGTTTCGGTATCGGTCCAGCCGCACTTGGTGGGTTGATCGTGTTGCTCTACGTTCCACTCCTTGTCGCACCATTGGTGTCTAAGAATTCACGTTTTATATGGGCTTCGCGAGCCGCGATTTTGTCCATTGTTTTGCTTGCATTGGCACTGCTGAACTCGGGTGATGATTTGCCTATTCGCCTTCCCGAAACCGGCATTTTGTTGGCCCCTGTTGCGAGTTGTTTGGCAATTGGCGCAGCGATCATCGTGATGGCTTTCGGAATTGATGTTCGAGGCGGTCGCTTCGGATGGCGACAGCCATTGGCGCTTTTGTCGCTCGTCACTCTTCCTCTTGGACTTTTGCCTGTCGTCGCTGCTGCATCAAATGGTCAATGGGAACAGCCTTCAGTTACTTTGGCTCAACAAATGCGCGAACTATTGGGTGATTCAAGTCAGGGCGATTATCGAATTTTGCTCGTCGGTGACTCACGACTCATCCCATCTGATCAGCACACTTATCGCGATGGTCTGGCGTATTCGTTGGTGCAAAACGGTGATGCATCAATGTTGAATCAAGTGTCGTCGGCCTCGCGAGACGCCAAGATTTTCATTGAACCGCTCCTTGATGCAGTGGCCTCTGGGACAACTGGTCGTGTCGGGCGGCTGATGGCTCCACTTGGTATTCGGTACATCGTCATCCCAGTTCAATCCTCGAGTGAATCACTGGTAGCCGTACCGCTCGGTTTGCGCGAAGCATTTGCAGAACAATTGGATTTGCGAAATGTCTATGGGCCTTTGAGCATGACGATTTTTGAAAACTCGCAGTGGATTCCCTTAACCGGAATGTTGAGCACCGTGGCCTCCCAACAAAGTAGTGAAGGTGGGGCTGAGGCTCTCGTAGCGACTGAATTGACCGGCTCGCTTGCTGCTCTGAACGGTACGACAAGTTGGGCAAGTCCGACCCAGGAACTTCCAGCAGGGCGTTTTCATTTGGGCGTTCCCTTTGACCCGCGATGGACACTGACAATTGATGGGCAAACCATCAAACCTGAAGCTTCGTTCGGAACCGTCATGCATTTTGAAACGGGCGACGGTGGATTGGCGCGTTTGTCTTACTCAAACCCTCTCAGTCGTTACATGTGGGTGTTGTTGCAAGTGTTCTTGTGGTTGGTGGTAGTGCTCGGAATTTTGCAACCGAATCTTCGCCGTGGTTCTCGACGTCAACAATTTGAATTACCAGAAACGACTCCAGTTGTTTCACTCTCAGCGAACCCCATTTCAGGTGATCAAGCATGAATCGTCGGGTGAGCCTTTATCTCGTTTTGTTGGTGGTTATTGGTTTGGCTTTTAACTTTTCAGACCGAGACGAAAGTCAATTTGCTGCAGTGTTTTCGCTCGGAACTCGGCCTGGTACGCCAGCAATTGTTCGTAACGATCAAGCGGTCACGAGCACTTGGTTTTGCGCTGGAACATCGGCGGGCGGAGAAAGTGACAGCGGTACCTACGGAGGCGAGATCGTGATCTCGAATCCGTTAGAGACACCAGTGACCGGTCTGTTGACGATTCTGACGAGCGAACAAACTCCGGTGACTCAGGCGATCAATTCTGATCCGCGTTCGCAACTCGTGATTGAGATCAATTCGTTAGTGACGGCACCATATGCGAGTGCACTAGTTGAACTCACTGATTCGGCAGCAAGTGTTGAGCAGCGTGCGCTACATCCTGCCGGTGCTGCAGTGTCGCCTTGTTCAAATCGAACTTCAAATGAGTGGTATTTCGCTGACGGCTTTTCTGCAGAGTCATCGGATTTTCGTTTGGTCCTAACGAATCCGTATTTGTCACCAGCGATCGTCAATATTGAAATCGCGACGAAGAATGGTCAGCGCACTCCAACAAATCTTCAGGGGTTTGTTATTCCGGCTCAATCAATACGTATTCTGAACATTCCAGACTCTGGTTTTCGTGATGAAAAGATTTTGGCGGTCAGTGTCGTGGCCTCGGCGGGACGAATTGTTGCGGCTAAAGATCAGCATTTCCTTGGTGCGGGTCGGCTAGGACATGTGTTGTCGCTGGGAAGCCCTTCAACTTCTGATCAGTGGTGGTTCGCTGATGGAGAAAAGGGCGCCGGTATTTCTGAGACCTACATGATTTTCAACCCCAACGATCAAGATGTTTTGGCTGATGTCGTCATGCTTGGTCTTGATCCGACTGTGGCGACGGTGCTGCCGACAACTTTGACCATCCCCGCGAATGATGTTGTGCCCTTTGATATATCAGCGATTGTGGGTTTGCCTGATGGACTGCACGGCGGTGTTGTAAGTGGGCAAGACGGAGCCCAACTTGTGGTGGGGCGGGTGCTCACAAAACCAGCGGGTTCGAGCGTTGCGACCACCGTTGTGCTCGGTGCTCAGCGAGGTTTCCAATCAACGCGTTGGAGCGTTCCAACTTCGACCACGATTGCGATTGAAGATGTATTGACGATTCTCAACACATCACCAAATAGCGGAGTCGTGACGATCTACTCGGTTGGTCCTGGGGGAGAAGAGCCAGTTCCCGGACTCAGCGATATTCCTATCGCGGCCAATGGTTTGGTTTCAATTGATTTGGTTGATCCACTCTCGTTCGGACGTGCGCTTGAGGTAGTCAGTGACCAATCTATTTTGGTTGAGCGTCGTCTTGAACGTACGCCGACTTTGCGAGGTCGCAGTGGATCGCTCGCTTTTCCAGAAAAGTTGTTGCCATGATGAGCGTGCTCATCGCTCTCATCATTGGTGCAGTTGTCGCAATAGTGGCAGTGGTGGTTCGGCGACGTCAAGCTGTTGATGCGCCAACGCAAAAGGTCTTTGCCGCACCAACACAGATCGATCGCGTTGATTTTCCGGCAGTGCAGCAGGAATGGTTGGTGGCGGTTTTTACATCGGCGTCATGTCATGTATGCGCAGATATGTTGGCGAAGGCACAAGTTGTTGCCAGTAAGCAAGTGGCGGTGTTAGATGTTGAGTATTCCGAAAACAAAGAGTTGCATCGCAAATACAACATTGAGGCTGTTCCGACTGTTGTGGTGAGCGATATGCACGGAGTCGTGCATAAGTCATTTCTGGGGCCGGTCAGTGCAACAGATTTATGGGCAGGTGTGGCATCGGCTCGCGATCCCCAACTGCAACCGCCAGCAGACGGTCTCTGTCAAGATCACGAATAGCGGTTCGCATTAGCGGACTGGTCAGTCGATGACGCCGATCGGTGACTGGGTATTGCCGTCGAGGCCTTGCTGCACAAGAGCGTTGACAAGGTCTCCATCAATGGTTTCTTTTTCGAGAAGTGCTTGGGCAACTAAATCAAGACCGATGCGGTGCTTGGAGAGAAGTTCGGTGGCTCGAGTTTCCTGTTGACGCAAGATCGTGTTGATCTCTTCGTCCATGAGTCGAGCGGTGTCATCGCTGTATTCGCGTCCGCCAGTCATCAGGTCTTCGCCTAGGAAGACATTTTGCTGATTATGCCAAGCCATGGGGCCGACCTTGTCGCTCATGCCCCATTCACGCACCATGCGACGTGCCAATCCGGTCACTACTTCAAGGTCATTTGATGCACCAGTGGTTTGCTGTTGGAAAACCAAATCTTCGGCGACGCGACCACCGAGAGCCATACAGATTCGGTCGAGAATGTAATCCTTTGAGAAACTATGGCGTTCTTCGGGGAGTGTTTGCGTGACACCAAGGGCCATGCCTCGCGGAAGAATGGTGACCTTATGCAATGCGTCACCATGCGGCAAGACAGTTGCCAAAATTGCGTGGCCACCTTCGTGGTAAGCAGTGACGCGCTTTTCTTCTGCGGACAAAATGAGCGAGTCTCGGCGGGCTCCCATCATGATGCGATCGCGGGCTGACTCAAAGTCGATGCGCTCAATTTGTGCATTGGCCCGACGTACGGCGAAGAGTGCTGCTTCATTCACCAAGTTGGCGAGGTCGGCACCGCTCATACCGGGAGTGCCCTTGGCCATGGTGTCGAGATCAACATCTGGTCCCATGCGCTTATCGCGACTGTGAACTCGCAAAATGGCCGCCCGCTCTTCAAACTCGGGTAACGGAACAACGATCTGGCGGTCAAAGCGACCTGGGCGGAGCAACGCAGGGTCAAGAACATCGGGACGGTTTGTCGCCGCCAAAATGACGATGCCTTCTGATGTTTCGAACCCGTCCATTTCAGACAACATTTGGTTCAAAGTTTGCTCGCGTTCGTCGTGACCTCCACCGAGACCAGCGCCACGTTTACGACCGATTGAGTCAATTTCGTCAACGAAGATGATGGCTTTACCCATCTTGCGGGCTTGCTGGAATAAGTCGCGTACACGGCTGGCACCAACGCCGACAAACATTTCCATGAAGTCAGAGCCGGTGACTGACAAGAAGCCAACACCAGCTTCTCCGGCAACGGCTCGGGCAAACAATGTCTTGCCAGTTCCTGGCGGACCAACGAGCAACATTCCTTTAGGAACTTTGGCACCGATTTCTTTGAAACGTTCCGGCATACGCAAGAAATCGACGACTTCTTTGATTTCTGTTTTGACACCTTCATAGCCAGCGATGTCGGCGAAGGTCGTTGATGGACGATCGGCGTCATATGCTTTGGCGCGACTGCGACCAATTGACATCATGTTGCCCATTTGCCCAGAGGCTCGTTTGTTCATCCATACCAAGAATCCAATGATCAAAATGAATGGCAACAACAGCGGAATGAGATTCATCACCCAATTTGTTTGGGGAGTATTGGGCTTGAAATCAACACCCTGTCCACGAAGAAGTTCGCGGTCTTTTTCGTTCGGAAATCCGGGGGGAGCAGTTGTTGAGAATGAACTGCCATCTGTGAATGTCCCAGTGATCGTCAGTGTTGCGTTATTCAACTTGACTTCATCAACTTTGCCACTGGTGACCTGCGTGATGAATTCTTCAAAACCCAACTTCTCACGGTCGGGGCCGGGTAAGAGTTGCGGTCCAAAAATGAGAACTAAAATTAGTCCGAGTAGCACCCAAGGCGACCACTTGGGCATGGACGGCCGGCCGGATGGTTTGCCGTCGGGCGATGATGAATCTTTGTTCTCCTGCGAGCGACTCATCTTGCGCGGTGACTGACCGCCCGACGAGGGCGGAGTGGGCGACGGGGGCGGAGGGGGAGGAGTGGACTCGCTCATGACGCCATGATACGACCGAGTAGCGACACTCGGAGTGTCGGGCGCAATTGAGTATGGATGTCTTTGTACTGCAGAAGTCACACTGGGTCCGACGGACCTCGGGACAACCACGTCGGCCTATCCACCAAAGGCACTCTTTAATCTCGTAAATTTTTCCTATGCGTTCGTGTACTCGTAGTGGTTGTCGAGAGACCGCCCACATTTCTTTGACGTTTCAGTACAACACGTCGGTCGTTTGGATTAACCACATCCAAGATGAAAGAAATATGCACGTCTATGAATTGTGTGACAAGCACTGGCAGCGTTTTGCCCCTCCGAATGGCTGGACCCTTGATGATCGGCGTCAAGCCGAGGTCCTTCCTTTCGTGCATCGCCTGGCCGGCTAGGTCACTTCATGACCCGTCCTCATCCGGCGACGAACGCCACACGGTTTACCGTCGGCGTGGCCGTCATGGCCTGGCTTTTGGCGTATGTGGCGGCGCTTCCCCTGCAGGGCGCGTTGATCGCAGTCACTGGACACAGCGGCGAAAAGTCAGACCAATGGCCGATTTCAATGACGGTGTTTTCCATTTTTTGCTTGTGGATTCCATTTGTCGTTGCGCTGATGGTCGTGAGTCGCCGCTGGGGTCAAGGGCGGTTTGTCAACGATTACAAGGTTCGAGCACGGTGGATTGATCTCGCCGGACTGCCCCTTGGCGTGGCCTGCCAGTTGTTGCTTGTTCCAGCGATCTATTGGCCATTGCAACAGATTTGGTCGGATGCCTTTTCGAGCGACGACATCGAGCAGCGCGCTCGAGATTTGTGGGAAAAGGCCAACGGGGGTTGGATCATTGTTTTGATCATTGTCGCGGCCCTCGGAGCACCCTTGATTGAAGAACTGATATACCGCGGGCTGATTTTGCAAGCTTTGCAGAGTCGACTGAACGACTGGGTGGCACTACTGATCTCGTCGGCTTGGTTTGCCTTGATTCACTTGAAACCCGTTGAGTTGCCAGGTCTCTTTGCTTTTGCGTTGGTGCTCGGCATCTGTTTTCAACGCACTGGGCGGTTAGGGATGGCGATTTTTGCCCACATCGGGTTTAACGCGGCCGGGTTGTTGCTCGTGTCTCAATAGCGCAAAGGTGGCAAGATAGTTCCCTATATGGATGATCTTGAAATTGAGTCCGTCGCACCAGTTGAAGGAAAAGTTGACGACGATCGCTGGCAACCTTTTCGCAGTTCCCCATTTAATGGTTGGGAGCGCGAGCGACTCATCACATTTTGGATTCGCGTGGCTTTGGTTGGAATCAGCACCATTATTGCCATCAAAGTCGTTCAGCCGTCTTTAGTTTTCAAAGACACCACACCTACTGGCGGAGACATGGGTGCCCACGTATGGGGTCCGGCTTACCTTCGCGATCATCTGTTGCCGTGGAAACTTAACGGTTGGTCGATGGATTGGTATTCGGGACTTCCGATTTACCGCTTCTACATGGTTGTGCCGGCCTTATTTGTCGTGATTTTGAACTTCGTGTTTCCGTACGGTGTTGCTCTCAAGATAGTTGCGGTCGCTGGCATCGTGACGTTACCGATTTGTTGTTGGATCTTTGGTCGATTGGCGCGATTCGCGTTTCCAATTCCTGAACTTTTCGCAATGGTCGGATTGGTGTATCTCCTTGATGAGAGTTACACGATTTACGGAGGCAACGTTGCCTCAACCATGGCTGGTGAATATTCATTCTCGATATCGCTTTCGTTTGCCATGTTGACCTTTGGATTTTTCGCCAATGGCATGCAAACGGGTAAGCATCGGGTGAAGGCAGCAGTATTCATGGCGCTTGCGGTGTTGTGTCACGGAATCGTCGCTATTTATGTAGCGGTCGGTCTTTTGCTTATGGCGCTTTTGTGGCTTGATAAATCTAAGGTTCGTTGGTTTATCACCACTGCCGGATCAGGAGCACTTCTTTCAGCGTTTTGGGTTGGGCCGTTCCTGTTGAACCACGCTTATATGACCGATATGAAGTACAAAGGCGAACCTGGAAATGGTTCATTTACTTCGTATTGGGGCATGTTTTTTGCACTTCCGCCATTTTGGAATGTGTTTATTATGACTTTTGCCATCATCGGATTCGCGGCCATGATCGTGAAACGAAATGTGGCAGGTATTTGGCTTGGCGTAACGGCACTTGTATTTGCCGCATTTGTTTATCTGTTCAATGACAGTTTGCCGATTATTGGATTGTTGTGGAACCCGAGACTTTTGCCGATGTTCAACATGTGCCGCTATTTGCTCGCAGGCATCGGCATTATTGAGCTTGTGAGTTTCATTGTGCGTTATGCCCAACAAGAACGCGCGGCACGGCAGTCGGAAGTTTTTGTTGAAAGCGCACTGATTAAAAGTCAGATGTTTAACGCCCGTTCGGTGACCGCGATTGTCTCGGCATTCGTTGTGCTCATTATTTTAGGTTTCCGTTTTCAGGTATTGCCATTTGGAAACATCAAAGATGAGGGTCAGGGTGCCGAGTACACCTGGGGTCCCTTTGAAGGTGATGCATCTAGCAAAGGTTTTGTTGATGGCTGGGCTCGATGGAATTTTTCAGGTTACGAAGGTCGCTCATCGTATGGTGAGTATTACGGTGTCGTGCAAACGATGAAAGGCATTGGCGAAACGCGGGGCTGCGGACGCGCGTTGTGGGAAAACTTTGGCGGCAACGATAAGTACGGAACCACCATGGCCCTCATGCTTTTACCGTTTTGGACTGACGGTTGTATCGGATCAAGCGAGGGATTGTTCTTTGAGGCCGCCGGGACAACTCCCTATCACTTTTTGGCCGCGGGTGCGATGTCAAAGCAATCTTCCAATCCGGTCCGTGAGTTGCGGTACATCAATAACGATGCCGTCATTGGAGTTTCATATTTGCAAGAACTCGGAATCAATTACTACATGGCGGTGACCCCAGAGGCAATTGCGAAGGCCGACGAAGTTGCAGCCAATGGCGGTGGACTTTCGTTACTTGAAACAAGTGGTCCTTGGCATATTTACTCGGTTGACAATGCCGAGATAGTTATCCCTCTTGACACGTTGCCAGTCGTCGTCAACGAACGTTCGGGTGACTTGCGTGAACGTTGGCTCGAACTTGGCAGTAGTTGGTTGCAGAACCGATCTGAATGGGATGCATTGCCAGTCGCAGATGGTCCCGAAAGCTGGCAGCGAATCGATGTCGCGGTCGACATGGCAGTACGCGAAGGTGAACCAGGCGCTGATTCGCGCAAGGTCGATGTGGTCCGACCAGTGCAACGAATCGTGCCCTCCAAAGTTGATCCAGCGGTGGTGTCCAACGTTGAGATCGGTGACGACACAGTTTCGTTCTCGGTTGACAAAGTGGGCGTTCCGGTTTTGATTCGGGTGAGTTATTTTCCGAACTGGCAAGTCACAGGGGCCGAAGGTCCATATCGAGTTGCGCCAAACATGATGGTTGTCGTGCCAACTTCACAAAATGTTTCGTTGCATTTCAAAGCCAGCTTTGTAGATCGCTTTGCCTATTTGCTGACGATTGCAGGGCTGGTGGCGCTCGTTGTCATGTGGCGCCGAGATCGCCATCCTGAATTGCTCAAAACGGACCTCTGATCAGGGGAAATCGTTAAATCTTCGCAAGGGCTGAACTGTCAGCGATAGGGTTCAGGCGGTCATGTCAACCAACTTTTCACTTGATCAGATTGTCAAGGCTTACGACATCCGCGGAACTGTCCCAGATCAGTTTGACGCTGACGTGGCTTATGCATTGGGCGTCGGGTTCGCGCAGTTAACCAAGACCGGCGTCGCCATTGTGGCGCGCGATATGCGTCCGACTGGCCCCGAATTGGCGGCGGCATTTGCGCAAGGATTGATGGAACAAGGTGTTGATGTCATTGACATCGGTTTGGCGTCAACCGATTTGTTGTATTTCGCCGCTGGGAAACTGGATGCGCCCGGCGCCATGTTTACGGCCTCGCATAATCCCGCTCAGTACAACGGCATCAAATTGTGCGTATCGGGCGCTCGCCCCGTTGGTGTTGATACCGGACTCGCTGAAGTTAAGGACATTGCTCAGAAAATTCTGGACGGCCATGTTCCGGTTAAAGCTGCTCGCGTTGGTCGAACAACTGAACGTGATTTGTTGTCAGCATTTGTTGATCACGTGGTGTCATTTATTGATCCCGCTTCAATTCGTCCGATGCGCGTCGTGGCCGACACCGCTAACGGAATGGGCGGACTTGTTGTGCCGGCGGTGTTTGAG
>LFFB01000008.1 GCA_001510335.1 Actinobacteria bacterium casp-actino2 | reverse complement strand
TGGCTTCAAAGGCAACGGGATTCCCCATTGCCAAAATTGCGGCAAAGTTGGCAGTGGGTTACACGCTCGATGAAATCCCTAACGACATCACCAAGGCAACGCCGGCCAGCTTTGAACCGACGATTGATTATGTCGTTACAAAAATTCCTCGCTGGGCTTTTGAGAAGTTGCCCGGCACAAGTGGAGTCTTAGGAACTCAAATGCAGAGTGTCGGCGAAGTGATGGCGATTGGTCGGACCTTCCCCGAAAGTTTGCAGAAGGCGCTGCGTTCTCTTGAACAGGGGCGCAAGGGTCTCAATTGCGATCCCGCCGAAAAGCAGCTCGCCGAAGTTTCAACTGAGGAGTTAATGCGTCTCGTTGACATCCCGACGCCCGAGCGAATCTTCATCATCGGTGAACTGTTGTTCCGTGGAATTTCAGTTGATGACGTTCATGCTGCATGCAAAGTTGACCCCTGGTTTTTAGATCAAATGTCCATCATCATTGAAGAGCGCGATGCGGTGAAGTCTTTAAATCCTTCGGCGATGACGAAGGCGGCATGGAAACGCGTCAAGCGCGTGGGTTTTAGCGATGCGCAGTTGGCCTACCTCTGGGGCAATACTGAATCAGAAGTACGCGCTGCTCGTGAAGCAGCCGGTGTTATCCCGACGTACAAGACCGTCGACACATGTTCAGCTGAGTTTGCGGCACTGACGCCTTATCACTACTCAACATATGAAGATGAAAATGAGGTCCGTGAATCTGATCGCCAACGAGTGATCATTCTGGGTTCTGGTCCCAACCGAATCGGTCAAGGTATCGAGTTCGACTATTGCTGTGTTCACGCCTCATTTGCGTTGCGCGATGCGGGCTTTGAAACGGTCATGGTGAACTGCAACCCAGAGACGGTTTCAACCGACTACGACACGTCTGATCGTCTGTATTTTGAGCCGCTGACCAAAGAAGATGTGTTGAACGTCATCGCTGCAGAAACTGCGGCGGCCGGTGGCAAGAAGCCCAAGGTGATTGTGTCACTGGGTGGCCAAACACCGCTCAAACTTTCTGGTCAGATACCGGTTGATCTCATTGCCGGTACGTCGCCTGCATCAATTGACCTTGCGGAAGACCGCGAGAAGTGGAATGAACTGTGTGAGTCGCTCAGTATTCCGCAACCGCCAGGTGGAACGGCGGTCACTCTGGAGCAGGCCATGGCCATTGTGGATTGTGTCGGATTCCCAGTTCTCGTACGGCCTAGTTATGTATTGGGTGGTCGAGGAATGCAGATCGTGCATGATCGCGATCACTTAACCCGAGCCATGGCAGAACTATCTGGGTTCGGCAGTCTGGGCAAAGAGGGCGGGCTTTCCGCCGAACGTCCAGTTTTGATTGATCGATTCCTTGAGGATGCAACCGAAGTTGACGTTGACGCGATTCGCGATCACACCGGTGAAGTGCTGATCGGTGGAGTCATGGAACATGTTGAAGAAGCGGGCGTGCACTCTGGCGACTCGGCATGTGCAATTCCTCCACAAACACTTCCCGCATGGGTTGTCGAAGTGATCGAGTCATACACAGCCGCAATCGCCACAGCGCTTGATGTGCGTGGATTGATTAACGTGCAGTTTGCAGTTGCTGGAACCAACGTGTACGTGATTGAAGCGAACCCACGAGCAAGTCGTACGGTTCCGTTTGTGGCGAAAGCAACTGGAGTTCCATTGGCCAAAGTGGCGACGCGAGTGATGCTTGGTGCAACCTTGGCTGAATTGCGTACTGAAGGTTTGCTCACACGTTCAGTACTGCTTGATTCGCCTGACACTGTTGCGGTGAAAGAAGCAGTGTTGCCGTTTAGTCGTTTCCCTGAAGTTGATACTGCGCTCGGACCGGAAATGCGTTCAACCGGTGAAGTCATGGGTATTGACGTGACATTTGGGCGAGCGTTCTACAAAGCAGAGTTGGCTGCTGGAACTGTTTTGCCAACGAGCGGAACAGTGTTCTTGTCGTTGGCTGATGGGGACAAGCCCGCTGGCATTGTTGTCGCCAAGCGATTGCGTGCACTCGGATTCGGAATTATGGCCACACCTGGCACTGCTGATTACCTCAGTCGTTTTGGCTACATGGTCGACGCAGTTGTTGGCAAGGTAAGCGAAGGCTCAAAAATCACTGCGGTGAATCTCATTGCGAGTGGCGAGATTTCCTTCGTCATCAATACACCACAAGGTCGTGGTGGTCGAACCGACGGCGAAGCAATTCGCAAAGCCGCTAACGTTCATCGAGTGAGCTCGGTGACAACGGTTGAGGCCGCATTGGCTGCTGTTCAAGGTATGGCTGAACAACTTGATCATCCTCTGGAAGTCAAGAGCCTGCAGGAATATCACGGAAGATGAGATCGGTATCGTGATGTCGCGTGTGCGAGTTGGTTCAGTTGAGTTAACCCATCCAGTAATGACTGCGTCAGGTACGGCCGGGCACGGAGCAGAACTTGCTGCCTATGGCGAACTCAATTCAATTGGTGCCGTTGTTGTGAAATCAATTGCGTCTTTTGAGTGGGCAGGTAACCCCGCTCCACGTGTTCACCCGATTCCGCAAGGCATGATCAACGCCGTTGGTTTGCAAGGACTTGGGGTTCAACATTGGATCGAACACGATTTGCCGGCGATGGCTGCAGTTAACGCAACGGCAGTCGTCAGCATCTGGGGTCGATCGGTTGATGAATATCAACAAGCGGCCCAACTTCTGCAGGATGGGTTAAGCAGTTCGCCTCATCGATCAACTGTCGTTGCCGTTGAAGTCAATTTGTCGTGTCCAAATATGCATGGTCACGGAATTTTCGCCCATGACATCAATATGTCGGCCGAAGTCATCGCCGTCTGTGCGGGTCTTGAACTTCCGTTGTGGGCCAAACTCAGTCCGAATACCGATCAAGTGGTCGCAGTTGCTCAAACGGTGCATGAGGCTGGTGCTGAGGCGGTCACCCTGATCAACACGGTGGTCGGAATGGTGCTTGACCCCGAAACTGGGCGGCCGGTCCTTGGCAATGGCGGTGGGGGTATTTCGGGACGGGCGATCCACCCCGTTGCGGTTCGTACGGTCTTTGATGTTCATGCCGCCATTCCCGAGCTACCTATCATCGGGGTCGGGGGAGTGACATCGGGTTGGGAAGCCGCCGAACTGATGTTGGCCGGCGCCAGTGCAGTCCAAGTTGGTACGGCGACTTTTGCTGACCCGCGCGCCTGTTTCAAAATTGCTGGTGAACTCTCCGAGTGGGCGACACGGCACGGGTTGACCGAGGTCGCCAGCCTGACCGGACTTGCTCATCGTGGGGGATTGAGCCCGTCATAACGGATCAAAATGGGCTGGTATCCACCTATTGAACGCCTGTGATAGGTACGGTTTGCCCATGGCTACTCCTCCGATACTCACACCAGAACAGCGTGCTGCAGCCCTTGCCAAGGCGGCTGAAGCTCGGACTGCGCGTGCCATAATCAAGGGCCAACTTAAACAGGGCACCTTGACGGTGGCGGCAGCGCTTGAGTCCGACGATCCCAATGTCGGCAAACTCAAAGTCATTGCCATGCTTGAAAGCCTTCCCGGTTTGGGCAAGGTCAAAGCGCGCAAGATCATGGAAGAAGTCGGCATCGCCGATAATCGCAAGATCCAAGGTCTCGGCACACAGCAGAAAAAAACACTTCTTGAGCACTTAGCCAAGTGAACGAGCGGGCACAACCGCCCGCCTCATCGTCGAGTGCTTCTTCGCCGATCAAGCCATTGATCGTGATTGTTTCTGGTCCAGGGGGAGTTGGCAAAGGCACCATTGTGGATGCCTTGTTGCGTCGAGACTCCACTTTGCTCCTCAGTCGGTCGTGGACAACCCGCGAACAGCGGCCAGGTGAGCATGATGAGGCGTATGTGTTCACTTCTCGCGACGCCTTTGAGCGGCATCGCCAAAATGACGGGTTTTTAGAGTGGACCGAATTCCTTGGCAACTACTACGGCACCCCGGTCCCAGAATTCTCGTCTGGTCGTGACATCGTGCTCGAAATTGAAGTCGATGGAGCACAGCAGGTCAAGGTGCGTCACCCCGAGTCGGTATTGCTCTTTATCTTGCCCCCGTCTCGAGATGAGCAGCGCCGACGTCTGATTGGACGGGGTGATCCCGACCACAAGGTGGTTGAACGTTTACGCAAAGCCGAAGAAGAAGAGCCAGTTGGCCTTGCTTTAGCGGACTACACGTTCGTCAATGATGATCTCGACGAGACCGTTGACGAGATGTTGGACCTGATTAACCGCCTACGAGACGAGTCAGGGCGCTGAAACGGTCTAAATCGGGTTAGGCTCAATCGCTGAACTATTTGGCAGTAACCCTCTCAAAGGACCAGATCTACTATGGCCGCAACTAATGACTCCATGATGACCCCACAGCTTGAGGTTCTTCTCGGCAAAGTTGATTCAAAGTTCAGTTTGGTGACATTGGCCGCGAGCCGTGCCCGTGAGTTGCAGCAGTACTACGCCAAGATGGGTTCAGTGAGCTCGAAGGTTGTTCCTCCGCAGGTCGCATCATTGCGCAAGCCCCTCAGCATGGGCTTTGAAGAAATTGCCGCTGACAAGATTGTGCGCGTGTCAGCCGACGAAATGGCCGAACGCCGCGAAGTTGAAGAAGCAGCGCAAGCCGATGCTGCCGCTTTGTTCGCAAGTTCGCAAGAAGCATTAAGTGACGAAGTTGTTGAAACAGTTGTCGTTGAGGCTGTCGTCGAAGTCAGCGCAGTAGACGCTGAATCCGGCGACGCCTGATTGATCATGGCCGATCTGGCCGGTAAGAGAATTGTAGTTGGCGTTTGTGGTGGCATAGCCGCGTACAAGGCCGTTGAAGTCATTCGTCGTTTGGTTGACGCGGGTGCGCATGTCATTCCGATCATGACCAAAGGTGCCGAACATTTCATTGGTCGCACCACATTGTCGGCTCTAGCAAGTGAACCTGTGCAAACTTCTTTGTGGGATGAAGCGTCGCCTATTCCGCACACGAAATTAGGTCAAGGTGCCGATCTTGTGTTGATTGCTCCGGCGACTGCACGTTTGCTCGGTGCATACGCCAATGGTTTATCAACCGACTTGATGACCAATGTGTTGATTGCAACGCGTGCGCCAGTCATCGTGTGTCCAGCGATGCATACCGAAATGTGGGAGCACCCCGCGATTCAACAAAATGTTTCCACGCTGGCATCTCGTGGTGTGCACATCGTTGAACCCGAAGCCGGACGTTTGGCCGGAGGCGATTCGGGCAAGGGACGTTTGGCATCACCCGATGCAATCATTGCGGCAGTGCATCAAGTACTTGGACCCAAAGATCTTGACGGAGTCAAAGTCATTGTGAGTGCCGGTGGCACTCGTGAACCGATTGATTCGGTGCGAGTCATCGCTAACCGCTCAAGTGGCAAACAGGGGTACGCCGTTGCCGCTGAAGCAGCTTCGCGAGGTGCAGATGTGACACTTATTTCGACAGTTGAACTACCTGAGCCTTCGGGTGTGCATGTGGTCAACGTCGAAACGGCTGCGCAGATGCAGGCCGCGATCGAAGCGGTATGGGCGACGAGTGACGTCATGGTCATGAGTGCGGCGGTCGCCGACTTCAGGCCAGTCTCATGTGCGACACAAAAGATCAAGAAAGACGGGGGAATCCCGCAGATTGTGCTCGAGGCAACCCCCGATATTTTGGCCGGTCTCGGAGCCAGCAAGCGCCCAAATCAGGTACTGGTTGGGTTCGCGGCCGAAACATCAGACTTGGTTGCCAACGCTCAGAGCAAACTCGAACGCAAGAATTTAGACCTGATAGTGGCCAACGATGTCAGTCAAGCTGGTGTGGGTTTTGCCCATGACACCAATGCGGTCACCTTCCTACGACCCAGCCAGGCTCTAGAGTCTGTGTCGTTGACCGACAAGAGGGCTGTGGCTCGGGCGTTGCTCGACATCGTGGTGCAGATACGGGCTAATCAGTAACTGCATTCAAAGTTTTATTGGAAACACTTCTTTCACTGAAAGAGATGAAACGGAGCCATCATGAGTCGTAACTGGACATTCACTTCTGAAAGTGTGACCGAGGGTCACCCTGACAAGGTCGCCGACCAAGTCTCCGACGCCGTTCTTGACGCAATCCTTGCGCAAGACCCTCATGCACGCGTTGCGTGCGAAACTTTGGTCACGACCGGCTTGTGCTTGGTGTCAGGTGAAATCACGACCGAGGCTTACGTTGACATCGCCGAGACCGCTCGCGAAGTCATCAAGGGAATCGGTTACACCAACGCCGATTTTGGTTTTGATGGTAAGACCTGTGGTGTTCTTGTTGCGCTTGACGCACAGTCGCCCGACATTGCTCAAGGCGTCAACAAGAGCGAAGAAGTACGCGCTCGCACTGGTAGCGATGATCTTGATCTTCAAGGTGCCGGCGACCAAGGAATGATGTTTGGTTACGCATGTAACGAGACTGAGACTTTGATGCCGTTACCGATTCACTTGGCTCACCGTTTGGCTGAGCGTTTGGCATTGGTTCGTAAGTCCAGTCAGATTCCGTACTTGCGTCCTGACGGCAAGACTCAAGTCACTTTTGATTACGAAGACGGTAAGCCCGTTCGCTTGAAGACTGTTCTTATCTCAACTCAGCACGATGAGGGTATTGATCGCGACACCGTGATTCGCCCCGACCTCATTGAGCAAGTCATTCGCCCGATGATCCCGGCGCAGTTCGCCAATGATGATTACTCCATCTTCATTAACCCAACCGGCAAGTTTGTATTGGGTGGACCACATGCCGACACTGGTTTGACCGGCCGCAAGATCATCGTTGACACGTACGGTGGCATGGGACGTCACGGTGGTGGCGCGTTCAGTGGCAAAGATCCGAGCAAGGTTGACCGTTCAGCTGCTTATGCGTCACGTTGGGTCGCCAAGCATGTCGTTGCATCGGGTGCAGCCGATCGTTGCGAAGTGCAAGTTGCCTACGCAATTGGCATGGCTCATCCCGTGAGCATTTTGGTCGAGACCTTCGGAACCGAAAAAGTTGCCGTTGAGAAAATTGAAGCTGCCGTTCGTGCAACTTTCGACCTTCGTCCCGCTGCCATTGTTCGCGACTTGCAGTTGAAGCGTCCGATCTATCAGCAGACTGCTGCGTACGGCCATTTCGGCCGCGAGTTGGCAGATTTTGAATGGGAGAAGTTGTCACGCTTATCCGAGTTCTCTGCTGCACTTGGCCGCTGAGCAAGTCGATATCTGCCGATTGCTCGTGACATGACGACCGCTCCGGTCGATCACGAACCAGTCGTTGCTGGAATAGTTCCTGACCTCACCGGTCTTGATCGTGTCTTTGATTATCTCGTTCCGGCTGATCTTGTTTCAACGATTGAGATTGGTTCTAAGGTTCGCGTTTCCTTGAATGGTCGCCGTGTCGGGGGTTGGGTTGTTTCGCTGGGTGCGCCTTCGCAAGGTGTGGCCGTTGACAAACTGAAATCGATTGATAAGTCAAGCGGCATTGGCCCCGATGCCGAGATGCTCGAGTTGTGTCGTTGGGCTTCGGTTCGTTGGTGTGCCTCTCGGTTGCGTCCATTTTTGGTGACTGCTTCGCCCAATACGGTTGTGACGCGTCCCGCGCCACTACGTCGAACCAAAGTTTTGGCCGAGCCCGTGTCGCCGGCGGCTACGAAACTTTTGGCTGAGGGTGGTGGAGTATTGCAGTTGCCACCCAGTGCAGATCACATGCCAACGCTTTTGGCAGCAGCACGCATTGGTCCGGCACTTGTTGTGTGCGCTTCGGTTGACTCAGCAAATGTTTTAGCGCACCGCTTGCGTCGGACTGGTATCTCGGTGGCTTTAATGCCAGAAGAGTGGGCCTTGGCGCGAGGTGGCGTTGACATTGTTATTGGCGCTCGGGCGGCGGCGTTCGCGCCGTGCCCAGGACTCAAGGTCGCCGTTGTGCTTGATGAACATGAGGAGTCGCTTCAAGAAGAACGCGCACCAACCTGGCATGCCCGCGACGTACTTGCCGAACGTTGTCGTCGTGCCGATGCTCCGTTGTTATTGGTCTCGCCATGTCCGAGTGTTGTCGGTTTGTCTGGACGAGCATTAGTTGCACCGTCTCCAGAACGAGAGAAGGCTGCGTGGCCCCATGCCGAAGTCGTTGACCAAAGCGATCTCGAACCATGGAAACGTTCGATGTTGTCGTCTGAACTCATTGGATACTTGCGTCACGCTGATATCAGAGTTGCCTGTGTCTTGAATACGAAGGGTCAAGCAAGATTGCTGGCTTGTCGAACCTGTCATGCGTTGACGCGATGTGAGATCTGTCAAGGAGCAATGGTTGAAGAAGTGCCAGGCCGACTTGATTGCGGAGCATGCGGTGCCACGCGCCCACGTATCTGCCATTCGTGTGGGTCATCGGTGTTGTCGCGTATTCGCCCTGGAGTCGCGCGTTTGCGTGACGAAATTGAGGCAGCAGCGCAGCGCGATGTTTTAGCAGTAGTTGCCGGCAAAGAAAAAGAAGATTCTCTTGATGACACTCAAGCCGATGTCTTCATTGGTACCGAAGCCGTATTGCATCGCGTACGAAGAATCGAAGTTGTGGCCTTTTTAGATTTTGATAGCGAACTTCTTGCCCCGCGCTATCGAGCGAGTGAGCAGGCATTCTCATTGATCGCCCGCGCTGCTCGATTGGTTGGCACTCGCGATCGTGGTGGACGAATCATTCTGCAAACATCAATGCCCGATCACGAAGTGGTTCGTGCCGCTGTAGCAGGTGACCCGTCAATTGTCAGTGTCGCCGAGATGGAGCGTCGGCAGATGCTCGGACTCCCGCCAGCCTCGGCGATTGCAATTATTGAAGGTGATGGGGCTGACGAGTTTGTGCGTGAACTAGCGAAGTCTGCTGGTGTGAGTACTGCGGCACATCGCGATAAGTGGATGGTGCGCGCCGCTAACCACGAAATCTTGACTCAAGCCTGCGCACACACTGGGCGACCCGCGAATTCAAAAATACGTGTTGAAGTTGACCCGCCCCGTATCTAGCCGTCTGGTTTCTAACGTTTGACGGTGAGGATGCGGAAACCTTGGCGTGATGAAATTCTCTTCACGGTCCAACCAAGTTCAGTGAGCCATTTTGCGAGTGAGTCGCTTCCGAGGTTTTTGTTGACGACTAGCACGGCATAACCATCAGGTGACAAGCGAGCCAGCCAACGATTCAATAGATCATGCAACTCTTGTTTGCCAACTTTGATGGGTGGATTGCTCCAGATGACATCAAAGACCACGTTGTTTGGTACCTCGTCGGGTGTTGCAACCGTGACGTTGGTGAGACCTAATGCTGTGGCGTTGTCGCGTGTGAGTTGCCGAGCACGTTCGTTGACATCAACTGCCCAAACCGCGCAACCAGGCGAGCGACGGGCCATTGTCATCGCAATTGGGCCAGCTCCACATCCGAGATCGAGCACATCTCCTGACGCGGGGAGTGCGGGGGCCTCCATTAACAAGACTTTGGTGCCCGAGTCGACGCGTCCATGAGAAAAGACTCCGGTGTCAGTTTCAATACTGAAACTTCCATCTGGCAGTGAGACATCAATGCGCTTGCGCGCTGAGGGAACCTCGGGGTCCTCATTGAAGTAATGGGCGGGCGGAACGTTCGAAGGAGCATCAGGTGCAGACATGTCATAGGTAGCCTGTCAGGTATGTCGTACCAAATTCGTACTTTCGGAGATCCTGTTCTCGCTTCGCAAGCGGCAGCGGTCACAAACATTGACGGCAAGATCGCGCGAATCGTCGAAGAGATGTTTGACACCTTGTACGACAGCGACTCGGGTATCGGCCTCGCGGCACCTCAAGTAGGTATCCAACGACAAATTTTTGTGTGGGATATGGACGATGAGCCGATGGTGATTCTGAACCCGACGATTGCCGAATCTGATGGTGAGTGGGTCTATGACGAGGGATGTCTGAGCATTCCGGGCCTGTATGTCGAAATGACTCGTCCCAAGACGGTGCTCATGAAGGGCATCGACATGGAAGGCAACGAGATTGCCCTCGAAGCCGATGAACTTGAAGCACGACTCTTTCAACATGAACTTGACCATTTGAATGGCGTTTTGATGTTTGACCGCATGCAGCCTGAACAGCGCAAGCAGGCGATTGCTGAATACAAAAAGCTGTCCGAACAAGCGTCGCCGGTCGGCGAGATTACGCGTTTGCGAGCCGAATGAACCAGGTGGCTCAACAACATGGTTGAAGAACTAGCACCTTTGCCTGTTGGGCCAGTTCGGCGTGTTGCATTTTTAGGAACTCCCGAATTAGCGGTTCCGGTATTGCGTTCCCTCGTTGGTGCAGGCATTGACGTCGGACATGTGGTCACGAGGGTTGATAAACGACGGGCCCGCGGCAATGAACTATATCCGAGCCCAGTCAAAGTGGCTGCACTCGAACTTGGGCTCACGGTGTCCCACAAAGTTGATGATCTGCTTGAACAACATCGCGTCAAACCCTTCGATCTTGCCGTGGTCGTTGCGTACGGGGCGCTCATAAAGCCTCACGTGCTCGCCGAAATTCCGATGGTGAACTTGCACGTCTCGTTATTGCCAAAATGGCGAGGCGCCGCACCAATCGAGCGAGCTTTGTTGGCTGGCGATTCCGAGACAGGGGTCTGCTTGATGCAAATTGAAGAAGGTCTAGATACTGGCGGAGTCATTGGTTTGCGAACGATGACAATCACTGATTTAACAACGGCTGATGATATTCGCTCACAACTGATCGCTCAAGGTTCGCAACTACTGATTGAACAGTTAAAATCAGGTCTTGATCCCGTTATGCCTCAGGTTGGCGTAGCGACGTACGCTGAGAAAATTGATTCGTCAGAATTACGGATTGATTGGTCGAGATCCGCTCACGAAATTTCACGATTGATTCGACTCGGAAACGCCTGGACAGTTTTTCGGGGCAAGCGTCTCAAGATTCACCAAGCAAATGTCATTGATGGTCCTTCAAGTGAAGTCGGCTCAATAAGTGTTACGAAGATCTCGGTGCACGTTGCGACTGGCCATGGAACTCTTGAACTGAAAATCGTTCAGCCCGGGGGCAAACCCCGAATGGATGTCGTCTCATGGATCAACGGAAATCAACCCACACACGGAGAGAAGTTATTAAGTGAATGAATCATCTCGTTCGGTAGCGCTCGCTGCTTTGATGCGCATCGATCACGATGGGGCATATGCAAACTTGGTTTTGCCGGCACTCTTGTCGCGTTCAAAACTTTCCGATCCAGATCGGCGATTCGTCACCGAGCTTGTCTACGGAACAACCCGAATGCGACGAGCCTGTGATGCGATCATTGACCGGTTTGTGATGAGTGAACCCGACGATGCGACGAGGACATTGTTGCGTCTCGGCGCATATCAGTTGGTTTTTGCTGGTGTTGCTCCGCACGCCGCAGTTTCGGCGACTGTCGATTTAGCAACGCGCAAAACCAGTGGTTTTGTCAATGCAGTTCTGCGCAAAGTTTCAACGGTCACCATGATTTGGCCAAATGATGCGGTACGTCTCAGTTATCCCGATTGGATCAGCGAACGCTTCCACGCCGAAATGTCCAACGAAGATGCAATTGGTGCGCTTGAGCGCATGAACGTTCCGTCGCCGGTGACGACGCGCAGCGACGGCTATGTGCAAGATGAATCAAGCCAGTGGGTAGCAGCATCGGTTGGTGCACAACGTGGTGAATTAGTTCTTGACTTATGTGCTGGTCCAGGTGGCAAGGCCACCGGATTGGCAGCAAGTGGTGCAACAGTCATTGGCGCAGACTTGCAGCCAACGAGAGCAGGTCTTGTTGCCAAGAACGCTGAGCGAATGGGCTATCACTTGCCAGTTGTTGCAGCTGATGGAGTTGCACCTCCTTTTCTTGTTGGCAGTTTCGACCGGGTTTTGCTTGATGCCCCGTGTTCGGGTCTCGGTGCCCTGCGTCGTCGTGCCGATGCCCGTTGGCGAATCACGAGCAAAGATGTTGAAGAACTCGCTTCATTGCAAAAGGGTTTGCTCGCAGCGTCGGCTTCACTTGTGAAGCCAGGGGGAGTGCTGGTGTACTCGGTCTGCACCATTACGGCCGCTGAGTCAACAGAGCACGGCGTGCCCGCCGGGTTCGACGTCGTAGGTCGAGCAGGAGATGACGGTCTGCCGCCTCTCGGAGACCACTGGGCCGATTTCGGGATTGGTCATCGGGTTCTTCCACATCATGCCGATACTGATGGCATGGTTCTCATCAGATATCGTCGCCGCCATGACTGACGATCTGTCACCTATCCTCGGCAAGGTTCTCACCGTGAGCGATGGCGTCGTTCACGGCACCCGTGAAGATCTTTCGGGTGCAAAGTTGGCCGAGGCACTTGAACGGCACGGATTCATCGTTGTCGAACGTGGACTCACCGCTGATGGCGTCGACAATGTCGCGCAAGCGTTGATTCGCATGTCTGACAATTTTGCTGGGGTCATCGTCAGCACGGGCGGCACTGGTTTCGCGCCGCGAGACCAAACACCTGAAGGCACCCGCCAAGTGATTGAACGTGAAGCCCCAGGTCTCGCCGAGGCGATGCGCCTCGTGAACCCGTTGGGACGACTCTCGCGGGGCATCGTTGGCATCAGAGGGCAGGCCGTCATTTGCAATACACCAGGTTCGCCCAAGGGCTGTGTTGAACAAATTGAAGCGATCGTCGATGTCTTGCCACATGCCGTGCGACTCCTCAACGACGACCCGACCAAGCACTAATTAACCCCGTGTCGAGCCACGTTCACCGATAGCGTAAACTCTGTGTTGCGCATCGTCCTCCCCAAAGGCTCACTTGAAAAGGCCACCTTCGAACTTTTTGAAGCTGCCGATTTGACCATTCGTCGTTCTTCAAGTGTTGATTACAAGGCCACTATTGACGATCCGCGCATCATTGATGTGCGTATTTTGCGTCCGCAAGAAATCCCCCAATATGTCGCTGAAGGACTTTTTGATATTGGCATTACCGGTCGTGACTGGGTTGAAGAAACTCAAAGCGATGTTGAGAGCCTCGGTGAGTTGAAGTATTCAAAGGCGACGACCGATCCCGTCAAGGTTGTCGTAGCCGTTGCTGGTGATAGCTCGGCCCAAAGTGTTGCCGACTTGCCGCAGGGTGTGCGCGTCAGTTCTGAGTATCCAAATTTGACCAAGCGTTATTTCGCCGAACGCGGAATAACGGCCGATGTGCGCTTGTCGTACGGCGCGTCCGAAGCCAAGATTCCCGACATTGCTGATTGCATCGTTGATATCACCGAGACGGGTCGTGCATTGCGGGCCGCTGGTCTTCGTGTGATTGACACCATGTTGGTGAGCTACACCGAAATGATCGCCAATCAAGATTCGTATGCCGATCCGGCTAAGCGCCACGCGATGGGACAGTTGATGACTCTCTTGCTCGGAACGCTTGATGCGCGCGGCAAGGTTTTGGTCAAACTCAATGTCGGTTCTGATGATCTGCAAAAGGTTTTGGCAGTTTTGCCGTCGGCCAAGTCGCCAACCATTAGCGAACTTGCTGGCGGTGGATTCGCCGTTGAATCGGTTGTTGAAAAGCGCACGATTAACACGTTGATCCCTGCGTTGAAAGATGCTGGAGCGTCAGATCTTTTAGAGATGCCAATCTCCAAGATTGTTGCTTGAGGTTTCAGAGTCATGCGCGGCATCGTGACGGCATTTGATGCGCATGTGGGTCTTGGTGACATCACAATGACTGACGGAACGATCGTCATGTTTCATTGCGCCGAAATTGCTGATGGATCGCGCCAGATTGAAGTCGGCTCCGAAGTTGAGTGCGACATCGTGATGAAGTTCAATCGAGCCGAGGCCAGTGCAATTCAACCTGCTTGACGATCAACGCACGCGCGACATCGTCGGCGTATTGTTATCGCTTCCCGAGGGTTCGGTAGTGACATACGGGGGAGTCGCGACTGCCGCGGGATACCCCAAGCAATCACGACTAGTCGGGCGAATCTTGTCGTTGTATTCAGACTCGCTTGATCTGCCATGGTGGCGAGTTGTCAATGTCCAAGGTCGGCTAGTACCTGGTCAAGAGAACGAGCAGGCGACATTGTTGAAGTCTGAGGGAATTGAACTCATCAACGGACGAGCGCGCCTCACCGACTAGAGCGTGTTCTTGACCTGAACAAAGGCCATCCGAATATTGGCCAGGGCATCTTTAAGAACTTCAAAGTTCTCGCCGAGTCGGGTGTCGAGACCTTCAACGAGGCAGGCCAGGGCATCAATGGCTAGAGCGGCTTCGACTAAATCTGGGGGACTGGCTGTCAGATGAATCGCACCCAGCTCGTAGAGGCCCATGGCGTGATTGGTGACGACGACCTCGGCGGGCACCTCGGCCAAACGTTGACGGGCTTCGGCCATAGCCTCAAGGGATTCGGCGAGTTCAGGATCGGTTTCGTTACTCATGGCGGTCAGAAAGTCTTTCGGGCTAGATGAATGGTTCGATTTCGTCGGGAATGGCCGTTTTTGTGCTCCGTGCGGCTACGCTACCGTTCACAACTGAGGCGAAGTGGGGTTGTTGCCCCCACCTGACCACAACTGACAAACGGGAAACCGCAAGTCGACAGTGCGCTCAGGTCATTGCGAGAAGGCCACTTTGGTGGCTGACCCGTGTCGACTTCGCGTCGCCATGTATCCATCCAACGGGAGGTCAGCCCTTTGCACAGAAGTGAACAGCCATAGCACCGCCAGTCAACGAACCTCGCTACAACGATCGCATTCGCGCCCGTGAAGTGAGGGTGATCGGACCCGATGGAGCCCAACTAGGAATCAAGACCGTCCCAGACGCCTTGGCCCTAGCTCGTGAGATCGACCTCGACCTTGTCGAAGTCGCACCCTTGGCCACTCCGCCGGTATGCCGCATCATGGACTACGGCAAGTTCCGTTACGAAGAGTCTCAACGAGCGCGCGAAGCACGCAAGAAGACGGCTCATGTTTCGGTCAAAGAAGTTAAGTTCCGACCAAAGATCGGAAAGGGCGACTTTGATACCAAGGTGCGTCACGTCCAAGGATTTCTAGCTGAAGGCCACAAGGTCAAAGTCAGCCTGCAATTCCGAGGTCGCGAGATGGCTCACCCAGAGTTAGGAAGCAAAATTCTTGACGATGTCATTGAGCAGATTTTGAGTGTGGGCAAAGTGGAAACACAAGCTCGACTTGAAGGACGCAGTATGACCATGGTGCTTGTTCCCGATAAGAAGCCGGTGAAGAAAGAAAAGCCAGTTGTTGCCGAAAGTCCAGCAACTGAAGCCGAAGTTCTTCCTACCGAAACTTCCGTCGAAACTCCTGTGATTGAAACGACCGCTCCGGCGACAGATACACCTGAAAATTCTGAAGAATAAATCACTCGATCTAAAAACCTTGAACAAAGGACATAGCAATGCCCAAGATGAAGACCAGCAAAACAGCAGCAAAGCGTTTCAGTAAGACCGGCACGGGCAAAATCCGTCGCCTCCAGCAGAACCGCCAGCACTTGTTCGAAAAGAAGCCGTCCACTCGTACCCGCCGCCTCGACGGCATGGTCGATGTGCACTCCGGTGACATCAAGAAGATCAAGCGTCTACTCGGCGAGCGCTGAGTTTTACCCACCCATTTACGTAACTAGTTAAAGAACGAAAGAAGGAGGAGTCCGATGGCCAGAGTGAAGCGTGCAGTCGGTTCTAAGAAGCGTCGTAAACAGACATTGGAACGTGCCAAGGGCTATTACGGTAATAAGAGCAGGTCAGTCCGCGCTGCAAATGAGCAGGTCATGCGTTCGGGTCAGTATGCATTCCGCGACCGTCGTGCAAAGAAGGGCGAATTTCGTCGCCTCTGGATTCAGCGCATCAACGCCGCATGTCGTTTGCATGAGATCAGCTACAGCCGTTTCATTGACGGCTTGAACAAGGCTGGTATCGAAGTTGACCGTAAGATCCTCGCCGATTTGGCCGTGACTGACCTTGCGTCATTCGGTCGTTTGTGCGAAGCCGCCAAGGCTGCTCTCGCCTGAGCGAGGCTTTCTGAACCACGAACTGGTTCTCAGCAATTCAAGTATTCAACGACTGCGGCGCCTTGCGGGGCGCCGCAGTTCGCGTGATGACGAAGGTGCATTCATCGTTGAAGGTGCAGTTTTGGTCGCCGAAGCGGTTGCGGCGGGCTGGGAAGTTGAAGGCCAGTACCTTGCTCCTGGAGCCGACCCGATCGACGGTGCAGGGGCGGTGCACTACTTGGCTCCAGGTGTCATGGAGAAAGTGGCGACCACCGAAACTCCGCAACCAATTATCGCAGTCGTGGCTCGACGATTCGCCTCGGCTGATGTTTTGAACACGGCCACTTTTGTGGTCATTGCCGATGGCATCTCTGATCCCGGAAACCTAGGCACAATGTTGCGCTCGGCTGAGGCTGCCGGTGCCGACGCGTTGGTTTTGACTCCCGGATCGGTTGACCCCACCAACCCCAAGGTTGTGCGGTCGTCGGCTGGCAGTATTTTTCGCCTACCCATCATTGAAAAGATCCCGCTTGACGCGGTTGGTCGCACCGGTCTGATTCGGCTCGGGACCTCGTCGCATACCAACCGCGAGTTCGCCCCGGTTGATTACACGACCATTGACTGCACGCGCCGTATCGCATTAGTTCTCGGCAACGAAGCACACGGTCTCAGCGACAATTCAGCCGTTGATGAATGGGTCACTATCCCTCACGTCGGTCAAGCCGAAAGTTTGAATGTTGCGATGGCGGCAACTGTGCTGTGTTTTGAAGTTGCTCGTCAACGACGTGCGGGTTCAAGTACCGTGGTCTCGTCATGATTTCTGAAATCACCTCCGCCCGTACCGCTGCCGAGCAAAGTATTGCTGCAGCGTCCACGCTTGATGAGATTCGCATTCTCGACACCGATTTGCTGGGCAAGAAAAGCCCGTTGGCGTTGTTGAAGACCGGACTGGGCAAACTGATAACGGTTGACGAAAAGAAGGCGGCCGGACAAGCCCTCAATGAAGCGATGTTGGCTGTCGAAAAAGTTCTCAATGCCCGTCGCGTGCTTTTGAGTCGTGCCGAACGTGAGGTTCAACTTGCTGCTGAAGCTCTTGACCTCACTGAACACTTCAATGCACCCGGCCGTGGCAAGGCTCACATCGTCACTCAAGCATGGCAACGCCTGGAAGACGTCTTTGTTGGATTGGGCTTTCAAGTAGCCGAAGGTCCTGAAGTTGAGACCGATTGGTACAACTTTGAGGCACTCAATATGCCGCCGTCACATCCGGCGCGCAGTATGCACGACACGTTTTACGTTGATCACGGTCAGCCCGGTAGCACGGTGTTGCGCACGCATACATCACCAGTACAGATTCGCGTGATGCAAAATGTTGCACCGCCGATTTACATGATCATGCCAGGTCGCGTTTTCCGCAACGAAACAACTGACGCAACGCACCTCGCGGTGTTCCACCAAATTGAAGGTCTCGTGATTGATCGTGGAATTACTTTGACCGATCTAGCCGGAACCATTGAAGCGTTTACCCAGGCATTCTTCGGGCCTGGATTCACGAGTCGCTTGCGTCCAAGTTATTTCCCATTCACTGAGCCATCAGCTGAATTTGATATCCGTACTCCTAAGGGTGATTGGCTTGAACTTGGTGGTTGCGGAATGGTTCATCCAAATGTGTTGCGCGCTGGCGGTCTCGATCCCGAAGAGTGGAGTGGGTTCGCTTTTGGATTCGGCATCGACCGAATGGCCAAAGAACGTCACGGAGTCGGGGACGTTCGTGAGATGTATACCAATGACATTCGATTCATTGAGCAGTTTTAAGGACGCATGATGAAAGTTGTTCATTCTTGGATCCGAGATTTAGCTGCATTGCCAGATGACGTCGAGGCAATTTCATTTACGTTGTCCGACATTGGTCTGGCTGTTGAAAGTGTTGACAAAGTTGGCGCAACGGTTGCGGGTGTCATCACTGCTCGCGTGATTAAGACTGAACGGCATCCCGACGCTGCCAAAGTGCATCGTGTTTTTCTTGATAACGGTGACGGCACCGAACACCATGTGTGGTGCGGAGCATTCAATATGCAGCCAGGCGACATCATTCCGTGGGCAACTCCCGGAACTGTAATGCCTGATGGTCGACTCATTGAAACTAAGCCAATTGTCGGTATCCCGAGTGAAGGTATGTGTTGCTCGGCTCGCGAACTTGGGCTTGGCGACGATCACGGCGGCATTTTCATCATGGACCCGTCAACACCGATTGGTGTTCCTTATGGTCAAGCGCTTGGCTTGGTCGAAGAGATTGTCTATGACATCGATGTCTTGCGCAATCGCCCCGATGCCTATGGTCAAGTTGGTGTTGCTCGCGACTTAGCAGCTCGCTTCAACGTTCCCTTCACGCTCAACAATCCAACTCTGGTGGTCTCTGGTCCATCAAAGTCTGCGTCAGTCGACATTGTTGCCGGAGATCGTTGCGCACGCTTTACCACGATCATCATCAGCGGAATTCGTATTGCGCCATCACCCGATTGGATGGTGAGTCGCCTCGCTGCTTCAGGTATGCGCTCAATCAACAATGTTGTTGATGTGTCGAACTACGTCATGCTCGAAACGAATCAACCAAATCATGCGTACGACTTCGCAACTTTGGGCGGTGGCGGATTCAAAATTCGTTTAGCGGCTGACGGTGAAACGATGATCACCCTTGACGGGGTTGAACGAGCACTAACGACTGATGACTTGTTGATCTGCGATGCAAACGATCGCCCTATTGGTATCGCCGGCATCATGGGTGGACAAAATACCGAGATCAGCGATTCAACTAACACGATCGCTCTCGAGACCGCTTGGTTTGAACCGGTCGGAATCATGCAGTCGGTCGCCCGACTGAACTTGCACACAGAAGCATCGGCGCGTAACGAACGTGGCATGGACCCGTTCGGTATTGATCAATCGATTGCCCGTTTTGTTGAGCTATTGTGCCTCACCTGTCCAGACCTCGTGGTCCACGAGGGAATGGTTGATGCTCGCAGTTCTTCCATTCCCACGCCGACTGTCATTGCGGTTCGACCAACCAGCGTAAGTGCGTTGCTTGGTGCGTCGTTCACAGCAGAGCAAATCCGTTCGCTCATCGAGCCCATCGGTTTTGGTTGTGCGACATCAGGCGAATCACTGGCAGTGACCGTGCCGTCATGGCGACCTGACTGCACGCTTGAAATCGACATTGTCGAAGAGGTCGCTCGCCACTTTGGTTACGACAAACTTGGCAAGACAGTTCCGAAGTCAACTCAGCCCGGTGGATTGAGCGTTGTTCAACAACGTCGCCGACGAGTACGCGAAATTTTGTTGGGCCTTGGTTTCAATGAAGCCATGCCGCATCCGTTCTTGACTGATGGCGATCTACAAAATTCTGGACTGCCCGGTGAAGCAGTCCGCTTAATGAATCCACTTGTTGTGGGCGATGATGTTCTGCGTACATCGTTGCGACCTGGTCTGTTAAAAGCCATCGCATTTAATGAATCACATCGTCGTTCAGGTGTGAGCTTTTTTGAAGTCGGCCATGTGTATCCGACCAGCACCGATGTCTTGCCTGCCGAATACGAATCACTTGGTGTGGTGATTGCAGGTGCCGAAGCGCCTCAGGCCGTTTCGGTGTGGCGAGAACTCGCTGGCTCAATGGGTTGGGGAGCGCGGCTTGATCAATCAAATGTGCCCGCAGGATTGCACCCCACACGGTCGGCCACTTTGTCTGTTGGTAAAGATGCGGTTGGTTTCGTGGGCGAAATCCATCCCGATGTTCTCGACGCGTATGGCATCACGCAGCGCGTTGCGGTACTTGAACTGAATCTGTCGCGTTTGCTTGAAGTTGAGCCCAAAGTTTCACAGTGGAAAGCCACAAGTCGTTATCCATCAAGCGATATTGACTTGGCTTTTACGGTGCCAACGTCGGTGACGGCAGAGAAGATTGAAAAGTCGTTGCGCCAAAGTGCTGGTGCATTGCTTGTAGATCTGGCTTTGTTTGATGTGTATCGCTCAAAGGATGCTGGCGATTCACGCAGCTTGGCTTTCCGTTTGCGTTTGCAAGCCCACGATCGCACGTTGACTGATGCTGATGTTGCGGCAGTTCGAGATAAGTGCATCGCTGGTGCCAACAAACTCGGCGCCCAACTTCGCTAGAGAAATTTGCTTAATTCTGGTTCGGGTCGGCGGGGCAGTCGGCGAGCCAACTGACTTCGCCCTTTTGACGTCGTAATACCGCTTGCCAGAGTTCTTCAGGTTGATCAGTGAACACATCAGTTACAAGCGCGTTCAAAACAACCCACGCGCCGCCTTCAAGTTCGGCGTCAAGTTGTTGTGGACCCCAACCTGCATAACCATGAAAAATTCGCACCATCGTTGGGCGCGGGTTGATAGTCGTCGGGTCTCCGTCAAGGTCAACTGGCGATACACAGTCAATCGACACAAAGGTTTGACCATCAGGGGTCTCGCCCGGGACGACGCCGAGACCGATTAAAGCCTTGGGGTCAACTGGACCACCACAAAACAGTTCGTTGGGCGGGGCGACAAGCGAATCCCACAGATCGAACTCGATATCTAGATCATCACTTGGCCGATTCAGCACCAGTCCGAGTGCGCCCCCTTCGCTGTGTTCAAGCATGTAAATGACGGTGCGGTCAAAATTGGGGTCGGTCAATGGGGGTGCGGCCACCAAAATGCGCCCCTTGGTCGAGGGGAGTGCGAACCCACGAGACTTTGCCATGAACCCATGTTCTCACGCCGACTCGGCGGGCGGGCGTCCTGGGGTCATGAAAGTATCGTTGTATTTCTATGCATAAGTCCGTATGATCTTGCGCTGTGAAGACGAGCCAAGTAACCAACCGCAAGAAAGCCGCCATTATTGGGGCCTCGGGCTACACCGGGGTTGAACTCATGCGTTTGATCGCTGGACATTCGGGTCTCGATCTCGTGGCGGCGACCGGCGATAGCCAAGCGGGTACGGCCGTTACCTCGCTGTATCCCAACCTGGCAGCGCATTACCCCGATTTGGTTTTCGGCAACTCAAACCCCGAGACCTTGGCCCAGCAGATCGATGGCGTCGATGTTGCATTCTTGGGTCTCCCGCACGAAGCGAGTTTGGCTTTGGCTCCTACTCTTGTGGGCAAAGTGGGATGTGTCGTCGACCTGTCAGCCGCCTACCGATTGAAAGACGCCTCGGTGTATCCACAGTGGTACGGCTTTACCCACGATCAGCCTGAGTTGTTGAAGCAAGCCGTTTATGGATTGCCCGAGTTACATCGTGACTCTTTGGTTGGTGCGCAACTAGTCGCAACGCCAGGCTGCTACGTCACTGCGGCAACGATGGCTCTCGCTCCACTCGTGCGATTGGGTCTCATTCATAATTCGGGAATCATCGTTGACGCTGCCAGCGGAGTATCTGGTGCTGGTCGAGTTCCTAAGCAAAACAACAATTTCACCACAGTGAATGAAGATATGAACGCCTACGGACTTCTTGATCATCGGCACACGCCCGAAATGCAAGAGCAAATCGGCGCTGAGTTGTTGTTCACGCCGCACTTAGTTCCGATGAATCGCGGAATTTTGGCGACGTGTTACGCACGACCTGTTAACGGATCGTCATTAACCACCGATTCATTGCTCGATGCACTCAAGAAGTTTTACGCCAATGAACCTTTCGTAGTCGTTCGTTCGGAGTCGCCATCTACAAAAGCAACACTTGGTTCAAATGCTGTTCACATCACAGCTCGATACGACGAACGCACTGGACATGTCATGGTGATCAGTGCATTGGACAACTTATGTAAGGGCGCATCAGGCGGCGCATTGCAAGCTGCCAACGTTGCGCTTGGACTTCCAGAAACGTCTGGACTGACTTCGATTGGGGTTTACCCGTGAGTACACAGAATTCTTCAAGTGCATTAACTCCCGAATCACGGGCGGCTGTTCTCATTGAGGCTTTGCCGTATATTCGCAAATTTGCTAACAAAGTCATCGTGGTGAAGTACGGCGGCAACGCGTTGGCCGGAGCAACCGAATCTGACGCACTCGCACTATTTGCTGAAGACATTGTGTTGATGCGGCTTGTTGGTCTCAAGCCCGTCGTCGTTCATGGTGGTGGACCCCAAATCAGTGACCTCATGACTCGGCTCGGCAAGACCACTGAATTCAAGAATGGTTTGCGGGTCACCGATGCCGAAACGGTTGATATTGCGCGAATGGTATTGAGCGGGCAAGTGAATCCACAAATCGTTGCCGCGATCAACGTGCACGGTCGTTTTGCGGTTGGTGTGAGTGGGGAAGATGCGACTCTGATTACCGCAACACCCAAAGATCCAGAGCTTGGATTTGTGGGTGATGTTGAAAAGATCAACCCCGCAATTCTACAACGACTTCTCGACGATGAGTTCGTTCCGGTGATTGCGACCATTGGTGTCGGTGCAAATGGTCAGGCGTACAACATCAATGCCGACACCGTTGCTGGGGCAATTGCTGAGGCTCTTGAAGCAGAAAAGCTCGTGTACCTCACCGATATTGAAGGTTTGCGGAAAGTCGTGAGCGATCCGAGCAGTTTGATTCGTCAAACGACTCCCGATGAACTTGATGCATTAATGGCTGATGGAACCATTGCTGGTGGAATGATCCCGAAAGTTGAAAGTTGTGTTCATGCCGTACGAAATGGTGTGAAGCGTTCACACATTTTGGATGGGCGAATTCCGCACGTGTTGTTACTTGAACTTTTCACTGATTCCGGAATCGGGACGATGGTTGAAAGTTCATATCGAAAGGCTGGTCAAGCATCATGAGCGGACATACATTCTCAATGTCACCCAATCAGTACTGCCCGTTTATGCCCGTATTTGGTGCACCGGCAGTGATGTTCGAAAAGGGACTCGGCACCGAACTGTGGGATAGTAATGGCAAGCGTTACCTCGACTTCTTGTCAGGTATCGCCGTAGTTTCACTCGGTCATAGCAACCCGGTGGTCGCCGATGCAATCTCTCAGCAACTTTCTAAGTTGTTGCATGTCAGTAATTTCTTTGCGAACCCTGCAGCGACACAAGCCGCAATTGCAATTAATGAATTGATGTTTGAAGCATCAGGTGCTGAAGGTCAAGTTTTCCTGTGCAACAGCGGTGCTGAAGCAAATGAAGCCGCACTCAAGTTGGCTCGTCGTTTCGGCGGGCGAGGTCGACATGTCGTTGTTTCGGCATTCGGAAGTTTTCACGGCCGAACCTTGGCTGCGCTCGCCGCGACCGGTCAGCCGGCAAAGCAAGAACCGTTTCATCCGATGCCCGATGGCTTTCGTCATGTCGCATTTGGGGACCTGCAGGCTTTGGTTGATGCAATTGATCCGACGGTTTCGGCAATTCTCATCGAAACAGTTCAAGGCGAAGGGGGAGTTATCCCTGCATCGCGCGAGTATCTACAAGGTATTCGTCAGTTGTGCGACGAACGCGGCATATTGATGATGGTTGACGAGGTGCAAACCGGATTCGCGCGTACCGGCAAATGGTTCGGATTTCAGCACGCCGATATCGTTCCCGATGTCGTAACAATGGCTAAGGCACTTGGTAACGGTTTCCCCGTTGGTGCCTGTTGGGCCAAGCGTGAAGTCGCTGCGGTCTTTCAGCCTGGTGATCACGGATCAACCTATAGCGGCACGGCAATTGCTGGTGTTGCCATTACCGCAGTCATCGGTGAGATGCGCCGAATTAATGCACCCGTTCTTTCGCACGACAAGGGTCAGTATTTGGCGGAGCAACTTGAAAAAGTTGCAGGTGTCGTTGAGGTACGTGGGCAGGGACTCTTGCGAGCCGCCGAACTCGGACCGAAGCGCGATGCCAAGGCTGTCTATCTTGAACTGCTCAATCGTGGTGTCGTGACGAATGCGGTGAACGCAACCTCGTTGCGACTTGCACCACCAATCACAGTTTCAATTGCCGAGATGGATGAAGTTGTCTCAAAGATTGCCGAAGTTTTGTCTGAAGGAGTTGGCGTTATCGCCTGAGAAATATGCGACATTTACTCAACATCACCGATCTCACTGTCGGCGAGATCAAGCTCGTGCTTGAACTCTCTCAGCGTGACCCCGCGAGTCTTGGTCGACCGCTCGCAGAATCTGACGGAACACCCAAAGGTGCTGCGCTGATTTTTGAGAAGCCATCTAATCGAACTCGGCACAGCATGGAAATCGCAGTCGTTCAACTTGGCGGTCACCCCGTCTACACGCGAGGCGAAGAAGTCGGTTTTGATACTCGCGAACCAGTCGAAGACATCGCTCGCATCATGTCTGGATACCACGGGCTCATCGCAGCGCGGGTTTTCAAACACGATGTTGTCACGCGTTTGGCAGCGACAAGTTCGGTGCCAGTTGTCAATATGTTGAGCGATGAATCACATCCGCTTCAGGGTCTAGCCGACGCGCTCACAATGGTTCAAGAATTTGGGTCGTTAGATGGCAAGACAGTGGCCTACGTAGGCGATTACAACAATGTGGCGCGTTCACTTGGAGAAGTGTGTGTGATGCTTGGTGCTCACTACCGTTTGGCGTGTCCAGCGGGGTATAAAGCATCAGACGCGGAGCTGAGTCGTATTGCCGCATTGGGCAGTGGCTCAATCAATCAATCGAGCGATCCCCAACTTGCGGTTGTTGGCGCTCATGCCGTGCACACTGATACATGGGTTTCGATGGGCCAAGAGGCAGAAAAGGCCGAACGCCTGCAGATCTTTGGCTCGTACGCGGTCACCACAGATTTGATGTCAAAAGCTGATTCGCAGGGCATTTTCATGCACTGCCTTCCGGCGTATCGGGGTTACGAAGTCGCTGCTGAAGTCATCGATGGTTCCGCTAGTCGGGTGATTCGGCAAGGTCACAACCGTTTGCACGCTTCACGGGGCGTGCTCGCATTCATGTTGGGAGTTTCGCAATGAGCACAAAGGCGCAACGTCAGCAATTAATCGCCACGCTGATCTCGCAGCAGGCGGTCACCAATCAACCACAACTTGTCGAACTTTTGTTGGGTAGTGGAATTAGTGCAACACAAGCAACTGTCTCGCGCGATCTTGAGGATCTGGGTGCCGTGAAAGTGCGCGTACCTGGTGGCGACACTGTCTATGCAATTCCCGAATTCGCTCCCGCTCGACTTGCTCCCGAAGATCAGTTGCGGCGGGTGATGGGTGAGTGGGTAGCCGATGTGCAACACAGCGGTCCAATGGTTGTTGTACGAACACCTCCGGGTTGCGCTCATGTCGTTGCTTCGGCTCTTGATCGCAGCGGTATGAACGGTCTCATTGGCACGGTCGCGGGTGACGACACCATTTTCTGTATTGCATCTGAAGATATTGGCGGTGCCAAAATGGCTGACAAACTTCGTGAATTTGCGGGTATCGCAACAAACTCCAAGGTGAGGAAAGTTTCATGACCGAGCAACACGATTCAAAAACTTTGTGGCACGGTCGATTCGCTGGTGGGCCAGCAGATGAACTCATGGCGTATACGGCCAGTTTGCCGTTTGACCAACGCTTGTGGCTTGATGACATCAATTGTTCGAGGGCTCATGTGAAAGGGCTTGCACATGTCAACATTTTGACCAACGACGAACGTGATGCAGTACTTGCTGCATTGCAAACCGTTGAAAACGAAATGTCGTCGGGTGCTTTTGTCTACGCACCCAGCGATGAAGATATTCATACCGCAGTTGAACGACGGGTCACCGAAATTTGTGGGGCACCTGGAGCAAAGTTGCATACGGGTCGTAGCCGTAATGATCAATCAGTCACTGGCTTGCGTCTCTGGTGTCAGCGCGAGGTTCCGAAAGTCATCGCTCGGATCATCGCGATGCAAGAAACACTTCTGGCTCGGGCAACCGAAGCCGGTGTAGGCGGCGACGCTGTTTATCTGCCTGGCTATACGCATGTTCAAAGGGCTCAGCCGGTTCTATTGGCACATCATTTGTTGGCTCACGGTTGGGCGTTCGGCCGCGACATTGAGCGACTTCGCGACGCGCTCAAGCGGACTGATGTATCACCACTTGGCGCAGGAGCGCTCGCTGGATCGTCGTTGCCTCTTGATCCTTCGTTCACGGCTCGCGAACTTGGTTTCGCTCGTCCGTTTGATAACTCGTTAGATGCGGTAAGCGATCGTGACTTCGTTGCTGAAATCCTTTTTGGCCTCTCCATGGTTGCTATTCACTTGTCACGTATTGGTGAGGAGTGGGTGCTGTGGACGAGCGACGAATTCGGTTTTGCGGTTCTTGATGACGCGTACGCAACTGGTTCGTCTATGTTGCCCCAGAAGAAGAATGCTGACATTGCCGAACTTGCTCGTGGCAAGGCAGGCCGTGTCATTGGCGACCTCGTCGGACTGCTGACAACACTCAAAGGTTTGCCACTCGCGTATAACCGTGATCTACAAGAAGACAAAGAGCCCCTCTTTGATGCGATGGATCAAGTGTCGTTGGCGTTGGCTGCTCTCAACGGCATGATCGCCACTGCCCGATTTGTTCCTGAACGTATGAAGTCAGCCGCTGATGCTCCAACGATGGCCGCGACCGACCTTGCTGAATTTTTGGTACGAGCCGGAACCCCGTTCCGAGATGCACACGCGATTGTGGGTGCTTTGGTGCGCCGCACATTGGCTGGTGAAGGTTCGTTAGAAGATCTCGTGACCGCCGAACCAACACTTGGCGGAGACGCTGCGGTCCTCATAGCGCCAGGCGTTGGCGTCACGATGCGCACCACTCCAGGTGGGGCTGGTCCGAAACCAGTCGCTGAACAGATCAAGAATTTCGCGACTGCTGTCGCAAACTGGAAGCTGTTGTGAGTCGAGCTTTGCAACAGATGGCACGGTTTTTTTGGGCTGCTGTCGCTGTGCAGATGATCGCTAATGCAGTGACCGAGTTTGTTCGAGTCGGCTCACAAGGGATGTAACACAATGTCGTATGTTCACTCGCTCCGAGTCCGTTACGGCGAATGCGATATGCAACGCGTGGTCTTCAACGCCAACTATTTTGTGTATGTCGATGATGCCGTTGATACCTGGACTCGTTTCGCACTATCAGATGAACTAAAGAAAGCAGGGTCTTCAACTGATCTGCACGCAATCGGTTTTGATTTCATGCTCAAGTCCACACAACTCACATGGCATTCACCAGTGAAGTTTGGCGACACCCTCGATATGCACTGTGAAGTGTCACGATGGGGGAATAGTAGCTTTGATGTCGCGATTAATGGACAAGTTGACGGCGACTCACGATTTAACGCAGTGATTACCTATGTGAGTGTTGACCCCAAGTCACAACGACCTTCGCCAATCCCCGCAATCATCAAGGAAGCACTCAGTAAATATTCAGTGGGTAAATGACTAATTCCCCCAATGGATCCATTGTCCATGAGGATGGGTCGTCGCTAATCGTTGAACAGAGCGCTGACCCTGACGCCAGGTTACCAACGTGATCACGGTGATGAGTTCATCAGATCCACGATGACCAGGAAGCTCTGGGGTTTCATACGGACTTTCGGCGATGACCCAACTGAGATCTCGTTCACTTCCGACACGATCGAGTTCATCCACAAAAGCGATACGTCGTTCAGGTGGGAGATAGTTCAATACCCAACTTGTCGTCACGACCGGATGTGCATGTTTTGCCGCTCGTTCAATTGCTTGCGCGACGTCATCAACAGCATCGCCACGTTCGACCACGATGTTGTGGTGTCGCGCCAATGCGATAGCCCGTTGCAGACGATTAAAGCGCTCAACCTGATCGGGCCATACACATGCTTCAAGCCAGCGAACTCCCGCGTCATTGCGAACGTCAATGGGCTTGGTATCAAGACCCATTGACCAAATGACATGAGGTCGATCTGTAGGAACAGGAGGCGTGCCGGTGATATCGCATGTGATGGTGAGAGCAGCGCTTTTGCCGATTAATCCACCAGGGTTGAGATCAAAGCCAAGGTTTGGAAACAACTGATTTAACCCGGCGCTGCTGCCCACATCAACCTGTGCGAGCGGACCTACCTCGGCGTCCAACATCGCAGATGGGAAAAGAAACCAGTTGCAGCGACTGATTTCATTCGTTTGCGTTGTCCGATTGGCGAGAAGTTCTTTCATCGCATCAGCGCGTTGAAGAACAAACGCAACGAATAGGTTTGCAGCGTCTCCGGTTGGCGGAGTGCTCGTGATGTTGGGGTAATGCTGAGCCAATTCGTGATAGCGGTCGTCAAGAAGCAGATAATGGGCACTGGCGAACAGTAAGACCGGTATCCGCTGAGCAATCGGGGCAACTGACATCAGTTCAAGAACAGCGGGCTCTTCGGCGACGCGGGCAGCGATACGGCTGTACAGCGGAGCGCCTTTTTCGAATGATTTGGCGAAGTCGGTGAATCGTTGAGCGAGATCGTGCACGAGTTCACGGTAATGGATCAGCATCTTGGTGCCCGAAACTGAGAGAATAAACAGGTATGTCTCTTTCAATGACCGGTGAACAACTTCTCAATGACCTCGACGCCCGAGGCCTCATTCACGACTCAACCGATCGGGCGGCTCTCATTGAGCGCCTGAACCAAGGGCCCATCGGCGTCTATGTGGGCTTTGACCCCACCGCCGATTCGTTGCATGCTGGCAACCTTCTTGGTCAAGTGATGTTGCGGCGTTTTCAATTGGCAGGTCATCGTCCAGTCGTGCTTGCGGGCGGAGCAACTGGAATGGTCGGCGACCCCGGTGGTCGTAGCGAAGAACGAAATCTTCTCGATCGCGAAACTCTCAATCACAACGTTGCGTGTGTGAAGAAGCAACTTGAAAAGATTCTCGACTTTGACGGACCCGTTGCAGCGCGCATGGTTGACAATGCAACGTGGACTGAACCAATGGGAACACTTGAGTTCTTGCGCGATGTTGGCAAACACTTCACGGTCAATCAGATGGTTGCGAAAGAATCAGTGCGCGCGCGTATGGAAAGTGAAAACGGTATTTCATTTACTGAGTTCAGCTACATGCTTCTACAAGCCAATGATTTCAGGCATTTATGCGAGTTTGAAAATGTTGAAATGCAAATGGGTGGGTCTGATCAGTGGGGCAACATCACTGCGGGCACCGATCTCATTCGTCGTCGACTCACGAAATCTGGTTACGGACTGACGTGGCCGTTACTCACGCGTAGTGATGGACAAAAGATGGGTAAGTCAGTGCACGGTGCATTGTGGCTTGATCCCGAAAAGACGAGTCCGTATGAGTTCCGTCAGTATTGGGTGCAGTTACCTGACGAAGATGTTGAACGATTTTTGTTACAGCTAACGTTGCGTAGCGTTGAAGACATCGCTTCGTTAATGGATGAACATCTAGCGTCTCCCGAGAAGCGTCTGGCGCAACGAGCGCTGGCAACAGATGTGACCACGCTTGTTCATGGTGTGGTCGCCGAGCGGGCCGCCGCTGAAGCCGCCCAGGTTTTGTTCGGGGGAGACCCGGCGACCGCCTCGGCCGAAGCACTCGCAGTTGTGGCCCGTGAGGTCCCGTCGTCAGAGGTGACGCGTCGGCAACTGGGCGACCAAATTGCGGTCTTGGTGCAGTCCGGACTGGCGGCCTCGAACGGCGAAGCTCGCCGAACATTGACACAAAAAGGATTTAAAGCGAACGGCCAAACCCTCGAAGAAGCAAAGTCCCTGCTAGAAGTGGATTTATTGCATGGTCGCTATATCCTCCTGCGTAAAGGTAAGACGAATTTCCATCTTTTGACGATCACGAACTGAAAAGTTCGCACAGACCGAAAATAAATTGGAAATAAATCTGATATGCAGGTTGGATGCACCATTTCGGTGCGCTAGATTTGTCCCTCGCCCCTGAAAGCCGTTTACGGCCGATGGGACATGGCACCAACACGCTGGTTAAGGGCTTGCCCGGCTCAGTGTGCGTGCCCCTGAGCTAAGGCTCCTTGAAAACGGAAGAGAAGACTGAACGCACAGTGCGGGCAGACATTCGAGAGGGCTTAGCTTGCTATGTCCCGACGGAGAGTCTGTCTGTCAATTCAAAACGGTTGAACTTCGGTTTAACCAAAAAAATAATTAATGGGTCAAGCTTCGGCTTGACTCGCCAGATCGCAGTACACAAACGCTCGGGTATTCCCCTGGGTAGTACTGCGCTCTTGTCGAACGCACTGATGATGACTCAATCGAGCAATCGAACGAATAGTTATCAGTTAGTTCTTGACGGAGAGTTTGATCCTGGCTCAGGACGAACGCTGGCGGCGTGCTTAACACATGCAAGTCGAACGAGGTCCACTGAGTAGCAATACAAGGGAAGACCTAGTGGCGAACGGGTGAGTATCACGTGAGAAACCAACCCCGGTCTCTGGGATAACAGTTGGAAACGACTGCTAATACTGGATGTCGTCGTACCCTCGCATGGGGGGATGACGAAAGGGTTACCGGATCGGGACGGTCTCGCGGCCTATCAGCTTGTTGGGGAGGTAACGGCTCACCAAGGCTTCGACGGGTAGCTGGTCTGAGAGGATGGTCAGCCACACTGGGACTGAGACACGGCCCAGACTCCTACGGGAGGCAGC
>LFFB01000007.1 GCA_001510335.1 Actinobacteria bacterium casp-actino2 | reverse complement strand
GTTAAGTGGCATTGAATCTTTAGTTGCCGAGTTGACTCAGCGCGAAGACCACATAGACATCTTGGTGAATAACGCTGGCGTGTCGTGGGGCGCACCACTCGATGACTTCCCCGAATCCGGTTGGGACAAAGTGTTTGACACCAACGTCAAGGGCGTTTTCTTTCTGACACAAAAGATGCTGCCGTTGCTCGAAGCAAAAGCCACCAACGAAGATCCATCACGAGTGATCAACATTGGTTCCATTGATGGTATTCGCACACCGATGTTTGACACTCACTCATACGGACCGTCGAAAGCTGCGTTGCACTCACTCACGAGTCAGATGGCCGCCAAATTGGTGAAGCGCAAGATTTTGGTGAACGCGATTGCACCAGGACCGTTCCCCACGTGGATGCTGAGCACCGGTGTCGGTGGCGGTGGAGACGTTGAAGGAACCGACTGGGATGCTGTTGGACGCACCAACCCGCGTAAGCGAGTTGGTACACCTGAAGACATCGCTGGCTTGGCAATTTTCTTGAGCTCACGTGCCGGAGCGTTCACCGTTGGTGAGGTCATTAAGTGCGATGGCGGAATTGTTATTTCGTAATTGTCTTTTAGATTCGGTCGAGTGCCGCTCCATCAAATAACGGTGTCACTCCGAATTCAGCAGTGTCACGATTCATCTCTTCATCAAGAGGGCGAGCCAGTTCACCTTGCGCTGCTTCAAAAATGAGTGGCAACAATGTGGCATCACTGGTGGTGTTGAGAAAGAGATCGGGTTGTGACAACACGTACCGAACGGCGCGTTGAATGGCGTCGGTGTCGGTGAGCGGCTCATACCAACTGCGATGACCACTGGTTCCGTCCTCCCAGCGGCGACGAGCCACCGCTTTGATGGTTTGAGTTGCAGTGTTTCGCGCTCGGCATAAGTCCCGTAAAGCAGTGACATCATCGCGATATTGATCAATTGACAGCAGCGAATGGTTGAACGGAAACAGAACAGCATCGAAGTCAAATTCAGCAAGACTCCGCAAGTGCATTGATGGAATACGTAAGCCGTGTCCGGTCACCCCAATAAAGCTCACTAGTCCTTCAGCCCGAGCTTGGTTCAATGCTTCAACCGCACCGCCTTTGTTAAAAGCTGTCGCCCATTCGTCTGGTTCAACCAAATTGTGGAGCTGAATGAGATCAATGTGATCGACTCCCATTCGTTGAAGCGATCGTTCTAGCGCAGCACGAGCAACCGACCCAACGCGTTCTTCAGTTTTGGTGGCTAGGAAAACTTCTGAACGATGATCGGCGAGCCACGGCTTGAGATGGTCTTCCGAAGATCCATACATGGCCGCAGTATCGATGTGATTGACACCGAACGAAGCAACGAGGTCAAGTGTTTTGATTGCCCGAGATTCGCTCATGCCACCAAGTGCTGCCGCGCCAAAGATGACCCGACTTGAACGATGACCAGTACGACCGAATTCTGCGAAGGGCAACATGGTTATGATGGTAGTTCCTTGCCGCCGCCCGCTGAAGACATCATATGTTTTGACGAACTAGTTTGTTGTTGAGTCGTGAAGGGGTTAATCACTATGTCGCAGTCCACATATGTAGATGTTTTGATCGTCGGTGCCGGAATCTCAGGTATTGGCATGGCATATCACTTGCAAGATCAGTGTCCCGACCGTACGTACACAATTTTGGAAGGTCGCGCCGATCTCGGCGGCACCTGGGATCTGTTCCGTTATCCAGGCGTGCGCTCCGACAGCGACATGCACACGCTTGGGTACAGCTTCAAACCTTGGAAAGAAGCCAAGTCAATCGCTGATGGTCCATCAATCTTGAATTACTTGCGCGAGACCGCGAGCGAAAACGGAATTGATAAAAAGATTCAGTTCAATCATTTGGTCACCAACGCATCGTGGTCATCCGAGACGGCCACCTGGACCGTCACCGCAACTCATAAAGAAACAAACGAGACACTCACTTACACGTGTGGTTTCTTGTCGATGTGTTCTGGTTACTACAGCTACAAAGAGGGCTACACGCCAGAGTTTCCGGGAATAGAAAACTTCAGTGGACGAGTCGTGCATCCACAAAAGTGGCCGAGCGATCTCGACTACACAGGCAAGCGTGTTGTTGTTATCGGATCTGGCGCAACAGCAGTGACAGTCGTGCCGGCAATGGCAAGAAAAGCTGCCCACGTCACGATGTTGCAGCGTTCGCCAACATACGTAGTCTCTCGACCCGATCATGATGCGATCGCCGACAGACTTCGCAAGATCTTGCCGGAGAAAACTGCTTATGCGATTACCCGTGCCAAAAACATTGCGCTGACCAAATTCTTCTACAACCGCACGCGCACACAACCTGAGAAGATCAAAACCCAAATCTTGGGCGGAGTGCGTAAAGCTCTTGGACCCGATTACGACGTTGATACCCACTTCACGCCCACATACAACCCTTGGGATCAACGTATGTGCCTCATCCCTAATGGTGATCTCTTCACGTCAATTAACCTTGGCAAGGCCTCGGTTGTCACCGATCACATTGAGCGCATTACCGAGACGGGCGTTTTGCTGAAGTCGGGTGCAACTCTTGAAGCAGACATCATCGTCACTGCCACCGGACTCAATCTCGTCACACTTGGTGAAATTGAATTCAAGGTTGACGGCAATGAAGTCGACTTTGCACAAACCTGGACCTATAAAGGTTTGGCGTATTCAGATGTACCAAACTTGGTGTCGACCTTTGGATACATCAATGCGTCATGGACTCTGCGTGCCGATGTGGTGAGTAATTACACCTGTCGACTACTGAATCACATGAAGAAAACCGGCACGCAACAAGCCACGCCGCGTTTACGAGCAGAAGACCAAGGTATGAAGGCTCGTCCATGGATTGATGATTTCTCAGCGGGCTACATGCAACGCATGATGCACTTGATGCCCAAGCAAGGAGATCATGCTCCGTGGCTCAATCCGCAACTCATCGCGGTTGATAAGCAGATGATTGTGAAGTCACCGATTGATGACGGCGCCATGCAATTCACGAAAGCCAAAACTCTCGTTTAGTTCTTACGCAGCAACGTCAGGCGACCAGCCTGGGGCAGCAAAAACATAACGTAGGCGCTCATTGAAGTTGTCGGCTTGAGCAACGTCTTTGGCGATCTGGGCAAGTTCGCCGTAGGCCATCTTGACAGGATTGTTGGTGCGGATGTTCTTAGTGAGCCCGTATTGCAGTTGACGAATCTCGGGTTCGAAGGTCTTGAACATGCGGTCCCAAATAATCAAGATGCCGGCGTAGTTCTTGTCGATGTACTGCTTGTTGGCACCGTGGTGTACTCGATGATGCGACGGCGTGTTGAAGATCTTTTCAACCCAATCAGGTAAACGATCAATCGCCTCGGTATGAATCCAGTACTGATACAACAAGTTCAATTGCCGAGCTTTGACAAATGATGAATATTGGAATCCAAGAAGCGGCATTGGCCAGTACACCCAAGTAGTGAGGTAGCCGTTCCACGATTGCCGAAGCGCCGTTGACAAGTTGTAGCGACGACCCGAGTGATGCGCGGCATGATCGGCCCAGAACAAGCGCACCCTGTGCATCCAACGGTGGTTCCAGTAATACAAAAAATCCCAGACGATCATCGCGGTAATGATTGAACCGCGGCGTGAACCAAAGTTGGAGAGACGGTGACGAAACAAGAATCCATGAATCTTGCGGTAGGTACCGTCAAGAGCAAAAGCCATCAAGATTGAGCCAACTAATAAGCCGAGACTTCCGGCTGTGTCGTTTTTTTCGTAACCAAGTGGAACGAGTGGATCGGGAACCGGGCTGCCATCATCGACTGGTGCAACGGCATCAACATCAACGAGTTCGCGCAACTGACGCTTCTTTAAGACTCGATGTTCCCAGACCATGGTGGCTGCAAATACTGGCAGCGTGATCTTGTCGATGAAATCAATCTTTCGGGACGATCCGGCCATAACTGCAGACTACGCCTCACTGAGTTTCTTGGCTAGGCGAACGGTGGCAAGTTTGGTGGGTTCGGCCAGTCCGGTCATGGCAATCTGATAATCGGGCAGGGCGTAGACATCGCCGTCGTCATTGATCATGATGAAGCGATCGAATTTGGCCAGAAAGGTCCGGTCGTGGCTCACGGCGATGACGGTTCCCTCAAACCCATCAAGAGCTCGTTCAAGGGCTTCTGAAGATTCAATGTCGAGGTTGTCGGTTGGTTCATCAAGTAACAGAACATTGTGTCCTTCAATTTCGAGACACAAAATTTCGAGACGAGCCTTCTGACCACCTGACAATGTCTGAAACTCTTGGCGTGAATTATTGACCAGCCCGTATCGAGCTAACGCCTTCATCGATTTCTCGTCTTCAACCAAACGATCGCGCACGATGTCAAGACATTGACGGCCCGTGAAGTCGGGTCGATCGTTGATCTGCGTAAACACACCAACCGAAGTGCGCGGACCGAAGGTCACGGAACCGACATCAGGCGTGACGCCGTTGAGTACTGCAAGTAGGTGACTCTTTCCAGTTCCGTTCGGACCGATCAAGCCGACGTGTTCACCGTGATGAATTTCATCAGAGAATGGAAAGAACAAATCGCCTACTGAAACGTTTTCAAGTTTGGCAACGCGGCGTGCCGCATCTGCTCCACGCAAACGAACATGAATCTGTTGGTCGGCTACTGGCGGGGGAGGTGGGCCGGCTGCCACGAATTTTTCCCAACGGCTTTCTGCGCCATTGGCTTTTGTTGCATTTTTGAAGTTTTGTGCTGCGCGTTGCTTCATGATCTTCATGTGATGGAAAAGTCGACGTTCTTCGTCGTTCCAACGTTTGAGATCGTCGCCCATTAACTCTTGTCGTTTGGCGCGCGCTTCGGGGAATGTGACATACGAACCGCCATGCACCCAAGCACCCGAACCTTCGATGACCACAATCTTGGTTGCGACACGCTCTAGCAATGTCCGATCGTGACTAACCATCAAGATGGTTGACTTGCACGCCTTGATTTGTTCTTCAAGCCAACCACGCGTAGGAATGTCAAGATAGTTATCGGGTTCGTCAAGCAATAGAACATCGGCGCCAGATGTCAACAACAAATCAAGCACGAGTCGTTTACGTTCACCGCCCGATAGTTCACTCACTAAGCGTCGAGAAAAATCGTCAACTGGTGTCTTGACACTTCGCTGAGCGGCGGCCTGCCACTTTGTTTCGAGGTCGTATCCGCCAAGATCGCCCCACTCACCGAGAGCGTTGGCGTAACCCATGCCATCGTCGCTGCCATCAGCGAGTGCCTTCTCGGCGGCAACAAGTGCGCGACCCGCGGCGCGTAACGCGGTGGGTGCGACTTCAATGAGCATTTCGCGCAAAGTGTCAGTTGGTCGTGACATACCAACGTCTTGGGTCATTGAGAGCATGGTGCCATTGACAGTGAAGTCGCCGCCATCGCATTCGTATTCACCTGTCAAGATTTTAAGAATGGTGCTCTTGCCAACGCCGTTAGCGCCAACCAGGGCAGCGTGTTCGCCTGGGGCAACACCAAAACTGACATCAAAGAAAAGCTGGTCGGCTCCGGGAGGCGCGTATTCAAGTTCGGAGATGACGATGCTGCTCACATCGCTCATTCTCGCTGGAAAAGTGCGGGACTACACCTTGAGAAGCAATTTGCCGTAATGGCCACCCGTCATCAACAGGTTCATGACGGCTGGGAAGTTCTCAACACCTTGTTCGATCTGTTCACGAACAACCAATTCTCCGCTACGCAGCCAATCGGCAAGACTCTTTTCGGCACGGGCGTAGTGTTCAGCGAAATGGAAGACCGCAAAGCCCTCCATACGCGCACGTCGTTCGGCCAACTTGAGGTAGTTCTTGGGTCCGCGAACATCGTCCATGTTTTCGTACTGAGATATGCCGCCGCAAATGACAATGCGTGATCCCTCAACAATGCGCATCAACACATCATCAAGAATGTTGCCGCCAACATTGTCAAAGAACACATTGATGCCATCGGGCGCCAACTCATCAAGTCGCGCTGCAACATTTTCATTCTTGTAATCAATCGCTGCGTCAAACTTCAGTTCGTCAACCAAGAACTTTGATTTGTGAGCGCCACCGGCAATGCCGATGACTTTGCTTGCACCACTCAGGCGGGCGATCTGACCAGCAACTGAACCAACAGCTCCGGCTGCTCCAGAGACAACAACAGTGTCGCCAGGCTTGACTTGACCGACATCAACAATTCCGAAGTACGCAGTGAGCCCAGTGGTCAATCCAAGTGCTCCGAGATACGCCGACGCAGGTGCAACTGTCGTGTCAATCTTTTTCATGGTGAACGCTGGCATCACTGCATGAGTTTGTGAACATAGCGGTCCAAAGACATGGTCGCCTGCGGCGAAACCTTCTGCCTTGCTTTCAAGAACGACACCAACTCCGAGAGCGGGGATGACTCCGCCTATTTCGGCACCTCGATGAAAACTGCCTTCATTCAAAGTGGTGCGAATAAACGCATCAATACCGAGAAGATCAACCTTGATCAGCAACATTCCATCAGTGAGTTCTGCGGTTTGTTCTTCACGATATTCAAAGTTTGAATCATCTGGGCGATGAGCGGGACGACTCTTCAAAACGATTTTCTTGTTTAACTCAGTCATCACAAACCTCCGTCGATGCCAATGACTTGACCCGTTACCCAACTAGAAGCCGGTGAAACGAAATACAAAACTGCTTGACCTAAATCTTCCGGTGTACCTAAACGGCGCATAGGCAAGCGCAACATCTTTTCAAGTTTTGGCAAGTCATCGTCTTCAAGACGCAAAGCCTTCATCATGATTTCGGTTGGTACTGCACCAGGCATGATGCAGTTCACGCGAATACGTGGACCAAGTTCTTTTGCATAAGTAACGGTGAGTGAGTTCACCGCTGCTTTTGCAGCTGCGTAGTGACCGCTTCCCATCACGGTATTGACGGCGGCCTTCGATGAGATATTCACAATGCGTCCACCATCGCGCATGAGTCGTGCCGCAACGTTGGTGCATACCCAAACGGACGTGATGTTGAGTCGCATTGTTGCATCCCATTCGTTGGGATCGAGATTGGTGAGTGGTGCTTGAATCGGTGAACCACCGGCGTTGTTCACCCAAATATCAAGATGACCAAATTCGCTGATGGCTTTTTGCGCGAGAGCTTCAACCGCGGCGTTATCGGTGACGTCAGTAGGCATGGCAATAGCACGGCCGCCGGCTGCACGAATTTCTGCAGCCACTCGTTCAACTTCATCGGCACGTCGCGCGGCACACACAACTGCGGCGCCAGCCTCGGCCAAAGTCTTCGCAATGCCTTCGCCGATACCGCGACCGGCTCCGGTCACGACTGCGACATCGTCCGACAGATCAAATAGTCCACTCATCAGAATTCCCCCATGTGTATTTTGAATCTGCGTAAAAGTTACCAGCAGTAAGAAACCTGGCGATAGGGGCAATTTGAAGAATTCTTTGAAGCAGTGCCGATAGTGGGGCAGACTGTCGGCATGTCTGCTCCGTCGTCGCGTCGTCCAGGCCGCCCGATTGGTGGGCAACTGGTGATCGATCGAGATCATGTGCTTGACGCCGCTGAACGGGTCATCAAGCGAGACGGACCGGGGGCATCCCTCGAAGCGGTCGCCGTAGAGGCCGGGGTAACCAAGCCGATTGTGTACGACCGGGTCGGTGGGCGAGCCGAATTGGCTGACGCCCTGGCCGAACGCCTCTCCGATCGGATGCTCGAAGCGACCGAGGACGCAATCGCCGGCGAAACGCTGAATCAGGCCAGCCTGAGCCGGTTGGTGCGGGCCAACTTGTTGGCGGTGGCCGAACATCGTGAACTTTTCTTGTACGTCACGGGTGGAACCACCGAACAAACCGCCATCGGACGCCTGTCCCTAGCCGAACGCTCAACGACACCTTTGGCTAAAACCCTTGCGGTTTGGCGCAAAAGCCAAGGTCAGGACCCCAAAGTGGCAGATGCCTGGTCATTTGCCATCGTGGGAATGCTGCAAATGATTTCGGTGTGGTGGATCACCCAGCCCGAGCGGGCCGTTGACGAAGTAGCCGCTCAGATCAGCGACTTGATGTGGAACGGACTACAGGGTCCCCGTAAATAACTTACGCGGGGTAGATATGGCGCGACGGGCGTGTTACTGTCGTCACATATTGATCAACTAGTGAGTTAAGGGAACGCAATGTCCAACCAAGACAGTTATGAAGATCTCACCGAATGTGCTCTCACCCCAGAGCTTGAACACAAGTTGGTCTACTCACTGGGCGAATGTGTCTTCATGTGGGTCAACAACAAGGGCGAACCTTTTGGTGTGGTGATGTCGTATCTGCCCAAAGACGGCAAGTTGTGGTTGACCGCCGCCGAAACCCGCAAGCGCATTCCGGCGTTACGACGTAATCCACGTTCATCGATTTGTATCAACAGCACTGGCTCAAGTCTTGGTGGTGGCAAAACCATTACCTATAAGGGTGACTGCTTTATTCACGACGACCGTGCCACCAAAGATTGGTTCTATCCCGAGTTCGCTAATCGTTTGCGTCCCGACAATCAGCAGGCCGCCGACGAATTCCGCAAGTTCCTTGATTCACCACATCGCGTGATCATGGAATTTATTCCCGATTATTCACTCAGTTTCGATGCCACATTGATGTGGGCTCGATCACCAGACGCAGTCAAGAAGTAAACAATTTTCAATAGTCAATAACCCTCATCACTCAGGAGACACATCATGTCAATGCTTGAAGAAATCCCGGCTCACCTTCAAGGTAACGGTCGTCCAACCCAAGAAGAACTCACGCTGACCGATCTGAAAGTTGTGGGAAGCATTCCTACTGAGCTTGATGGTCGCTACCTTCGTAATGGTGCGAATCCGTTAACTGGTATGAGCGATCACCCGTTCTTTGGCGACGGAATGATCCACGGTCTTCGTCTACAAGACGGTGCAGCAAAGTGGTATCGCAACCGCTATGTGCAGACACCTTTCATCAAGGATCCATCGATCAATATCCTTGACCCTTCGGTCACGATGGACATGACGTGTTCGAAAGCCAACACTCACGTGGTTGGACACGCAGGCCAAATTCTTGCTCTTGAAGAAGGACACTTCCCGTACGTACTTGACGGCAACCTGAACACCATTGGTTCAACCGATTACAACGGCGTTTTGAAGGGCGCATTCACCGCACACCCGAAGATCTGCCCGACGACTGGCGAGATGTTGGCATTTGGTTATGCACCACTGCCTCCTTACCTCACCTACTTCCGTGTATCGGCCGATGGCAAGATGGTGCAGCGCGAAGAAATTACCGTCACTGGTTCAACCATGATGCACGACTTCAACATCACCGAAAACTACGTGGTGTTCATGGACCTGCCTGCGGTGTTTGATCTCAACTTGGCCATCGAAGGCAAGATGCCGATCACATGGAGTGACACATACCCAGCACGTCTTGGTGTGATGCCACGTAACGGAAACGATTCACAAGTGAAGTGGTACGACATCAATCCGTGCTACGTCTTCCACCCAATGAACAGCTACGAAGAAGGCGACAAGATCATTCTTGATGTGGCTCGGTTTGAACACATCTGGAAAAAAGATGCGATGGACTTCCCGCCTCCCAACTTGTGGCGCTGGACCATTAACACCACCACTGGCAAAGTCACCGAAGAACAAATTGATGATCGTGGAGCAGAATTCCCGCGCGTGAACGATGCAGTCATCGGCAAGAAGCACCGTTACGGCTACGAGATGTCGATGGGTAACGCCGGCTTTGGTCAAGTTGACGAAGGTGCGATTTTGAAGTACGACCGTCAGGCCGGAACTTGCGCTGAAATCAAACTCGGTAAAGGTCGCACCTGCGGCGAAGTCGTATTCGCTCCAGCCGAAGGCGCCAAGACTGAAGACGATGGTTACTTGATGACATACATCTATGACCAACACAAGGACGCAAGTGAGTTCGTCATCGTGGACGCCAAGTCCATGAGCAGCGAATTCATTGCAACTGTTCAACTGCCACGAATCCCCTTTGGGTTCCACGGCAGTTGGGTATCGGCCACAGTGGCCAACTAAGTAAGCGCCGCAATTCGCGGCATACAACTGAGGGGGAAATATGACACGATCCATGAGTTTGGGGACTCCAGGATCACGGCGGCGCTCACGAGCGCTCGCCGCGATCGTTGCTGGCGGTCTGTTCTTTGTTGCCTGTGGTGGTGACGATGGCGATAGTACGCCAGCGGAAACTGAAGCACCGGCAACAAGCGAAGCACCGTCGAGTGACGCACCGATGACCTCGGATGCTCCAGGCACGGATGCACCTGTAAGCGAAGACGGTCCGCCGACTGGACCTGAGATGCTGATCGGAATGGTCAACACCGAAGGCAATCCCAACGGTCTTGACTTTCCAGATCTTCGTCGCTTTGCCGAGGCCGCTTTTGAATACATGAATTCCAGTGGTGGATTCGGTGGTCGCCCGGTCAAATTCGAAACCTGCGTTGCTGGTGGTACTCCTGAAACGTCACAGAAATGTGCTCAAGAGTTAATCGGTAAGGGCGTTGAACTGGTCCTTCTAGGACTCGATCTGTTCCCTGACTATGCCACCTATGGAGCAGCGAACATTCCCGTGATTGGCGTATTGCCGATTCTGCCGCCCGACAACACGGCGGAAGCCTTGTTCTTGACGGGTGGAAACGCGACGACGACTGCGGTCATGGCCGTGATCGCTCAGGATCGCTACCAGGCCAAGACCGTCGGCATGATTCATGCCGACAATGCAGGGGCTAACTCAACTGCTGCTGGTGTTCAAGCAGCTTTAGATAAGGCTGGAATCAAATGGAAAGCCGTCAAAGGTGGAGATAACGAAACCGATGCGGGCTATCTCGGTTTGATGAAGGCCGCCGATGCGGATGACCCTGATATTTTGATCTCGCTGTATGCCGATGCTGGCTGTATCGGAACCATTCGTGGTTATGCCACTGCGGGTATCACCAAGCCAGTCTTGACGACCAGCATCTGCTCGGATAGCGATGTCATCAGCCAAGTTGGCGATGATGCAAATGGTTGGGTATTCGTTGGTGGTCAAATTGAACGCGACACCCCAGAAAAGGCATTGCTCCAAAAGATCTTGGCTCCTTATATTCCAAATGAGGAAACAGGCGAAATGGGTGTTGAGCCCGCTGATGTGAAGACCACTGCTCTCGGCCTTGGTGGTCTGGGAACCGTTTTGACGTTGACGCTCCGTGACATTGCCGCCCAAATGGTTGCTGAAGGTACTGAGATGACGGGTCAAAACTTGTACGACTACCTAAAGGTAACTGATGGTCTGTACCTGTTTGGCGGAATCACTCCACTCGACTGCGGCGCAGCTGCTCCGACCTACTCGTCGTTCTGCTCGTTCGTCTTTGAGGCTACGGAGTACAAAGATGGAGCGGTGGTCACCGTTGACAACGCCAAATTGTGGGACAGCATCCCGCTGCTCCCCTGATCAGTTAAGTGTTGCCGAGCAACAAGGAAAATTGAGAACCACATTATGAATGACTATCTTTTTTACTTGTTGCTCGGTAGCGCTGCTGGGGCGATCATTGCTGGTTTTGCAATGGGTCTCATCATTAGTTATCAGGGCTCTGGCATTGTCAATTTTGCCTACGGCGCGATTGCAATGTGGAGTGCTTACGTTTACGCAGAACTCCGGAATGGGGCCTATTTGTTCCCCATTCCGGGTCTGCCAGACCGGTACCACTTTGGCGGCGATGTCGGCTTCATATGGGCATTTATTTTGGCTCTGTTGACTGCGGCGCTTACCGGACTGGTTATATACGCATTGATATTTCGTCCCTTAAGAAATGCTCCCGCTTTGGCTCGAGTTGTGGCCAGTGTGGGCTTGATCATTGTTTTGATTGGTCTGAAGGATCGACGGTTTCCTGATCAACTCGCAATGCGAGTCGATCCAATTTTGCCCCGCGAGGTCGTGACGATTACCGAATCCCTTCGCGTGCCGCGAGACGGACTTTGGCTGTTGGGCATTGTGCTACTGATCACCCTCGTTGTGTGGGCAGTCAGTAAGTACCTCCGATTTGGTCTCGCCACTCGAGCGGCCGCCGAGAATGAAAAGGGAGCTGTTCTTCTCGGTCATTCACCCGATTTCTTGGCGGCTTCGGGCTGGGTGCTTTCTTCGGTTGTCGGTGCAGTAGTTGCCATTTTGGCCGCACCTCTCGTGCAACTCAATGGTTCGATTTTTACATTTGGTTTCTTGATTCCAGCATTGGGTGCTGCACTCATTGGTAAGTTCCGCAACTTTTGGCCAACAGTGTTAACGGGTGTTGCCATCGGAATGGTGCAGAGCACATTCACCAAGATGCAACTTGATTTTAGTTGGTGGCCTCAGTATGGAATGCGCGAGGGTTTGCCGTTTATGGTCATCATCGTCACCATGATTGTGTCGGGTGAGCGTCTGCCCGAACGTGGAGCGGTTGGTGGCTGGAAACTGCCGTACGTTCCGCCAGCCAATGTCACGTGGTTTTCAGTGGGAGTACCCATTCTGATTGCGTCAGCGGGCATTCTTTTCCTTGGACCGTTGTGGCGCGCCGCCATTATGAGTTCGTTGATCGCGGCGGTCTTGGCATTGTCTTTCGTCGTCTTGATCGGTTTTGGTGGTCAGACTTCTCTTGCTCAAATGGCTTTTGCTGGTATTGGCGGATTCGCGTTGTCAAAATTGGCGACCAATTACGGAATCCCCTTTCCGATCGCTCCTATTCTTGCGGCGCTTGGTGCCATGGTGTTCGGGGTTTTGGTTGGTCTACCGGCCCTGAGGGTACGTGGTACCAACTTGGCGATCGTGACCCTGGCCGGCGGAGTGACCATTGCCGAATTTGTCTTTAAGCATCCGTGGGTAATCGGCAGCATGGCTACTGGAGGACCAAAAATTCCCAATCCATCGTTGGGTGATTGGAACTTAGGGTTGGTGTACGGAAATAAGACATCGCGACCCGTGTTTGCCTTTTTCCTTTTGGCGGTTCTGACGGTTTTGTGTCTGATGGTGGCCAACATTCGTCGCAGTGGATCGGGTCGAGTGATGTTGGCAGTTCGTAGCAATGAAAGGGCGGCAGCAGCTGTTGGCATCAACAACACCCATGTGAAGATGATGATGTTCGGGTTGTCGGCCTTTATCGCCGGTATGGGTGGTTCCCTGATTGCTTATCGATTCGGTGCCGTGTCCGATCTGTCGTACGGAACCATTGCGTCGCTGACAGCGTTATCGTTCGCCTATCTCGGTGGTATCACAAGCGTCAGCGGAGCAGTGACTGCCGGTGTCACGGCAGCATCAGGAGTTGCTTTTTATTCGATGAATCAAGTGTTCGGTTCATTTGGTCGTTGGGAGGCACTCATAGGTGGAGTGTTGTTGATTGTCACTGCGATTGCCAATCCCGAAGGAATCGCCGGTGGTATTCGAATGCAAGTTGCGCAAAAGCGGCACGCAAAAGAACTGGCCAAGCAAGAGAAATCCGTTTTAGCTTCGGCCTAGATGACTAGGGTTTGGCACGCATTTGAACGTCAAGTGATGATTTGCCAGGAGCCGGAAGTGAAAAAGTTTGTCGGATTAGTGGTATCAGCAATTGCAATCGTGGGCTTTTCGTCATGTGGTGACGACGATGGCGGTAACTCCAATGGCGCTGAAGTTATTGCACAAGAACTCATTAAGTCGGCTGGCGATCAAGGTATTGAAGTAGACGCAGACTGCCTCGACAAAGTCCTTTCAGAATTAAGTGATGCAGATGTGAATCTTCTGACCGAGAACTTGGATGGATTGATTAATGGAACTCTTGAGACCACCGCTATTGGTCTCTCAGACGAAGGTACGGCAATTGTCGATAAGGTAATTGATTGCGTTGTACAGGGCTGAAATCAGACTTCAATGACTTCAGGGGAACCCGCAGTCACCTTGAAAGTTTTCCACGTCGAAACTGTCGAACCCTCTACTAACGCATTATCAACAATGCGGTAATCGGCAGTCCACGAATCAGCGGTGACGGTGTGCAAAATGTAACCACGATGTTGTGCCTCGGCATCAATGATGTTGGTTAAAGAGACAAAGAGGGCTTCGGTTGCTGCGTTGACGCTGCCACTTGATGAGATTGATGTCGCGACAAACTCAATACCTCGTGGAGTCTCTGGATCAGATGTGGTTGTCAGTTGGCCAACGCCTCCCAGATGAATATCGCCGGTGAGTACGATGAGATTTTTCGCCTGAGCCGTGGCAACGGTTTCAAGTAGTCGATCGCGTGATGGGGCATAACCATCCCACTGGTCGTAATTCAGAATCGCTGCACCGAGTCTGATATCGGTCATGACGGTTTGGTTGGCGAGGACGGTCCATGTGGAATCACTCACCACGTTGTCGGCAACCCATGTTTCTTGTTGTGTGCCGAGAATGGTTCGGTCGGGGAGCAGAGCTTCTTCACAAGCGGGCGTAACTTGCAGAATGGTATCTCCACAGGCTTGATCGTCGCGATATTGACGACTATCAAGAACAAGCATGTTGACAAGTCCACCCCACTTGACCTGACGGTAAATGGTGAGGTCTTGGTCAACGGGCGGGGCAAGTCGAACCGGCATATGTTCCCACCAAACTTGGTAAGCCGCGGCGCGACGTTCAGCAAACCCAGCCGTGTCAGTGGCGTCTTGGGGATTTAAGTTGGCGTAGTTGTTCTCCACTTCATGGTCGTCCCAAGTAACGACCCAAGGACAAACAGCGTGAGCAGCCTGCAAAAGAGGATCACTTTTGTACAGTCCGTACCGATTTCGGTACGCGTTGATGTCAGTGATTTCTTCGCTGTTATGAAGACGAACCGTATTGTCGCCGAGAGTTCCGACACCACCTTCGTAGATGTAGTCGCCAAGGAAAACAACCAAATCCGGCGCCTCTTGCACCATGTCGTGATACGCGGTGTAATAACCAGCGGTGTAGTTCTGGCACGATGCCGTGGCAATGCGTACTGGCTCAACTGAATCAGCGGGTGCTGCTAGTCGTGTTTGACCAACGGGACTCGTGTAGTCGCCCACTCGGAACCGATATGAAACAACACTTTGTTGAGTGGGCAGCGGAACATCGACATGAATTGCGTGACCAAATCTTGTTTCGGCGGTCGCAACACCAGAAGCAATGATGTCGGTGAATTGATCAGTGCTTGAGACTTCCCAAAGCACATCAATGTTTTCGTCAGGCATGCCACCGCCGTTGAGGGCATCAATCGCTAGCCGCGTCCACAAGATCACCGACTCGGTTGTGGGGTCTCCTGAAGCAACGCCAAGAGTGAACGGATCACCCGATAGTGCTACCTGTGGAACCGGACTGGTGGTCGGAGCAGAAGTAGTTGATGTCCCTGGTTGCGTATCTGCCGACTTTTCATCCTTTGAGCAAGCGACCACGACGACCGAGGCACTGAGGGCAAAAAACATCCGACGTGAAATTGGTGAAGCCATGGTAAGAGTTTTACAGATTTTGTCAAGGCCGTCAGACATGCACGAATGTGAATCGATTGAGGTCATGACTAGTTCATTTGACCTATAGATCGTCTGTTTTTTCTTCGTCACTCTTCATTGCAACCGACACCGTTGGGAGGTTCAGAAATCCCACTGTGTCACTATGAAAGGAAAATTGATGAAGAAACAATGGCTCTTTGGAGCAATGTTGCTTTTCGGGGCGTGCGGCGGGACTTCGGGTGACGTGATTGGTCAACTGATTGAAACTGATTCTCCAGACACCGCAGTGGTGCCAACAGCGGTCATCCATCCAAGCAATCCAGTGGCCGCGGAAAATATGAGTGATCCGCCACCGACCGCCGCCGATGATCTAGAGAGTGCCTTTGCCGCACTGATGCAAGCGCGTATTGAATGCGGGCGTCAGCCGTATTCGTGCGATGTTGCAACATTTACCGAAGTAAATAGTCCGATCTACAACGACCTCACGGAACTCATCACCACTCGTCGAAGTGCCCGAATCACTGCAACGGGCGGTGGAGAAATTCGCTACCGAATCGACAAGACAGAGTCCCTGTCGCCATCAAAGGCCCTCGTGTACACCTGCATTACCGATGATGTCGTATTAGTTGATGGCGACATCATCTTTGACGACTCCATGATGAGTTCGTTGGTGACATTTACATTGACCAAAGTTGAGGGTCAATGGCTATGGAATAAAGGAACTCCCACTCGTTGGACAACCGAGGAGGATCTATGCGGCTTCGACGCATGAGTGTGCTGGGCCTTCTTGTTTCACTGGTTGTGATGATGTGTGCTGATGTTCATCGTCAGGTTTTAGCCACTGATGCACCAGTTGGCAGTGGGGGAACCACCGGTGACACCATTTGGGCTGGTATTCAAACTTCATCACCACCAGGCGGATCAGGGCAGGACTCATTTGGTTTTCGTTGGGTGCCGGCGATCATCTACGACAGTGGCATCGGTGCAACAACTGGAATCAGCAAACCGGTTGGTTCCATTCGTTACGACTTGTACCAACGACACACACCTGATGGTCAGATAACATTGGCCTGGATTCCTCGACCATCAACTGCCCAATTGGCGCAGAATGCCGCCATCTTGGTTCGTGGCCGATTGCCTCAACCATCGGTCATGACTGCTCCACCCATTGACAATGTTGTTGTCAATGTTGGAATGTGGATCTGGGCTGCTACGAATTGGTGGCGTCCGGTGACCGCGATGGCTTGGGTGCCAACAGTATTTGGCTCGGCATGGGCACGTACGACCGCAACTCCGGTGCGACTGCGATTCATCTCTCAAGATGATGGAACAGCCAACGGCGGACTTGTTGGTTCGATGGAGTGTGATGGGCCAGGTTTTGAATGGAGTGTCGCTTTTGGAGACGAAGCATCGTCCCCTTGTATGTACACCTATCAACATTCGTCGATCAGTCGAAACGGGGGAGTATTCGTTGGCGTCGTTTCCGTTGATTGGGAGATCTCGTGGACATCCAATAGCGGTACTGGCGGAACTTTGCCGTCGTATACAACGAGCACTTTTGTGGCTGTGAGTGTAGATGAACTTCAGGCGCTCGTTGGATGAGCGTCGGTGTTTTTGTTGTTGACTATTTCAGGAGGAGTATGTTGCGACCACACCACACCAATAATCACGAGGGCAGCACCAAGTAACTGAATTGCTTTGAGCGAATCTCCGAGAATGAGAACAACCCAAATTAACGTGAGAACTGGTTCGGTGGTTGCGACAAGCGCGGCTGACGCCGGACCGAGATGACGAACTCCTAAGAAAAATCCCATACTGGCAATAACTGTGCTGATTAAAGCGAGACCAACCATTGAACTCGCGCCGTTGAAAGTGGCGGGGAAATCGGGTGGCCATTTGAAGATTGCAATGACAACTGCAAAGACCAAAGAACCTGTCAAACTCCATGCGGATGCCACGAGTCCGTCGCAGGCTTGATCTCCTCTCACGAGGCGTTCACTCAAGATCATGTACGCCGCGTACATCACAGCATTACCAAGAGTGAGAATGAGTCCAAGTATTGTCGCGCCACCAGCACCATCAAGAACTTCGGGAACCGTGAGTGCGATACCTACGAGAGTGATTGCAACTGCAATCCACACATGTTTTGATGCTGATCTTCCCAACAGCGATGCACCAACTGCGACCATAGCTGGATAGGTGTAAATGATGACGATGTATAACGCACCAGGCATGCGGTCAAGGGCTGTAAAACCCAACCATGAAACTGAACCGAAAACTAAGCCGGCTGCGAACCGTGGTTTCCAGGCCACCGAAAATGGGCTGGGACCACCACGTCGGTGGCGTACGACAGTAAAAATCCACGCGACCGGAACAGCGATGAAGAAACGCCACAGAAGAACGTCAATGGCGTCAAGTTCTTTGAGAACGGTTTTGCCGAAGATGGTGAACATCGAATACGCACTTGCGCTGATGAGCATCCATATGATCCCAAGTTTTTTCGGCTACACGAATGGGAAACGCTACGCCATCAGACCGTCAGTAGCGCGGTCTGCGGTTATTTTTAAGATCATGTCCTCAAGTGCTGATGCGGTAATCGCTGGTGAGTAGAGGTGCCCCTGATGAGTCGTACACCCAAGTGCAAGAAGCGCATCGGCCTGGGCTCCGCTTTCAACCCCGTCAGCAGAAATGCTGATACCGAGGTCTTTTGCCAAATTGACCATGGCGCGAACAACAGCGCGATCGCTGGCATGAGACGTGAGAGCGTCAACATGAAGACGATCGACGCGTACTTCATCAAGTGGAAGTGAGCGCAACATTGACAAAGACCCACCACCGCGGCCGGCATCCTCCAGACAAACGCGAGCGCCGAGTTGACGCATCTCGGTCAGCACCCCAGCAGCTCCAACGAGATCGCTGAACATCGCAGTCTCGTAGACATCAAGTGTCAACATGCTCGGATCAATACCTGTGAAGTAAGAGGCCACTTGGCCATCACGCCACGCGCGTGGAGTACAACGGTGGGGCAAGTTGACGCGGAATCGAAATCCGGTTGGGAGCCCGAGTGCCACCAAGCGACGAATCACGGGCCGTGATTGTTGCATGATGACTGATGTCAGTCGTTCAAGTGTGCTGGCGTCTTCGGCCATCGTGAGCATCGCACCTGCACTCGTGATAGATCCGTCGCGTCGAATCCATCGCGCCAAAATTTCAGTGCCAATTATTTGGCCAGTGTTGGCATCAAACTCTGGTTGAAAGAATGGAACAACATCGCCGGCATCAATAGCAAGACGAAGTGAACGTTCTTCAGCAGCGCGTCGTTGCATTTCAACGCGAATATCTGAAGTGAAGATCTCAATACGATCACGACCGGCGTCTTTGGCGCGATGTAGAGCAACGTTGGCAAAGCCGATGAGTTCACTTGCGGTGTCATTGGCGTCGGGTCCGATTGCTACGCCAATGCTGACTGAAATTCGTACAAGGCGACCACTGAGTTCAAGGGGTTCACTCATGACCTGAGCGAGACGATGTGCAATGTCGGAAACTCGAGATATGTCCGATGCCTCGTCAATCACAATGACGAACTCATCACCGCCGAGACGTCCGGCAACACAACCAGATGGCATCACTGTGCGAATACGGCGTCCCATCACTTGCAGAAGTTGATCGCCCGCCCCGTGACCAAGTGAATCGTTGATGCTCTTAAAGCGATCGACATCCATGAACAGGACGGCGATCTTGTGTGAATCGCGACTGTGGGCGATGGCGCGTTCGAGGTGTTCGATAATTCCGTGACGATTGAGAAGTTCAGTTAACGAGTCGTGGGAGGCAACATGGGCCAAGCGGTCATTGGCTTGGGCGAGCTGTTCTTGTTCGGACCGCAAACTGACGACAAGTCGTTGAGTGCGTGAGTGTTGACGTAACAAGTTGGCGATGCTGACGACAGTGAGCAAAGCGACGGCCAACAGAAGGGCCGGAATCACAGTCGTCGCAATAAGCACCCTGTTGTATCGGTTGACATCCCAACTAACTTGACACTATTTACGAAGGCGGGGGAAGACCATGGGGGTGCTGGCCTGATAGGCCTCCCAACCTGGGCGACGTTCGGCGCTGCGCTTTTCGGCGATTGGGATACTGGCCGCAAAAAACATGACGGTCATGGATAAGGCACCGACACCAGCCCACCACGAACCCGGTTCGGCGGCAAGGACGAAGATAAAAAGCGACCACCACCAGCACATTTCCCCTAAATAGTTGGGATGGCGTGATCGCGACCAGAGTCCAGTATTGAGAACATCACCGGGTTGTTTGGTGCGGTTGAAACGGCGTAAATCAAGGTCGGCGAACTGTTGAAGGGCTACTCCAGTGAGGGCGACAACAATCGCAGTGCCGTCCAGTACTCCAAAACTTCGATCGGAATGCGAGGCCACAATGGCCATCGGAATTGAACCCAAGGTGACCACGATCATTGGGAACAGGTGAACCGAGGTCAGACTGACGGCCCAGCGCGGCATGGGCGCGGTCTCGTACAGCATGCTGTAACGCCAGTCTTCGTGATCGAGTCCGGTCCAGCCGATGGCCCAGTTTGCCGTGAGACGTACGCCCCACAGCGTGGCGCATACCGCCACCGCCAGACGGCGCAGGTCAGCGTCGCTGAAAAGTCCAGGGTCATCAAGCACGATGCAGAACCAGATGGCAAAACTTGGGGGCATCACGCTCCACCAGGCATCAAAGGTTGAACCATTGCCGACGATTTGGCTGGCGATGTATAAAAACGCAACCGACGCGACGTATCCCCAGATGAGGCCCTTGACGGGGTGGTCTGAACCAATGATTGACGCGATGAGCAATGACCCAGCAACAGCCACAAGATAGAGAACAACTATCAAGGCGAAGGATCGCGAGCGGGTCCACGAGGATGCGCGAGAAGAATTCATACCCACATCTTGACCGAACGACCCGATGATTAACGGGTTCTGCGTCTCTCGTAGGGGTCCACTGAGATCTACGCTTGTGACATGAAGCGCCGCCTGATCAGCATGACGGGGCTGATTCTTGGCGCGGTGATTTTGACAGTGGCGATACCCATGTGGTTGCCACTCGTATTGGTGATTGATGCGTGCCGTTGGAAGTGGCGTTTTCCATTGGCGCGTCTGCTGTCGTTCGCGGTGTGTTGGGCTTGGCTCGAAACAGTCGGAGTTGTGTGCTCAGCGTTTTATTGGCTGACTGGACAAAGCAAGAACTTGCCAAAGCATTACGCCCTGCAGCGGTGGTGGGCCGATCGACTCTTACGATCATTGAAAGCAACATGTGGTTTTTCGGTTGAGGTTGAAAACATTGATGCATTGAAACCTGGACCGGTTTTAATGTTTGCCCGCCACGCGAGTTTGGCTGATTCGTTGGTCTCGGCTTATGTCGTGACGACGCTCGCACAGATGAATCCGCGGTATGTGTTGAAACGCGAACTCTTGGCCGATCCATGTCTTGATGTCGTGGGTCAACGTTTGCCCAATCATTTTCTTGATCGCAACGCAACTGACTCAACGCCCGAGCTACTGGCACTTGAAACGTTAGTGACAGATATTGACGCGTCGACCGTTGGGATCATTTTCCCTGAGGGCACTCGCGCTAATGATAAGAAGCGCAAGCGGGCAATTGAGAAAATCGCTCTCAATGACTCGGCCCGTGCCGATCGTTTGCAAGAGATGAAGCATTTGCTACCTCCGAGACCGGCTGGTGCGGCGGCCATGTTGCGAGGTAGTCCAAGTGCCAATGTTGTCTTCGCCTGGCACGTTGGTTTTGAAGGTCTTGATACTTTTGGCGGAATCTTGCGCGCGATTTCTTCTCGCATGGCACCGATTCGCTTTCATTTGCGTCGCGTCGACCGTACTTCAATTCCAGGTAACTCAATCACTGACACCGACGAGTTAACAAAGTGGTTAGATAGTGAGTGGATGCACATGGATCGCGAAGTTGATGAAGCGCTAAAAGCAAGACATGAGATGGGGAGAAATCATCGTGGGTGAAGTGATGTTGAGTTCGGCCATAGGAATTGTTGCCTTAATGGTGACAACTTGGATTGTTAGTTTGATCAAAAAGAATGCGTCCATCGTCGACATTGTGTGGGGGCTTGGTTTTGTCTTAGTGGCTTGGATTTCACGTGTCGTTGCCGATGGTGACAACGTCCGCCAATGGATCTTGACTGTGATGACGACAGTTTGGGGTTTGCGACTCGGTCTGTATTTGTTGTGGCGCAATTCGGGCCATGGTGAGGATTTTCGCTACCGAGCGATGCGTAAACATTGGGGACCTCGATTTCCCATCATTAGTTTGGTAACTGTTTTCGGTTTACAGGGAACATTGATGTGGATTGTGTCGTTGCCGGTTCAGATTGGTGAATCAGATGCCACACCGAAAGTCGGATTCATTGCTTTCGTAGGAATTGCTGTGTATTTGATCGGTTTGTTCTTTGAAGTTGTTGGCGATGCACAACTCGCGCGCTTTAAGGGTGATGCGTCTAACGCCTGCAAAGTGATGGATCAAGGACTGTGGAAGTTCACTCGTCACCCAAATTATTTCGGTGATTCATGTGTATGGTGGGGAATCGCGATTGTTGCCGCCGAAACAGGAAGTGGAGCCTGGGGCTTTATCGGGGCCGCGGTCATGACATATTTCTTGCGTCGTGTGAGTGGTGTGACTTTGTTAGAGAAGTCATTGAAGAAGCGCCGTGAAGGTTATGACGCTTATATTGCCCGAACGAGTCCTTTCTTCCCTCGTCCCCCCAAAAAGATCTAACTCATTTGTGATTTCGGTGTCGTTTTATTTGGATATGCCAACTAAATCAACACCAGAATCACAATGGATGTTGTGGGAGAGCACCTAGTGTGGTTGGGTGACTCAACACGAAACGACAACTGAAAAGAAATCGTTTCGTTTTCGTGCGGCCGCTTTGTTGCTTGCCATCGTGATGCTCGGTACTGGTATCTCCATGATGGTGTCAGCTCACCTTGGAGTTGCGCCGGCTGATGTGCTCTCAACTGGTGGAGCAAAGCAACTCAATATCGGCGTTGGCACGATGGGTTGGATTAGCGGCGCGCTCTTCACTCTGTTTGCAATTGCAGTCAAGCGTCCACCAAATTGGGGAACTTTGATAGGAACCGTTTTAGTTGGTCAGGTGGTGAACATTGTTTTGCCACTGATGCCCGAACCAGAACTGATGATTTGGCGCGTAGTGATGATGGTTGTAGGAATGGCATTGTTGTATTCCGCGATTTCTGTGGGAGTCGCGACAACGCTCGGTACTGGCCCAATGGAGCTTCTGATGCTTGGCCTCAATGACAAAGGTTTAAGTATGCAAGTTGGACGATGGGGCATTGAAGGTGCAGTCGTTACTGCTGGCATATTGCTCGGCGGACAAATTGGAATCGGCACAATTCTGTTTGTCATTTTGACCGGACCGGTCTTGGCACGGACGTTGCCACCAATGGTGCGATTTATGGGAACCGACGTGATTCAGCAACCAACAGGGATTGATGCTTAAGGTTTTTTCGGTATACGGCTTGACAGGACGTTATTTGTCTCAAGAGCGCTGATTTCGTCGTCACCCATATTCAAGATGTCGCGAAGCACGTTGCGATTATCCTCACCGCGATAGCGCGGCTCGCCAGAAGTTCCGACATGGCTATTCGCAAAGTGCCACGGGGCATTTGGAATACGGACTTCGCCACCTACTCGGTCGGGAACTCTGGTGATCGCACCTCGCGCTGTCGCCCACTCACTTTCCGCTAATTCTCGAACGCTGCGCATGATCCCAACGGCTAATCCAAATTGGGCACAGTGATCTTCGAAGGCTTGCGCGTTTGGCAAGGTCATTGCCCAATTTCGCATTTCATCTTGCAGTGCACCCAAGTTGCGAAGGCGCGTCTGCACATCAGCAAATCGAGGATCGGTTAAAAGTTTAGGTCGATCCATCGTGTTCACGATGATTTCAAAAGTTCCGCGTTCGGCAGGGTGGCCACTAATGACAACCGTGCTGCCATCGGCAACTTGCATGATGGGATAGTCGCCGGGTTGGAATGATCGAATCCAGTTGGGATCAACGACTCCGTCATACAACTCATCGTGCACATGTTCGTTGATGTACAACATTGTTTCGGCCATTGAGACATCAATGCGTTCACCTTGTCCTGAACGTTGGCGTTGAAACAGCGCAGCAAGAATTGCCGTCGTCATCTCAAGGGCAGTGTAGGTGTCAGCGTGCGACCAAGGATCATTGGAATAATCGCCACCACGTGCGTCGCCCTGCATGCGTGTCATTCCGCTTTCGGCGCCAATCACTGTTGCATAGGCCCGCCGATGTACCCACGGTCCATCAGCTCCGTAACCACTGATTGAGGCATAGATCAGTCGTGGGTTGATCTTTGCCAGTGTTTCGTAACCGAGACCGAGTCGATCCATGACGCCGGCACGATAGTTCTCAAGAACAACATCGCTCTCTGCCGCGAGACGGCGAAAGATGTCGGCCCCTTCTGATGTCGACAAATCAAGACTGATGCATTTCTTGCCGGCATTTTGTTGAATGAAGTACGTCGCAAGCGATCCGACCCGTGGACTCGAGAATCGAGTGAGGTCGCCGTCGGGTGGTTCTACTTTGATGACTTCAGCGCCGTAATCGCACAACATACGACCGCAATGTGGACCAGCAAGAACTCGCGTCAAGTCAAGGACTCGAATTCCTGAGAGCGGAGAAGTTTGCTGATCCATCTTTCTATGATGCCTTGTTAGGAGCAGAAGTAGCGAATGCTCAACAAATTGTTTGCTCTATGACGCTAGGTAGCGCTTCAATGCGAGTCGAATAACCTCACTGCGGGTTTGACCTGAATCGTGCACTCGAAGATCCAATTCGTCAACCAAATCTGTATCGAGTCTGACCGGAATAATGACTGAAGGGTCTTTTCCAAGTCGAGGACGACCTCTGAGTCGTTTGATCTGCGAAAGGTCAAATTGTTCGTGCTCGATTTTGGCTGACAACTTTTCTATTTTGTCATCGTTGATAACTCGGCCACTCTTAAGCACATAGTGAGGATTTGTTTTCTTCATGGCTGGTTATCTTTCTAGGAGAGGATGAAATTGTTGACGAAGGAACATTGAATGAATGATGAGCAGTTCATCTTTGTTGGTAACGATCCCGATGAGTTCAAGAAAATTTCCATGTGTATCTGGTCCAATGATCAAAATTCGCGCCGGTTCGTAAGAGTCCTCAATACGGAAGTGATGGCGAGAGAAGTTGAGGCCGTGTTGAATATCTGAAACTGACTGCCCATGTTTAAAGGCGGAAGGGTGGATATGAACTTCAGAATATTGTAATACGAAAATAGGTAACCGCAAAAGCCGCCTTTTCTGTTTTCTCTTTTTCACCACATTGTTACGTGGGTCGCTTGCCAGCAGCTGGGGCGAATGTGACACGATCTCTGCATGTCTTCGACGCGCAATCCCCACCCACTGTTAGGTCAAGTCGCACTCATTACTGGAGGAGGCTCGGGCATCGGACTTGGTTGCGCCCGCGAACTCGTCCAAGATGGCGCGACCGTCATGTTGGCCGCTCGCAATGTGGAGCGCCTTGAAGCCTCGGCTGCAGAATTGCGTTCGATCGCAGAGGGTGGTGCACAGGTGCTCACAGTTGCCTGCGATGTCACCAGTGAAGAGAGTGTTGCCAATGCCTGCACGGTGGCGAACAACGCTGGCAAATTCACGATGGTGGTTGCCAATGCCGGGTACGGCGGTGGTGGCCCAATTCACTTGACATCGCTTGATGACTGGAACGGAATTCTTGGCACAAATCTCACCGGTGCTTTTCTGACGATCAAACATTCGGTGAGTCATCTTGCTGCTCAAGGTGGTGGCTCAATAGTTGCAATCTCTTCAATCGCTGGTCCAGTGACACACCGCTTCATGACTCCATATGACGTGTCGAAAGCCGGACTCGAGATGTTGATCCGTCAGACGGCCGATGAACTTGGTTGTCGAAACATTCGCGCGAACGCAGTTCGACCCGGACTCGTACCGACCGATGCAACTGAAGGCATCATGACCCTCGATGTGATCTTGAATGACTACTTGGAACAAATGCCGTTGGGTCGTGTTGGCAGCACTGAAGACATTGGCAAACTTGTGCGCTTCTTATTGGGCGATGAAAGTTCGTGGATCACGGGCACATGCATTAGTGCCGACGGTGGTCACCACTTGCGACGTGGACCAAACATTGAACCCGCAATGGAAATGGTGCTTGGTGATGCCCGCTATCCCGCAGGTCCGAGTTCAAACTCCTGAGAGATGTCGAAGCGCCACGGCGCTATAAATCGAAATACCAGTGCTCATGCACTCTTCGTCGTAGAACACGCGGTTCGAGTGATTAGGTGCGGCAGTTGCAAGATTCCGGTCGTGTGGAGTTGCACCCAAGAAAACCATTGCACCAGGTACATGGTTGAGTACATAGCCAAAATCTTCCGCACCCATGACTGGGTTGGGCAATTCAATAAAGCGATCGCTACCAATAATTTCTTTGGCGATATTTCCAGCGGTGTTTGCATAGGTGGGGCTATTGACAGTGACGTCGTAGCCATCTGTCAGTTCAACGGTGACCTCGAGTCCGTGTGCTGCTGCGATTCCTTCAGCCACGCGGCGTACACCATCATGAATCATGCGACGCGTTGTTTCGCTGATTGCCCGAATCGTGCCGAACACCTCGGCGAATTCGGGAATGACGTTGAATGCAGTCCCGGCATGTACTTGTGTCACCGTCAAGACACCAGGGTTAAAAACATTGATCCGGCGTGTCATCAATGACTGCAATGCACCAACAATTTCACAGGCTGCCGGAATCGGATCAAGAGTTCGGAATGGTTCACTTCCGTGTCCACCACGACCAATCACACGAATTGCCAATGTGTCACTCGAAGCCATAATAGGTCCGCCTCTTGTACTAACAAATCCGGTGGGCAGAGATGAAGTGGTATGAATCGCAAATGCACCAGTGACTTCAGATACCGATCCGTCTGAAAGTGGACCAACATCAAGCAGACCTTCCTCAAGCATGAAGCGCGCGCCAGCGTGACCTTCTTCGCCAGGCTGAAACATAAACACGACGCGGCCTTGTAATTGATCGCGATGTGACGAAAGCAAACGAGCAGCGCCAACCAACATTGCGGTGTGCGTGTCGTGTCCACATGCGTGCATCACATTTTCAACTCGTGAACTGAAATCTACGCCGGTGTCTTCAGGCATCGGCAATGCATCCATGTCACCGCGCAACAGCACAGTTGGGCCGGGGCGGGTACCTTCAAGCGAAGCGACAATTCCCGAAGTCGTTTCATGAAGTTTGATTCCGAGTGGCAGACCTTCAAGAGCCGCTAAAACTTCCTCACGAGTTTTCGGTAGGTGATTGCCGAGTTCGGGCCACTCGTGTAATCGACGGCGCAGAGCGATGGTGTCATCAAGAAGGTCAAGTGACTCCGCGGTCAAAGTGGAGATATCGGTGGGATCAGCCATATGCGTATCGTAGACCTGTGGGTCACCGCTGATTTGTGTGGTAGGTAATACGAGTGGGTCTGAATGCTGGTGAAGAACTTGTGGATGTGGTGGACGAGTCAGATCAGATCATTCAAACCGTGCCACGGCGAGTCATGCGCGCCGACCGTCTGCGCCATCGTGCTGTCTTCATTGCGATCCTTGATGGAGCGGGCCGACTATTAGTCCATCGCCGATCACCTCAAAAAGACATTTGGCCGAGTTGGTGTGATATCGCGGTGGGCGGAGTTGTTGGCGCTGGCGAGCCCTACCTTGAAGCGGCTCGGCGCGAACTTGCTGAAGAAGTCGGGATCAAAGAGGTTGATTTGATTGAACTTGATCCAGTGACGTCTCGGTCGTATGAAGACGATCAGGTCAGTCTGATGGCGCGTTGCTATGTGGTGACGACTCAAGGGCCGTTCACATTTGATGACGGTGAAGTGGTTGAGGCTTGGTGGGTGCATCGTGATGGTCTTGATGACTTGTTGCGCCGCGAAAACTTTCTTCCTGACAGTTTGGCTTTACTTCTCCCTTTGATTGATTTTTGATCACCGCCGTTGACGAGGCTGTGCCCACGATGTGTGACCGTGAAAGTCACGGGTAAATGAGAAGGGATGTCAAATGTCGCAATTCACCGCCGGAGGCATGATCGGAGCCGACCCCGATCAACTCATTTCACTCGGTCACACCTTGAGTCGTCAGCGAGCCGATATTGAGGCTTTGGTTGCAGTCGTCAATTCGGCTTTGGCTTCAACGAATTGGAATGGGCCGGCCCGTCAAGCATTTGAACAAGATTGGCAGGCCTCGTTTCGAACCGCCCTCAGTCGCTTGGGGGAAGCCTTTGACCTAGCCGGGCGAGATTGTTTAATGCGGGCTAACGAACTTCGTCGGGTGATGGGCATGCCCTGAGGCGATACGGCGCCCGACCGATTACGATATTGGCGTGCTGCGCGTTGAGTTCACTATTGAGCCGTTTGTTGAGGGTCAGCCTGGACCTCACGTACTCGCCGCGGTGGCGGCGGTTGAAGCGCATGGAATCAATGTTGAGTTCGGCCCGTTCGCGACCGAGTTCGATGCTGATGAACACATAGCGGCAATTGCTGTCAGCGACTTAGTTCGCGATGCTTACGCGCATGGCGCGACCCATGTGACATTGCATATGGAAAAGGTCCAGCCATGACTTCTTCTGAGATCAGTCAAACGCCACTTGATATCAATCATCAAGTACTTGCGACGTTGCAACCCCTTATTGATGCACTCGGATGTTCAGTGATTGATGCGACTCAAATTGAGGCTGCCGATATTCCACTCGTATTTGAAGGTGAATTAATCGCAGCGGTTCGTCTTCCCGATCTTCATGGCGCGCTTGCGCGTTTGATTGACTCAGTGGAGCGCGAAATGGGTCAGCAACTACCCAACATGAATCGTGAACAAAAGCAACTCGCGATTCGACTGCTCGATGAACGAGGAGCGTTTACCTTGCGGCGTGCTGTCGAAGATGTCGCTGATGCAATGGGCGTTTCACGAATTACTGTTTACAACTATCTCAATGCAATTCATCGTTGAGTTACGAGATCGGTAAATATTCCTCGAGGCGACCGACTGTAAATCCCTGTTGCAGACCGGGTCATTGCCTCTGTGTAATATTTCTACTGTAAAAATATGTTTCACAGGTCAAATTGTCTCGCTTCACTCATTGCACTCTAGAAGAATAAATGTCTATGGCTACTTTTGATTGCTTGGCCTTTGATGCCGATGACACCCTGTGGCACAGTGAAGATGGGTTTCATGCCACAGAAATGGCGTTCTATGAATTGCTTGCACCGTTTGCACCAACGGGGATTGATATCAAAGCTGCGTTGACAGCAACTGAACGAGCCAATCTGCATACCTATGGATATGGCGTGAAGGCCTTTGGGCTCTCCATGGTTGAAGCAGCGATCACGATCAGTCAAGGTCAAGTTTCAACAGACGTATTGGCTCAGCTTATACACCTCACGCGAGATTTGTTACTGGCACCAGTCCGCTTACTCGATGGGGTTCCTGAAGTTTTACAAGAACTCGCTCAACACCATCGTCTCATCTTGATTACGAAGGGTGATCTGGTACACCAGACTCGGAAGGTCACATCAAGTGGACTGGATCATCTGTTTGATCATGTGGAGATCGTTTTGGAGAAAGATGTCGCAACCTACACCAAAGTTTTTCGAGATATTTCTGTGCAACCCGAAAGAGTGTGCATGGTTGGCAATTCGGTGAAGAGTGACATTTTGCCGATTCTTGAATTGGGTGGACATGCGGTCCACATTCCGTATCAGTTCTTGTGGGAACTAGAAAAGGCCGAACATCCGCCAGTGAGTCAGCGGTTTGGCGAACTAAAAAGTATCAATGAACTACCTGAATGGATACACGGAATAGTGTCGCAAACAGGGAAAGCATAGAAACGACGGCACACTGAGGAGGTCATGTTGTTTCAATTCATTTCAACTCTCAACCCAACTCCGGATCAACCAGCAACGGCTCGCGAAGCGATTTCTCAGCCGTTGCTCGTTTTACTTGTTGTTATTGGGGCCTTTATTGTGACGCGCTTATCGCATGTGATTATTCGCCGATTGGTGCGTTACATCGCTCAGCGAAGTATCGCCCGTCCCTCACAGTGGTGGCGTACACGGGCCCGTTACGAAGAACTAGAGCAAGGTGAGGTGGGCGAGAATCGCCGACGACAACGGGTGGATGCGGTGTCACGGATGTTGCATCATCTACTGGCTGTCGTGATTTGGGTTGGTGTTTTAATAGCGATCTTTCATATTTTGGAACTCAATGGTCCTCTTGTGCTTTCGAGTGCGGGCTTCCTTGGGGCAGGTATCGCGTACGGAGCATCGCAGAAAGTTAATGACTATCTCACTGGACTGTCGGTTCTGTTAGAGGATCGATATGGGGTTGGTGATGAAGTTGAAATCAGCGGAGCCTTCCCGAATGGCGTACGAGGAATTGTTGAACATGTAGGGCTCGTATCGACTCGAGTTCGTGATGGCTACAGCACTGTTCACCTTCCGCACATCGCCTTAATTTCGGTACGCAACATTAGCCAAGAACCAGTGGCCACAAAGATTGCTATTCAGTTGCCGATTGATGCCGAACGTGGCGAAGCAGCACTGAAGGCTGCTGAGACCATTCGTGAACTTGCTGGTTCTGAACACCTCACCGAGGTCTTGCTCGTCGACGACATCACAACCGCCACGCCGATCGCCGGTGTTGATCAAATTGAACTCAATATTCGGACCTCCCGGCCTCTTACGGCGGCCGAGCGTGAAAACCTGGTGCGTCGCACCGAAGAAAGACTCTCTGCGCAGGACTCTTAGCAAACAGCCCCATCGGAGTAGTGTTTTTTTGTCCGTATCTTGGACAATAGATATTGGGGGCAATATGACGAAGTATGAGCCAACCTTCGCGTCGCTATCGCAACACGAAGTTCCGGAGTGGTTTCAAGATGCCAAGTTCGGCATCTTCTCGCACTGGACGGTGGGATCGGTTCCAGCATTCGCGCCGTTAGGCAAAGATCCATTCACTCTTGCTCGTGAAGAAGGCGAAGAGATGGCATTCAGCCATACGCCGTATGCCGAGTGGTATCAGAACTCCATCAATATTCCTGGTTCACCTGCAGCCCTCTATCACGAGAAAGTGTGGGGCGATTGCGACTATTCAACTTTTGTCAACATCTTTTTTGAAGCGGCGAAGGGATGGGACTCCAAGCGTTGGGAGCAATTACTCGCAGCGTCAGGCGCGAAGTATTGCGTGATGGTCACCAAGCACCACGATGGCGTTTTGATGTGGCCATCAGAAACACCCAACCCGACTCATGGTGAGAAATGGTCGTCGCAACGTGATCTTGTTCAAGAGTGTGCTGATGCTGCCCGTAACGCTGGACTTCGTTTCGGTGTGTATTACTCCGGTGGAATTGACTGGACCTTCCAAGGTCTCGGCATCAAGAGTTGGGCGACTTTGTACGCAGCGATTCCACAAGATGATACCTATCACGCGTATGCCGAAGCCCACTGGCACGAATTGATTCGTAAGTACAACCCTGATGTTTTGTGGAACGACATTGGTTATCCACGATTCGGCGAAGGTGCTGCGCAGTTAATGGCTGATTTCTACAACGGCAATCCTGAGGGTGTCGTTAATGATCGCTTTGACTTCATTGGTGTGATGCAGGGGACCAGTCACGCCGACTTTGGAACTCCTGAATACACAACCAAAGCCGCGGGACCAAAAAAGATGTACGAAGTCACGCGCGGAATTGGAACCAGCTTTGGTTACACGCAAGATGAAGATGACTCAACATATTTGTCGATTCCTGCACTCATCACGATGTTCGTCAACATTGTGGCTGACGGTGGAAACCTATTGTTGAACTACGGCGCAATGCCAGGTGGCGAGATCCCGTGGGCTCAGCAATTGCGTTTGCTGGCGATGGGTCAGTGGTTGTCAGTCAATGGTGACGCAATCTACGGCAGTCGACCCCATGAGGTTTCAACGTTGTCAACCGATGAAGGACTCGTGGTGCGTTTGACCAAGGGTGCAGATGGAGCAACTTACGCCATGGTCATTGGTCGTCCGTTAACTGCGAAAATCACGATTGACGGATTGCCAAAGGGCGATGTGAAATTGCTTGGACACCATGCGCAACTGAAGCGTGAAGGTAACTCCGTAACTTTGCCTAATCGTCCTGATGACACGCCCGTTTACACGTTGCGCATTCAGTAAATACCTAGCGACCTGACTTCACATCGAGCCAGTCGCCAGTTCGTAGTTCAATGAACTGAGTGTTGGTGCCAACGAGTTGATTGTGCGCGTGGGCGTTGCTGCCGTTCACGTAATACAAAGCCTTTTGCCAAAGCTTCATATCACGCTGTGGTTGAGTTGCCGTTGCTACTAAAGCCCGAGCGTTTGCGAGCTTCGCAGCTTGTGCAGACTTCTTTGGTCCGGCGGTCACTGGCAGAACTACGGCGACAACTGATTGCGTTGGTAACACCGCGACATCAACCGTGCCTAAAGTTTCAGCAGTTGCTTTCGTTGGTTGATGGGGCTCAATCCAGATGCGTCCTGCTGAATTCTGCTCATGGTCAAATGCTTCAAAGAGATAGCCAACGGCGATGAGCCCAAGTGGTAGGCCAGTCTGAGTAACGGTGACGCGTATTTCTCCACCTTCAGTGCAGGCCACCGCGAAGGTCTCGCCAACTTCGTGAGCGTGAGTC
>LFFB01000006.1 GCA_001510335.1 Actinobacteria bacterium casp-actino2 | reverse complement strand
ATACGGCACAACAGGCCGAGGTGTGCCACCAGTGGGCGTGCGATCAGGTTCGGGCGTAACTAGCGGGTCGCGGGCCAGCCGAACGACCGGCGGCGAAGAATGGGCTGACGAAGATTGCGATGACGACTGGGGTTTTCGGCCCGATAAACGACCTTCCAGTTCAGACCAAGTGGTTGGTCCCTGCATTCCCCATGTCGACCCCATGTCGACAGGCTAGCGAACATATGTTCGTATGCCAAGAGCAATGTTTGAGCGGGTGTTTAGGCGAGCGCCTGCAGAACGTCGGCGATCAGATCATCGGGATGCTCAAGACCACAACTCATCCGCACTGTTCCCGGAGTAATCCCGCTGTCGGCAAGTTCTTCTAGAGTCATTCCGGCATGAGTTGTTGAAGCCGGATGCGTCACCAGAGTCTCGGGACCACCCATTGATGTTGCGGCATGACACAACTTCACCGATCGCACGAACTTGGCACCGGCTTCAAGGCCACCTGACAATTCAAATGACAACACGCCGCCATGCATGCGGTACTGACGCGATGCCAATGCAAACTGCGGATGAGATTCAAGTCCTGGATGACGTACTGAAATAACGGCTGGGTGCGCTTCAAGGGCGCTGCCAATCGCAGCAGCGTTCGCACCTTGTTGACGCAAGCGTGGACCAAGTGTGCGCAAACCACGCAAACCATTCAATGCATCAAACGGCGAAGCACATGCACCTTGCAAAACCGCAAAGCCCCACAACGCATCAATGAGATCACATTCACCCGCAACAACACCAAGAGTTGCATCGTTATGACCCGCCATCGCCTTAGTTGCTGAGTGCAAAACCAAATTGACACCGTGGTCAAGTGGACGCGAACCAAGTGGTGTTGACAACGTCGAATCCACAACAGTTATTGGGCCTTTGATTGAACCCAAGTCATCAAGATCAACGATGTCAAGCAACGGATTCGCTGGCGTTTCAGCAAACACCATCATCGTGCGACCAGGAATCACCGCTTCAGCAAATGCACCGAGCTTCGTGCCGTCAACAAATGTGACATCAATGCCGAATCGCGGACACACGCCGGCGAGCAACTGCATCGTGCCGCCATACAACTGCTTCTGCGCAACGATGTGATCACCCTTTGAACACAAACCAAGAATGACACCAGCGATTGCGCCCATACCTGACGCATAGGCCCGCGCCGCTTCAGCACCTTCAAGTTCGGCGACTGCACTTTCAAACGCCTGCACCGTGGGGTTGCCATGACGGCCATAGAACTTTCCCGCTTTAGTTGAGTGCGCCATCTTGCGACCCTCTTCGAGCGAACTCATCTCGTAAGTCGTCGACGCAAACATGACGGGAGCCATCGAGATCTGACCGTCGGGGCGACCCGCACTAATCGCCAAAGTCTCTGGCTGAAGTTCTGATGGTTCGTGATTCGGTGAAGTGTTCATGGTGATTCCGAGCGTTGAAAGCACCTCTAGTCAACCATCAAACGACTGGTCAACGAACCCGAATGACCGACGAATCTCCGAATTATCTGACCCTCATCAGAAAGTTTGGGCCATGACAAACAAACCTTCAAGAAAAGTGCAACGTGTCGTCTTCTAAATACTCACTACCCATGACAACAAATAGTGCTCAAATTCCGAGCACTCCCTACCGATAAAGGCGATAACTGTCATGACACTTATAGAGACCCACTTCCCCGGATCAACCGAATCACGACTCCGTCCTACCGTGGCCGGCGGTGTTGAACAACACCCCGAGGGCGAATCAACCCCTCGAGCTTTGGTGACTTTGATCCACAACTCAGACCGTCGTTCGGTCGAAGCCGCCCTGCAGCGCATTGGCTATGTCGTGCGCTCAACCAACGATCACACGGCCGCCGAAGTCATGCTTCGCTCATTTGCCCCCGACCTGATCGTGGTTGACGCTCGCGATGCTTACCCGCTTCCCAACAATCTCATGACTCAGGTACGCCGTTGCCCCGAGATCTACATCATCGTTGTTGGCGCCAACTCTGATGACCAACGCATCACCGTGCTGCGTAATGGCGCCGACCACGCTTTACCCATCGAAGTTTCCCCCGATGAAGTTGCCGTACGGTGCCAAGCATTGATGCGTCGCTCACGTCAGTTTGCTCACGCAATTGTCAGTGATGGTCAACCCAAGAATCTGTATTTCGGTCCGCTTGATATTGACCTTGGCCGGCGCGAAATTCGCGTCAACCGCTACCCCATCGCCGCAACTCGCCTTGAGTTCGATCTGTTCTCACAATTGTGTTTGCGCCCACTTGAAGTGTGCAGCCGTGTTGAATTGCTCGAAAGTGTTTGGGGCCCGCACTGGGTCGGCGACACTCATGTTGTTGACGTTCACTTATCAAACTTGCGTCGCAAATTGACCGAGCGAGCACCAGAGTTACGTTTCTTGCACACGGTACGTGGCATCGGTTTCCGTCTCGCTGATGACCTTTTGCAACTAGCGAAGCATGATCTTGCGTCGTCACGTTCACTCGAATCTCAAACTGCCTCAAGCAATTCCTGATTAGGCATACTCGGCGGTCAGCCACCATTGACCGGCCGCTACTTCAGCAAGATACGCACACTGCCCGTCGGGCTGTTCGATGACCAACTGGAATCGGGCAGCCCGACGAGCGCGTTGATCCCACCAACGCTCATCGACTGGCCACGGCCCGGCCCACGCCACAATGCGATACGACTGACCATGTTGCAACAAAGTTGTTGGCGTAGCACTCACCAGTCCGCGTCCATTCACAGCCACCACCCGACCATGGACATCGGTTACTTCAACAAGTAATGGGTCGTGATGCACAACTGCTGGTGCAGGTGCAGGTAACGAACCAGGCCATTCTGCGGCGTCAGCATCATCATCAGGGCGCAAAACAAGTTGCTGCCCGACACCTCCAGAATCGGCACTGCCAATATCAGCGAAACACACCATCTCGTACACCTCACGCGGGTCGCGTCCACCCCGCCACGACGCAACTGTGACGCTCTGTGGTCCTAGCAAACCAATGACCCGCGTAATCGCCCGTGTTGCATTGTCATCGGCTTCTGATCGACCACCCCAAAAACCAACTTGTGTGCCCGCATCAGAACGAATATCAATCGGGGTGACCCGCAACAAAGTGACACCAGCGGTTGGTGGTTCGGTGCCGTTGATCCAACCATCAAGTTGCCAACGCACGCGATCAAGCAATGTGGCCGAACGCATTCCTTCGGCCCGATACCACACGCGTTGCGAACTTTCACCGTGTTCACTCTCGGCTTCAACTTGCACGCGCGTACACACTTGTCCACGTTCGTGGAAGTAGGCACCTAATTCATCGGTGAGTGCTTTGGCCGCAAAGACCAACATGTCAAGTTGCAACAACGGATCATCAAAGACTCGAGACATTGTTAGATCAGGTGGCGGCGGAATCGTTGACGGCGGGGTGTCATCAGTGCCACTTGCCAAGCGATGGAGAGTTTCACCAATCGCACCAAATCGTCCGACTAAATCGGTCACCGACAAGCGTGCGATATCACCAAGTTGTCGCAAACCAAGTCGTTCCAAAAGATCAACTAAGTCTGGCGAACATCCGGCAACTGCAGTTAAAACTTTCACCGCATACGGCGCCAAGAATGTTGCAGTTGCTTCGTGTCCAGGCTGAATAACTACTGGTTCACCTCGACGTGATGATGAACGCGCGACCAATGTTGCAGCGATACGACCATCGGCAATACCAACGCCCAAACCTCCGCCTGCTGCGATGACCTCATCAACATTCAGACCCTGGTTGGCATGAGACAAACCTTCGCTCGCCAATGTAAGTAGGCGCACTGCCAAAGCATCGTCGCCGCCGACGTAACGCGATGGCCCGCGTGTGGCCAACAACAATGACCCTGGATTTTCAACATCAATCAGTGGAACCAGAGTTCCTATCGATTGCACGAGCGGTTCGTACATACGCGCATCACGATCAGCGTTAAACGGGACGATGACTAAATGCGGACATGCACCTTGTGCTTGCCGTCGTCGCTGCCCGGGACGAACTCCTTCACGCCAAGCCAAAGGTGAACATGACAAAACTCGTTGTGCGTGAAAAACCGCAAGTGGTTGCGCGACGTGAAAAGTTTCGGGCTCATGCAAGATTGCTGCAGCAATTGGCCACGCTGGAGTGTGCAGAACCGCGCAACGCGGTGGCTGAATGGCGGCCATCGATTAACCAACGTGACGTAACGGAATAACCACGCCCGTGTTTTCTGCTGCTTTTTCAACCGGACTCAATTGCCCCTGATGATCGGGCAACCACACCTGTTGTTCAGTTGTGCGAGCCCTTCGGCGACCATCAAGTTGCAACAACACTTGACGTCGTTGCAGATGACCGTAACCCAAATCAACACCTTGCCATTGTTGAGTTGTCGCAGTAAGTCGCACATCAGCCGACAATGAACTCACCAAAGACTTTGCTTCACTCACAATAACCAAAACACCGCCGCGCGATTGCACTCGAGTTTGCAAACGGCGCAATAACGATGTCGATAATGAACTCACAACGCGTTGCCCGAGTAACAGCACATCAACTCCGTCAACCAGAGCCGATAACGCCGCTGCTGCATCGCCTTGTTGTCCAGAGGTTCGCGAACCCCCCGTTGGGTCGGCAACAAAAACCGTTCGCTCAAGTGCAACACCTAAATCAGCAGCGGCTTGCACTCCACAACTCGGCAAACCCACAACACCGGCCCACGAACCCGCTCGGGTCGGGGCTACCAAAACCGCCAAAGCACACGACATTGCCGCCGAGCCCACACACGCCACGGTGTGCCCACGAGTCAATGCCAATGGAGTGGGGTCGTCAGCGTTCAGCCCAAAAAGTGGAGCGAGAGTTTGATGAACAGGCAATAAGCGCTCGCGCGCCAGCGTCATTTCAGACAGCGTCATTTCAGACAGGGGACCCGACAGCGATGGTGAGAGAGATGAGACACGAACCGACGACATGCCTCCGACTCTAGCGAACAGGTGTTCGTAAGTTTCAGGCGGATTTTTTCTTGCGCTGATCGAGGAACTCGATGAAACCCCGAGCGCCCATCGCGAAATGGTCGGCCCCCAGGTCACGAGCGTGCTTCTCGTCCCGAATCGCACCTCCGCCTAAGACCACCGGCACATCGGGGCCAATTGCCGCCCGCAAAGAGGTCAAGGTGGCCGCCGCTGAAGCTTCAGACTCAACTGATGTCAGACTCACGCCCACGGCCACTAAGTCGGTCATTTTGCTAGCGGTATGAACGAACGATGCAGCCGGGGTATCCCCGCCCAAGTCGAGTACTTCCCATCCCTGCAGACGCAACAGGTCAGCTAACATCGCCAAAGCCAATGCGTGGCGCTCGCCAGTTGGGCCACCAATCAACACCTGGCCACGTCGACGACCACGTGGACGTGGACTCAGTTGACCGACCAAACGAGTCACAATCGCGCTGGCCTGATGCTCAATCGCAATATCAATTTCGCCAGCCGCCCACGATGCACCAATTGACGCCATGGCCGGAGACAGAACTTCGAGGTACACCCGCTCGACATCAGCGCCGGCATCAACGGCTCGCTTGACCACCTCTAATGATCCGCTTGAATCTCCGGCGGTCAAACAACGTTCAAGTTCTTCGGCGTAGTTCGTCGTGCGACGCGCATCGCCCGAGGTGGACGTGCGTTTCTTGGGCTGATTCTTTTCTTCTTGGAACTGCCGCAGCGCTTCTTGCGACACGTGCCACACTCCGCCAACCTGGTAACCCTCTAAACGGCGGCTCTTCACGTAGCGGTAGACCGTCATGTAACTCACGCCGAGGACCTCTTTAACCTCGTCAAGCGTCAGTACATTTGTCTCCACAGGCAAAGGCTAAATGCACCCCCCAGTGCATGAGAGATTGTGCGATGACAAATAAGTCGCCCACCAAAAGGACTTCTGGCCCTATTCAGGACTGATTCACGACCTGTTACTGGCCTGTTAACCGGGCGCGAGCCGCTCGGCTGCGTTCAATCAGATGGGCTGGCACACGGCTGTCAATCACTGCTCCACCTTCAGAAGGCGCACTACTTACGGCCGGCGCTTCTTCAGCGGCCACCAAGCCTTCAAATGCTGGCGGAACCATGCCTGGCTTCCAATATTGATACAAATCGCGCACAATGTCCTGCAAACCCTCAGAGTCAAAACCCTTTGCGAGATCGACAGTGATCATGTTTTGATACACGTGAACACCAGTCACACGACCGGTGGAAAAGAGGCGACGGGCTAATTCAGCCGACGGGGTGATTGACGAAACAGCGTGCGCATTGGTGTCGGATGACAAGAAACTCTCGTGACCCATCCCCGACAAACTGCGATTGGCCTCAAACCAGACAACTCCGGGGCGACGACTTTGCTTTTCAACGACGACAACAGGCTGACCCATATGGCAACCTTAGTTCGGAGGCGGTACGGTCACAGCACTGTCTCTATTTTCGTCAACCATTTCACTTGTCACACAGGAGCACCAGAACATGTCTCAACCCACTCTCGAGCAATTCCAGGCTGATGCCCTCGAATTTTTAGAGGCCAATGCCCCACGCAAAGAGGCTGAAAAGAAATTCGTCTGGGGCGAGGGGGCCGACAAGGTCACGATGTTCGAAGAAAAGGATCGCCAGTCAGAAAAGCTCGATGTCGCTGAAGCGTGCGCGTGGCGCCGCAAGAAGTTTGACGCAGGCTTTGGTTACATCTTTGGCCCAAAACAATTCGGTGGCCGCGGCTTACCCGTTGCCTACTCACGGGCTTATGACGCACTTGAATCAAAGTACGAAATCCCGAGCCAGAGTTGCTTCACCATCGGACTCGGCATGGTGGCCCCCACCATCATTGACCATGGTTCAGATATCGCTCGTGACCTATATGTTCACAAGATGTATCGAGGCGACATCGTTGGATGTCAGTTGTTCAGTGAACCAGGTGCTGGTAGTGACCTCGCAAACTTGAGCACAAAAGCCGAACGCGATGGCGACGAATGGATCATCACTGGTCAAAAAGTGTGGACGAGTGGAGCGCACTACAGCGACATCGGCGAAATCATTGCTCGTACCGATTTCGATATGCCCAAGCACAAAGGACTCACTGGCTTCATTGTTGACATGCATGCGCCAGGTGTAGAAATTCGCCCGTTGCGCCAGATGACTGGTGGAGCAAGTTTCAATGAAGTGTTCTTCACCGAAGTTCGTGTTCGTGACGATCATCGACTCGGCGATGTCAACAATGGCTGGAATGTGGCACTCACAACCCTCATGAACGAGCGTGCCGCAATCGGTGCCGGTGGTGGAGGCGGAGGATTTTTCACGCGCGTTATCGAGATGGTCAAGTTTTATGAACTCGACAAAGATCCCGTCGTACGTGATGAACTCGCCAAGATCATCATTCACAACAAAGTCGCGGGTTACAACAACCAACGAGCGATGGACAAGATCAAGTCGGGCCAAATGCCCGGACCCGAAATGAGCATGGCCAAACTGGCAGGCACTGCCAACATGATGCGTCTCGGCGATTTCGTTTCAATGGTGCTCGGACCAAAACTCATTGCCGACAGTGGCGAATGGGGCACGTATGCCTGGAATCAATTGATTCTTGGTACACCTGGCGGTCGCATCGCCGGTGGCTCTGACGAAGTCATGCGCAACATCGTTGCCGAACGAGTTTTAGGTATGCCCAAAGATCCGGGCATCGACAGCAAGAGTGCTTTCAAAGACCTCAAGAAGTAAAGACTAAAACAAAGTCGGCGAAGCGTTGCGCTCGATGCGCGGAGTGCCGGACCACGGCACGAAGTTGTCCATAAAAGCCCAGCTTCGGCGGTGAATTGCCGATGGACCGTAGCCCTGCAACGCCGTGCGATGCCAGTGACACGGATACCCCTTATTGGTGTCAAGGCTCCACAGTGGGTAATCAATCGCGAGTTCTCGCATCAATCGATCACGTGTCACCTTGGCCAAAATCGATGCTGCAGCAATCGACAGAACTGAAGTATCGCCTTTGACCTGCATCACAACTTTCGGAATCAGTGGTGTCACAAAATCCCAACTGCCATCGACCACTGCGGCATCAGGAACAACTGAAAGTTGTGCGAGAGCCCGTTGCGTTGCTAAGCGTTGTGCATCGGCCATTCCTAATTCATCACATTCAACATGCGACGCATAACCAACCGACCATGAAGTGCACCATGAAGCGACTGTGTCGAACATGGCGTCTCGCGATTTTTCGGTGATCGATTTTGAGTCGCGCACTCCTGCGAAATCACCGGTCAATGGAAGAATCGCCATTCCAACGGCAAGTGGTCCAGCCCACGCACCCTTACCCACCTCGTCAACACCGACGATGATGCGATGTCCATCATCGTGAAGCGACTGCTCTAAATCGCGAGTCGGCACTTTTGCCGACACCCGAGATGCCATCAGACCAACCGCAATCCTGGAGTTCCAGCGACAACGTTGCCGATCACAACAAATGGTGAACCCGATGCAGTTAAACCAGCAACTGCTGCAGGTTCAACCGCCGCAAGCAATCCGCCAGATGTCTGCGGGTCAAAGACCACGATGTCGTAGGCAGCATCAACACCTTCGGCCAATGTCACGCGAGTTCCGACCGCAGTGCGATTACGCGCATCTCCCCCAGTTCGAACTCCGCGCTGCGCAGCCTCAAGGACACCCGGGTATACGGGTAACTTCGCAGCATCGATTTCAAACGTGCATCCAGATCGCTCGGCCATTTCCCAGCCGTGACCAGCAAGCGCAAATCCCGTCACGTCGGTGACAGCATGAACACCAGCACTTGCTTGCAAACGTTCACTCGCATCACGATTCAATTGACGCATTCCAGCGATCGCAGTTGCTTTGTCAGAATCAGATCTACCAGCGAGAGCGATACCGGTTCCGAGCGGTTTCGACAGAAGCAATACGTCACCTTCGCGTGCTCCACCTTTAGTGAAGATGCGATCGGGATGCACAATGCCTTGAACCGCCAATCCGAAAATTGGTTCAGGGTTACGAATGGTGTGACCGCCCGCAACTGATCCGCCAGCTTGCGCCATCACATCTGAAGCCGCAGCAAAAATCGCGACGATCGCCTCGCGCGGAAAGTTTTCGGGGAAAGCCGCCACGTTGACCGCCATTAATACTTTTCCACCCATCGCATACACATCGCTGCACGCATTGGCGGCAGCGATCGCCCCAAAGTCAGATGGATCATCAACAAGCGGCGGGAAAAAGTCGGTCGTACTCACCAGCGCGATGTCGTCGCTGACTTTGTACACGGCCGCATCGTCAAAGGGAGCAAGTCCAATCAAAAGTGACGGATCAAATGATGCTGGAAGTTCGTTCACTAGGCCGGCAAGTAAGTCTTTGCCCCACTTGGCGGCGCAACCGCCACAACTGGTCCACTCGGTCAATCGCAAAGGCTTTCCGTCAAACATTATTTCGGCCATAGAGCGAGCCTAGAGTGTCAAGATGTTCATCGTTGGTCCGTATGAATTCACGCGTGAAGATGCCAGAAATACTCTGCTGGCTGCGCCGAAGATATTGGCGCAAATGTCCGAGGGACGCAGCGGAGCCATTGATCATCTGCTGGCGTACGTGAATCAACTTCTTGAAGGTACGACCATTGACCAATTGACCGATTCAGAGATCACGTCGGTACTGCCAACCGTGTGGGCAGCACTTTCTGGTGCAACACCAACCCTCAGAGCACTGGGCCACATCCCATCACCACAAATAGGAACTCTCGTACAACTCAACTCGTCACAAGGTGGAGTTCCTAAGAAATCCATTGACCATGCATACATCGGCTGGAAAGGCGTTGACGGTGATCGTCAAGCCACCCGCAAACATCACGGTCGTCCCTTTCAGGCACTGTCCCTGTGGTCCGCTGAAGTGATGAAAACGTTGCGCTCAGAGGGACATCATGTTGTTCCGGGTTCAGCTGGTGAGAATCTCACAGTCAGTGGACTCAACTGGAGCGACGTACGACCCGGAACTCGCCTGCGAATTGGTGAGGTGTTATGCGATATTTCGTCGTATGCCGTGCCCTGCAAACAGTTGGCCGATTTGTTCGTTGATCGAGATTTCAATCGCATTCACCACGACCGCGATCTTGAAAACAAGACCGCAAGTTGTCGTGTGTACGCAACCGTGGTTGAACGTGGCAACGTCTCCCCCGGCGACCCCATCACCTTCGAGCCTTAACCTATTGGGCGCGCAAACACCCCGTTTTCGGGGGTCTATTTTCCCATCTTTTAGAGAAGTCGCAATAATTCGGCCAATGGCTCACGGAAATCGCGAGTTGGCGCGTAACCAGCATCACGCAATGCTTTGTTATCAAGCACACTGTTCGCCGGACGTTGCGCCGGACGCGGCGGCTGCAACTCGGCAGTGGTGATCGGATGCACCATGCCCGGATCTTTACCCATCAGACGCACAATCTCTTTTACGAATTCGTACCAACTCACCGCACCCTGATTCGTTCCGTGGAAAATTCCGTCACGGCGATCAACAGCAAGACGATGCAACAACGGCGCAAGATCAGATGTAAACGTGGGATGGCCAATCTGGTCGCTCACAAACGACAACGAATCACGTTCTTTCGCCAACTTGTGCACCGTCTTGACCATGTTGTTGCCATAAAAACCACACACCCACGATGTTCGAACGACTGCAACACCCGATCCATTGACCAGTGCCTCGTGTTCGCCCGCCAACTTGGTTCGGCCATACACACTTTGCGGATTGGGAGTGTCGGTTTCAACATACGGCCCGATTTTTGTACCGTCGAAAACATAGTCAGTACTGATATGCACCAGGTGTGCGCCAACTGCATCACTGGCCTCGGTCACCCAACGCACTGCGGTTCCGTTGACCAACATTGCGGTATCGGCATTGTCTTCACACGCATCAACCGCCGTGAATGCAGCGCAGTTAATGACTGCGTCTGGATAAATCGTTGCTAGTGCTTCGTGAACGGCCTCACGACTGGTGATGTCAACGGTGTCGATATCGATTCCGACTGCTTCGTCACCAGCGGCAGTAATCACTCGCATCAAGTCTTGACCGAGTTGACCATTAGCTCCAGTAACGAGAATTTTCATAATTACGAGTTAATCACAGACCAGCGCGGGCTTTAAGCGGTTCCCACCAGGCACGGTTGTTGCGATACCACTCGACAGTTTCGGCGAGCGAGTCTTCAAACGTGCGGCTGAGTTTCCAACCGAGCGCTGACACCTTGTCAATGTACACCGAGTAACGACGATCATGTCCAAGTCGGTCGGCAACTGGCGTGATTGAACTTTCATCACGTCCACACAACTCGAGCAAGCGATAGGTGATGTCGCGATTCGTGATTTCGTTATGCGCACCGATGTTGTACACCTGACCAACTTCGCCTTTTTGCAGCACTAGATGAGCAGCAATGTTGTGGTCCTCGACATGAATCCAGTCGCGCACGTTGCCACCATCGCCGTACAACGGAACTTTCTTGCCATCAAGCAAGTTAGTGGTGAACAACGGAATCAACTTTTCAGGAAACTGGTATGGGCCAAAGTTGTTTGAGCAACGAGTCACCACTACTGGCAATCCGTGGGTCGTCACGTAGGACAATGCAATCAAATCACTTGATGCTTTCGAGGCCGAATACGGCGAACGTGGGCACAAAATATCGGTTTCAGAAAATGAACCTTCATCGATACTCCCGTACACCTCGTCGGTTGAAATGTGCAAAAAGCGCTGCACTTCAACTTGGCGGGCGACATCGCACATCACGTTGGTTCCATAAGCGTTCGTGCGCACAAACGCGTATGGGTCAACAATGGAGCGATCAACATGGCTTTCGGCAGCAAAGTGCACGACACCTTCGTGACCCTTCATCGCCGCCAGAACTGCATCGGCATCACAAATATCGCCTTGCACAAACTTGCAACGCTTGTCATCAATGAGGTCATTGATGCTTTCCATGTTGCCGGCGTACGTGAGCTTGTCGTAAATAGTGACGGTGTCGTCACTATTTGCCAACAGCCAACGCACATAGTTTGAACCAATAAATCCGGCGGCTCCAGTTACAAACAGTTTCATTTCAAGTCCTCATGGGCCAGTAGGGGCGGCGTCCTACAGGCAAGTCGGCACGCATCGGATTCGTACGGTCTCGTTCGCTCATGATCGGGTCAGCGACTCCCCAATCGGCGCCAATCACCGGATCGTTCCAGGCGACTCCAAGTTCGTCGGCTGGGTTGTAATAACCGTCAACGAGATACGTCATCACGACATCGGTGAGTGCCGAGAATCCGTGAGCAACCCCGGGCGGAATGTAAACGCCCACATGATTTTCACCACTAATTTCTAATGTCTGCGTGGCGCCGTCGGTGGGACCACCTTCGCGCAGGTCATGTAAAACCACGCGAATCGTGCCGACTGGCGTATACCAATAATCAGATTGATGCATGTGATAGTGCAATCCAACTAACGCACCGGCTTGTTTATTTGAACGGTTGCCCTGAATCATTTCACGGCCGTTCGGAAACCACTCGCGGCGGTATGTCTCGATGAATAGTCCGCGCTGGTCACCGTGAATTGTTGGTTCAACGATCCAAACGCCATCAATCTTGTCGCTAGCTGTCACTTTTGGCATGTGTTTACTCCGTATCAATTTGGCAATGATCGCCAATCATTAAGCGCAAAGCGCGTGGACGTTTTTGCGAACGAATCACTTCAGCTTCGCGTCCGATCAAACTGTCTTCAAGGCGCGTGATGTCAATGATGCGACTACGTTCCATGATGACCGAGTGTTCAACTTCACTGTTCACCACTTCACAACCGTTACCAATTGCTGTGAACGGTCCGATGAAACTGTCCGTGATCCGCGCATCCTTGCCAATCACCAGTGGTCCGCGCAGAGTTGAGTTGCGAATAACTGCGCCTTCCTCAATCACAACGCGTCCATCGAGTGACGATGCTTCATCAACATCTCCGTCAACTCGCGGCTCAATCACTTCAAGCAACAGACGATTGGCTTCAAGCAATGGCGTCAATTTGCCAGTGTCGATCCACCAACCGGTCAGCAATTCTTGGCGAACGATCTTGCCTTGGTCAACCAACCACTGAATCGCGTCAGTAATTTCGAGCTCACCTCGTGGCGACGGCGCAATGGCGCGCACAGCATCGTTGATCGTGCGATCAAATAAATACACACCAACTAGGGCAAGGTCGGTGGGTGGATTTTCTGGCTTTTCAACCAAACGAATCACATTTCCGGCGGCATCGAGTTCGGCAATACCGAAACGATGTGGATCCGGAACTTTCTTCAAAAGAATCTGCGCAGTCGGCGGCTCACTGCTGAGACGCGCTGACTCAAAAGCGTGTACAAAAGCTCCGAGATCTTGTTCGAGCAAGTTGTCTCCGAGGTACATCACAAAGTCGTCATCACCCAAGAAGTCGGCTGCGATCAATACGCAGTGCGCAAGACCCAATGGTTCATCTTGAGGAATAAAGGTGATCTTGGCGCCCCATTGACTTCCGTCACCCAGTGCGCCCATCACTTCGACTCGGGTGTCACCAACGATCACACCGATTTCGGTGATACCGGCCGAGACCATGGCTTCAATGCCGTAAAACAAAATTGGCTTGTTGGCAACCGGAACCAACTGCTTGGCACTGGTGTGGGTGATGGGTCGCAATCGGGTGCCAGCGCCACCAGCCAAAATGAGGGCTTTCATGTCAACAAACCTCGTGGGATCAATCTGGTCGGGTTCGACCGTGTGATTATTCTGCCATCTGACAGCGACTCTCCAACGCTTTCAGTGATCACCCGACGGGCGGAGGTCCGGTTGTTCCAGCGAAATACGCCAAAACCGCGCCCGCAGCAGCGCCCAACACCAGAACATCCTTCTCATCAATCATTTCTGGAACAACCGACAACGAATACCGCTGCACCCCGCCCGAGGCGAGTGGCTTGAGGTAGTCGGCGGTGTCAATCAAGTTCAAATTTGGATCAACGGTCAGTGAATTGACGGCGGCATTAATGAGATCGCTCGTGCGCATCGGGTTAGCGGTCGTTTGCCCAATGGCTTTTGAAATTGCAGCCTGCAAAAAAATCTGCTGGCGTTCGATACGTCCAAGGTCGGCTCGTCCGTCAATGACCCATGCCTCATCACGAAAGACTTCGTAGTATCGACTGCGTGCATATGCCAGCGATTGATATTGATCAAGTGTGTAACAGCCCGGAGCAGGGACATTCAGCCCAGTGTTGATATCCCGCGTCGGATATTCAAAGCAAATATCAACACCACCCAACGCGTTGACGATGTTCTTGAACGAGGTGAAGTCAACTTCGATGTAATGGTTGAGCGGTATCCCAAGGCTTCCTTGAATTGTGTTCACCAATACATCGGCACCGTATGAATACGCCGAGTTCAAACGGTCCTTGCCATATCCAGGAATATCGATCCATAAGTCGCGGGGCACCGACATGATTGAAGCGGTACCTAATGCGTTGTCGACGTGCATGATCATCACTGTGTCCGACCGTCGACCACCAGCCTCATTGGTACTTCCAATTCCGCCATAGTCAGGACTATTGGGGTCAGATGTTTCGCGGGTATCACTGCCCACCATGAGGTAGTTCACAAACGGCCCGGCTTTGTCGTTGAGAATCCCGCCGAGTTCATCGGCCCGTGTCACGTTTGATTCTTGTTGTTTCGTCGCGATGACAAGACCGATCGCCGTGAGTGCTACGAACACCGCACCGATGGTGAGGGTGTTGATCTGTGGAAGGATTTTGCGGCGGCGTCGAGCAGTAGGGCGCGGCGAAGACATGCCTTAGAAACTATTCGCCTGATACCCCTCAGGCTTGTCATGCCTGCCAACTGATTACGAACGCAGGTGGACGATGTCGCCGACATCGAGTCGTTGGGTCACTCCGCATGAATCAAGCACGACGAGTCGCCCGTCGGCTTCAACGTCAAGGGCCCGCCCTTCCACAAATTCACCTGACGGCAATTCAACGCGCACCGACCGTCGCAACGTTGACAATTTGGTTCGATAGCGCTCATGAAGTTGAGCGGGCGACAAATCAAGCAGTCGATCCAACGCAACCAAAAGTGCTTTCAACACTGCGTCTCGTTCAATTGCGTCAGCTGCAAACTCTTGCAAACAGGCCGCACCTTCAGGCGCCCAACCAACGTTGAGTCCGAGACCAACCACGACAAATTCAGGTACGACATACGACTCAACATCGGTCATCATTGTTTTCATTGGTCCGGCGACCGACAAGATGCCGGCCAACTTGCATCCACCGACCAACAAATCATTCGGCCATTTGACATCAACCTTGACTTTTCCTCCGGCCGCGCTCACCACCGTTTCGCTCGCTGCCGCTGCAGCCAACGCCACCGCGTGCGTCAGAGCATGAGGAAATCGCGGCACGTCGCGCAACAACAGGCTCACCAACAGGTTCGCCCCATCAGGAGCCACCCACTTTCGGTCTAAGCGCCCCCGACCCGCCGATTGATAGTCGGTCACCAAAGCCACCCGACCATCAGCACCGAGCCGCCCAGCCGCCAAGAGGTCATCGTTGGTACTTCCGGTCGTCGCCAACCAACGAACCTGCCAAGATTTCGGAAGTTTTCCGATTTTTTCGCCAAAAATTGCCTCTCCGGGCAAGTTCTCGTCGTTTGAGGTGGCGAAAGGGGTCTCCATCAGACCAACATTGTCACTTGTGTCGACTAAACCCCTAACGAAGATCGTGATTGCCAACCGCGGAGAGATCGCAGTACGCGTGATCCGAGCCGCTCGAGAGATGGGAATCGCCACCGTGGCGGTGTATTCCGAACTCGATCGCAACGCCCTTCATGTGCGTCTTGCCGATGAGGCCTACGCCCTTGGTGGCCAAACCGCAGCCGAGAGTTACCTCAACACCGAGGTAATCCTCGAAGCCATTCGCAAAAGCGGCGCCGACGGAGTTCACCCCGGTTACGGATTCTTCAGTGAGAACGCCGATTTCGCTGATGCCATCACCAATATGGGTGTGGCTTTCATTGGACCCCCAGGCGATGCAATTCGCGAAATGGGTGACAAAGTTTCAAGTCGTAAAGCTGCGTTGCGCGGCGGTTGCCCCATCGTTCCGGGCACCACCGAATTCGTCACAACTGCTGATGAAATTAAGAAGTTCGGTGCCGACTTTGGTTACCCCATCGCAATTAAGGCTGCCTTCGGCGGTGGCGGTCGTGGCATGAAAGTTGTGCACAACGCTGAAACCGTTCAAGAAGCAATGGACAGTGCACAACGTGAAGCAAAAGCATTCTTCGGTCGCGATGAAATTTATGTTGAGAAGTACCTCACCTGGCCGCGCCACGTTGAAGTGCAGTTGGTCGGCGACCAGCACGGCAACTACGTCTGGGTCTCGACTCGCGACTGTTCAGCACAACGGCGTCACCAAAAGCTCGTTGAAGAAGCTCCCGCCATTGCCATGGGCGAAGGTGTTGAAGAAGCAATGGGTGAGGCCGCAGTTCTGGCTGCTCGCGCCGTTGGTTATTTCAATGCCGGAACCGTTGAATTCATTTACCAAGATGGCGAATTCTTCTTCTTGGAAATGAACACTCGTTTGCAAGTTGAACACCCTGTTTCAGAAGTCATCACGGGCATCGATCTCGTTGAATGGCAGCTACGAGTTGCTGGCGGCGAAAAGTTGCCCATGACTCAAGAAGAAGTCACTGCTCGTCGTAATGGTCACGGTATTGAAATTCGTATCAACGCCGAAAACCCTGCTGGCGGAAAGTTCTTGCCGTCACCAGGCAAGATCACCAAGCTTGTTCCCTCCGATGGTTTTGGTGTGCGCTTTGACTCGGGCTACGAAAGTGGCGACGAGATCAGCCAGTACTACGACAACTTGGTTGGCAAACTCATCGTGTGGGGCAAAGATCGCCCAACGGCAATTGCCCGCACCATTCGTGCACTTGAAGAGATGGTTGTCGAAGGTGTTCACACCACGATTCCCGCCGACTTGGCAATTTTGAAGCACCCAGACTTTGCTGCGATGAAGCATTCAACGAAGTGGGTTGAAGAGGTTCTCGACCTTTCCGGAATTGAAAATGCTGCTCCGGCTTCGTCGGGTGACGACGCCGAACCTCTGGTACGTCGTAACACCACTGTTGAAATCAACGGCAAGCGTTTTGATGTTGCGATGTGGGTTCCCGAACAGACTGCTGTCATTTCGAATGGTGCACCTAAGACCGCAAAGCCCAAGCGCGCTGCCGGCAGTGGCGCAGGTGGCGGTGCTGGTTCTGGACAAGTCACCGTGCCGATGCAAGGAACCATCGTCAAGGTGCTCGTTGAAGTCGGTCAAGAAGTCGAATCGGGTCAGGCAGTGTGTGTACTTGAAGCCATGAAAATGGAAAACCAGATTTTGGCTGAGAAGACCGGCAAGGTCACCGAGATCAAAGTCAAGGCTGGCGACACCGTCGGTTCTGGCGACGTTGTCGTTGTTATTGCCTGATCAACGTTTATTGATCTTTTAGCGCTTCACAACGATGGTGCCAGCGGCGGCATCGTGCAAACCTTGACGCAACGGGTGAAATGCTGCGCGTACATACACCGCAATGTTCAAAGCGAACCCGATCACCGGCACCACGCCGGCCACGGTGGGTATCAGCGCGCGCACAGCTGCGTAGGTCCAGTTCACCGGTGAGCCGTCGGTGCGATTCACCACGCGCAACTTCATGATGCGTTTGCCCGGCGTGGCACCCGAAATGGCCACGAACGCCGTGTTGTAAAACAGGCCAACGCCCAGCCACAACAGGGTCAGCCACAACAGATTGTCGTCCTGCGTGTCGGTCAGATCGCCCCCGAACGACAGCGTCAGAACGAACAACGGGATTCCGATAATCAGTCCATCTAACACTTGGGCCAGAGCGCGCTGCCCGACACTTGCTAAAGCGTCGGCTTGCGGGGTTTCAACAAGTACGGGTGGATCAAAATCGCTCATGTGTGTTTATTCTGCTGCTTCGGCCAGGGCTTCTGCCAAGGCGGGGTGGACTAAAAGACTTTCAACGATGTCAGAGACTTTCAAATTGGCCGTTACAGCAAGAGCGATCACGCTAATGAGTTCAGCTGCATGGCGACCCACAATTGATCCACCAAGCACGACACCAGTTGCTGGGTCAGAAATGATTTTCACGAAGCCACGCGCATCATTGTTAATCAATGCTTTGGGCGTCGCCGAGAACGGCACCTTAGTCACACGAATCTTGCGACCGTGCGCAAATGCTTCGGCTTCTGCGAGTCCCACATCGGCGATTTCGGGCTCGGTGAAAATCGCTGATGCCGCTTTGTCGTAATCAAGATGACGATGTTCACGAGTATGCAATCCCATCACATGCTCGGCAATTTTACGACCTTGCATTGATGCCACCGAGGACAGCGGCAATTTGCCGCTCACGTCACCAGCCGCATAAATGTGTTCAACATTCGTGATGCAGTGATGGTTAATCGGAACGTAGCCGCCACCATCCATGTGAACGCCAGCCAAATCAAGATTGAGCCCATCGCTATTAGGGACTGAACCAATTGTGAGCACCGCATGGCTCGCCCGAACCTGACGACCGTCATCACATTTGATCACAACTTCATCGCCTTCGCGCTCAATTGATTCGGCGCGCGCGCCTTTCAACAAACGCACTCCGCGTCGTAAGAAGTCTTCTTCAAGAACTGCTGCAACTTCGGGGTCTTTGCCGGGCAGAACTTGTTGACGGCTCACAACCAACGAAACCTTGGACCCGAACGATTCAAACATATGCACAAACTCAACGCCGGTTACACCTGATCCAACGATGCATACATTGGTCGGGAAAATCTTGGGCGGATAGCAATCGCGCGTCGTCAAAATTCTTTCACCGTCGGGTTGCACCCAATCGGGGATTCGCGGGCGTGAACCCGTTGAAATCATGGTCGCATCAAACTCAATCGTTTCTTCGCTGCCATCGGCTGACGTCACAATCGCACTGTGCGGCGAAGCAAAACTGGCACTTCCTTTGATGATGCGCACACCTTGACTCACCAATAGTTCGGTCGTGCTATCTGACAGATGACCTTTAATGTCTTCGATGCGGTCAGTTAAGGCCTCTACGTCAACTTCGGGTTGCATCTCTTCGAGGCCCATACCAGCCGATTTACGGCCGAAAGTCATCGCTCCGCCAGTTGCGATCATGGTTTTGGACGGAATGCAATCCATCAAGTGGGCCGCACCTCCAACAATTTCTCGCTCGACCATAATGACTTCAGCGCCTAAGCGCGCCGCATATGTCGCTGCGGTATTTCCGGCGGGACCGCCACCAATAATGAGAAAACGTACTGCCATGTGGTCAGGCTAGCCCTCGGGTTAGAGCCCACCGAGTGGTTCGGCTGAGACAGCGGTCAAGTCAACGACTCACCAATCATCGTTTCTCACAATGCACGGGCAAAAGAACTCAGCGCAACGGCGCTCTAGCAACTACCGTCTTACTCTTGTGAGTGCAGAGTCAAATACCCCCGACGAAAACGTAGATCTCGACGTCTCCGAACTGACGGGAAGCGGACTTCAGGCCGAAAAGAGCCGTCGCCTTGGCCAACTCGATGACATGCGTGCCAAGGGAGTCAACCCCTACCCCTACCGTTTTGACCGCACCCACACCCTGGCTGAGATTCGCGCTACTTGGGGCCACCTTGAGGCCGGCACCGAGACCGAAAATGAAGTGGCCATCGCTGGGCGCATCATGCTCAAGCGCGAACAGGGCAAACTGATTTTCGGAACCGTTCGCGATCGTTCATCTGATATTCAGTTGTTTGTTTCAAAGGCAGTGATCGGCGACGAAGGTTTCGCCGATGTCGCATCTCTTGACCTTGGCGACTGGGTCGGTGTGTACGGCAATGTCATGACTACTCGCAAGGGTGAATTGTCCATCAAGGTCTCACGACTTGAGTTGTTGTCCAAGGCAGTGCGTCCACTTCCCAACAAGTGGAAGGGTCTCACCGATACCGACACTCGTTTCCGTCAGCGTTACACCGATCTCATCGTTAACGAAGACGCACGTCGTGTATTTGAAGTTCGCCATGCCGTGATATCAAGTTTTCGTCGTTCGTTGGCTGCCAAAGACTTCATTGAAGTTGAGACACCGGTCTTGCACGTCGAAGCCGGCGGCGCACATGCTCGACCCTTCGTAACTCATCACAATTCACTCGACATGCAGTTGTACTTGCGCATCGCACTCGAACTTCACCTCAAGCGACTCATCGTTGGTGGTATGGAGCGCGTCTACGAAATTGGTCGTGTCTTCCGTAATGAAGGCATTAGCACCCGCCACAACCCTGAGTTCACCATGATGGAGCTATATCAGGCTTTCGGCGACTACAGCGAAGTCATGGCTATCTGCGAAGAACTCATTGTGCAAGCAGCGCGCGATGCCATCGGCACAACCATTGTTGGTATCGCCGACCCGGCTGGAATTGTCCATACTGTCGACCTTGCCGAACCATGGCGTCGTGCCACCATGATGGAACTCATCGCCGAAAAGACTGGTGTTGAAACCCATCCATCACAGCCCGTTGAAACTCTTCGTGCACTCGCCGACAAATTGGGTATGCGCTACGACAAGCGTTGGGGTTCGGGCAAGATGATCGAAGCGATCTTTGAGTTCACCGCTGAGTCTTCGCTCATTCGTCCCACATTTGTCACAGGTCATCCAGTTGAGATCTCTCCGTTGGCACGCTCCGATCGCAACGATCCATTCATCACTGAACGTTTTGAACTGTTCGTCGGCGCTCGCGAACTCGCCAATGGCTATAGCGAACTCAACGACCCAGTTGAACAACGAATGCGTTTTGAAGAAGAGCAAGCCGCCAAAGATGCCGGCGATGCTGAACGCGGCACTGTTGACGAAGATTACCTACGCGCCCTCGAATTCGGTTTACCACCAACTGGTGGTCTCGGAATCGGCATGGATCGTGTTGCCATGTTGCTTTCGGGTGTCTCTTCAATCAAAGAAGTCATTTTGTTCCCCACGCTTCGTCCTGAAGCGTTTTAATCGCACGTTCAATAAGGAGTAGTTATGCCCGCAGCATGGGGTCACGCACTGGTCACTCGAGTTGATAATGGCTCGAGCAATGACGGAACCGTTCTTGATGCTTGGTTCCACGAACTTGGTTGGGGCGAATCTGCACCGACCACCGATCGTTCCACCGATGATCAACACCACGCATTGCGTGGAGTGCGGGTTTCGGTTGCGACCATTCTGATTGATACCGACTCTGCACCAACCAACGCGATCGATGTGTACTTGCGATTGCACTTGCTCTCGCATCGTCTGGCCAAGCCCCGCACACTCAACCTCGACGGCGCATTCGGGCTACTCACCAATGTCGCCTGGACCAATATCGGGCCAATTTTGCCCGAAAACATTGATCAAGTTCGCTGGGAAGAACGCCGTAGTGGTCGCTTGCTTAATGTTCACGGCCTCGACAAGTTCCCACGTATGACCGATTACGTTGTGCCATCTGGCGTGCGCATTGCCGACGCCAATCGAGTGCGACTCGGTGCTTACTTGTCGTCCGGCACCACTGTCATGCATGAAGGTTTCTGCAATTTCAATGCTGGCACCCTTGGTGCGTCGATGGTTGAAGGACGAATTTCGGCCGGTGTGGTTGTTGGTGATGGAAGCGACATCGGTGGCGGTGCCTCAATCATGGGCACACTTTCTGGTGGTGGGAAAGAAGTTGTCAGTATTGGTGAGCGTTGCTTGCTCGGCGCAAATGCCGGCATCGGAATCAGTCTTGGCGATGAATGCATCGTTGAAGCAGGCTTGTACGTCACCGGCGGATCGCTCATCACGTTGCCCGATGGCGAGGTCGTGAAAGGACGCACGTTGTCGGGGGCAAGCGGATTGTTGTTCCGTCGCAACAGCGTCACCGGTGCGATTGAAGCAACACAACGTTCGGGCAATTGGGGTGGCCTCAACGCCGCTCTCCACAAAAACTAGGAGTTGCGATGACTGCTCTGCCCCAAGGATTCACCAGTTTTGTTACCAATATCGGCATCAAAGACACCAGCGAAGACTTCACAGTTGTCGCTGCCGACAATGTTGTTGCGGCAGCCGGCGTCTTTACACAAAGCCGATTTGCTGGGCCGAGTGTTTTTGTTTCGTGCAAGCATATTGCAAGTCATTCGGCTCGCGCCGTCGTGGTGATTTCCAAAAATGCCAATGTTGCAACGGGCGAACAAGGTCTTGCCAATGCTTTTGAAGTAGTGCAAGGCGTCGCAGCCAAACTCGGATGCGACCCACATGATGTACTCATTGCCTCAACAGGAGTCATCGGCCGCCCGTACCCCATTGAGAAAGTTCGCACTGGATTGGCGTCCTTGCCGTTTCCGTTACCCAATAACGATGCAGACTCCGTCGCCCGCGGCATCATGACCACTGACACTGTGCACAAAATTGCCGAAGCAACGATCGGTGCTGGCCCGGCTCGAGTTGTTGGTGTTGCCAAAGGCGTCGGCATGATTGAACCGAACATGGCGACGTTGATCACCATGGCATTCACCGACGCTGCTGTTGAAGGTGATGCCCTTGATGCGATCTGGCGTCGAGTCATTGATCGCACATTTAATTGCGTTTCGGTCGACACCGACACATCGACATCAGATACGGCCATCGTGTTGGCCAGCGGTGCTGCCGGCGCAGTCGATCTGGCTGAATTGGAAATCGCGCTTGAAGAAGTCACCCGTTCACTCACGAAACAAGTTGCCCGTGATGGTGAAGGTGCCGAAACGCTCATTGAAGTATGCGTTGACCAAGCCCGCGACAGCGAACAGGCCAAGACTGTCGCTAAAGCAATCGTGAATTCACCGTTAGTAAAAACTGCGGTTCACGGTGCCGACCCCAATTGGGGTCGAGTTGCCATGGCTGTCGGAAAATGCAGTCAGTACACCGACATTGATCAAGACAAAGTCATTATTCGCTTTGGTGATCAAGAGGTGTATCCAGTTGCCGTTAATGAAACAGGGCTCAAGCAACTGAGCGAATACATGCGCGGTGACGATGTCCGCATTCATGTGTCATTACAAACTGGTCAAGCAACCAGCACTGTGTGGGGCTGCGACCTCACCGACGGCTATGTGCGCATTAATGCCGATTACACGACCTAGAAATCTTCACCACAAGTTATGTCAGATACGGTGCAACTAGTGTCACACTTTTTACAAGTGTTCATGACTTAGTTCTTCACTAACTTGACAGAACTATGAAAAACACGTCAAAAAAATTAGTAACAACCGCATTGATCTCACTTTTCGTCTTGGCAAGTTGCGGCGGTGATGACTCAGAAGAATCATCAACCCCGTCAACCGACTCGGCATCAGTCACCAGCGATACCGTCGCAGATTCTGCACCCACCGAATTTGCGGGACAAGATCTGTCAAATAGTAGCTTTATCGACATCGACTTCAAGGGCGAAGACATGACCGAAGTGAACTTGTCAGGTTCAGATTTAACAAAGTCATTTTTCGGTTCCGCAACAATGACTTCGGCGAACCTCTCACAGGCCGACCTCAGTGAAACCGGCTTTTCATTTGCCGACTTGAGTGGCGCAGATATCAGTGGCGCAACCTTGACCGACGCCAATTTTTCGGTGGCCATTTTGTCGAATGCGAATTTGGCTGACGTGAAAGGCGCAGGATCCAACTTCCGCAAAGCTCAACTTGATGGAGCTTCACTCGTCGGCGCAGACTTTGCTGGGGCCAAGTTCGCCGATGCAGTGTTGACCGGCGCTGATCTCACCAACGTGGACTTCACAAACGCCAACTTGTTCTACGCTGATCTCACCGGCGCAAACATGACTGGTGCAATTCTCACCGGCGCAAACATCACCGGAGCCATCATCCCCGAATAATCCCCGTGTGCTTCTGGTGTCGTTTTATTTGGCTATGCCGAATAAAACCACACCAGTTTCACGAAATCACTTAGGTGGCATGCGGATGCCGCCATCCACGCGGATGGTTTCGGCATTCATGTAACTGTTGGTCACGCACTCGACGGCCATTGAAGCCAACTCGGTGCCGTAACCCAAACGGTTCGGGAACAACACGCCGGTCTGCAACTTCTCTTTGAACTGCTCGCTGCCCTCGCCTTCACCGTAGATCGGTGTGTTGATGAGGCCAGGAGCAACTGTGTTGACGCGAACGCCAATTGCAGCCAAGTCACGAGCAATCGGCAATGTCATTCCGACTACGCCACCCTTTGATGATGAGTAAGCAGCCTGTCCAATCTGACCATCGAATGCAGCAACTGATGCGATGTTCACGATTGCACCGCGCTCGCCATCATTCAAGGGCTCGGTGGTGCTCATTGCAGTGGCAGCCAAACGGATGCAGTCAAATGTTCCGACCAAGTTGATCGCGATGACCTTCTTGTACGCATCAAGGTTGGCGGCCGAATCGTACGAACCGTCTTTACCAACGGTGCGTTGTGCCCAACCGATACCTGCCGAGTTCACGAGCACGCGCAGTGGTCCCATGTCCTTGGCCATTTCGACGGCGTTCATGATGTCTTCAGTCTTGGTGACGTCGACCTTGCAGAAGGCTCCGCCAATTTCTTTGGCCAAAGCCTCGCCCTTGTCGGCCTGCAGGTCGGCGATGACGACCTTGGCTCCCTTTGCGGCGAGAAGACGAGCGGTGGCAGCTCCGATACCGGACGCCCCACCAGTGACAATTGCGCTTGCTCCGTTGATATCCATACCTGCAGGCTAGACAGGAGGACCCGATTTCACAGAATTTAACGGCCGGGGATCGGCCCAAGAGCAGAGCGCGTATCTGAGAATCGAACAGGTGTCATCGCCGTGTACACCGTGCCTCCTGCCGCCAACCAGCCCGTGATGTCAGCCAAAACGTGCGCTTGGCCATACACGTAGAAACACACTTCACCATTCACCGACAGCGGTGCCACCACTAGGTTCGCAATCGTCTGTCCGCTCACAAAGTTGATATTTGATGAGTTCGGCGGGGTGGCATCACATGGATACGCCGTCACATAACCACCAACTGGCGGCGCCGTTGTCGCATCAACAGTCACGTTCATCATGACTGCTGCTGCACCCGAAGGCGGAACCCCGTTCGTTCCCGCAACTTGCACTTTGAGCCGCACACCTGAACCATCAAGCGCGCCAACTTTGACAACCGGCACTCCCCCTAGTCCGGAGCGTGTATCAAAGACGCGCGTCGGAGCCAAAGAGTTAAATCCTGAACCACCGGCAAACCAGCCGTTCACATCGGCAATCAAATCAGCTTGCCCGTACACGTAGAAACAAACTGTGCCGGCGGCCGAAACTGGCACGATCACCGCGTTGGGAACAGTTTTATTCGAAACAAAATTGAGGTTTGATGCATTAGGGAGCGTGCCACATGGGAAAGCCGTGACGTAACCACCATATTCTGATGCGCTCGTACCCGTTGCAGTCACATTCAACGACACGGCTGTAACGGCACTGGCAGATTGGCCAATCGCCGACAATATCGAAACCTCCAGCGCAGTTGCGCTTCCATCAAGAGCGCCAACTTTTCCGACTGGCACTCCTCCGATTCCACTCCGAGTGTCAAAAACTCGAAGCGGAGTTACCGCATTCAATCCAGATGTCGAACCAAACCATCCATTCACATCAACGATCATGTGAATTGCCGAAGTCGATGCAATGCATACCTTGCCCGTTAAGTCAACCGGTGCAATCACTGCGTTCGGAACAATTTGGTCTTTGACAAAGTTCACATTTGACGTTTCTGGCTTAGTACTTCCACACGGCCACACCGTCACATACCCCTCGGCAGTTGGGCCAACAGCGGTCAAGTTCATACTCACTGCGGTCACGCCAGTCAACGGGATTCCCGAGACTCCAAGCACTGGCACTTGTAAATCAACTCCTGGTTCAACTTGGACAAAACATTTAGGCGACGACACCGCACCCGTGCCAAGTTCGAGGGCCCGATTGCGCAACCACAAAGCAAATTCGGCTTGACCGGTTGAATTGAGATGAACGCTGTCCGAGAACCAACGATCTTTGCGGCCGCACATTGTGTAACCATCCCAATCAAGAATGCGTAGTTGTGGCCATCGTAAGGTCGCAGCATTTAACGCTCGGTTTCCGGCTGCAAACGCTGCGACTCCACTCACTTTTCGGCGTTCGGACATGTTCACCCAACCGACATATCGAACTCCCTTGGCCACAAGTGCTGTCATCACTTGATCAATTTCGCCGCCCAATGTTGATTGGTTGTCGTTGTAGCCAAGTTCAACAATCGCCAAGTCGGGAGTTCCGGTCAGACCATTAGCAATGGTGACTCCGTCTTGAGTTGCTGGCGGGCAATTGCCAACAGTGCAGCGATATGGCTCGGTGTAGTAACTATCAGAATTGAAAACTCGGCGTAACAGTGTTGGCAATTCGCCCGCTCCTGCATTATCGGCAACACTCGCTCCAACTGAGTCACCGATGAAAACAAAGTCATCATTGCTTGACATATCGCGCTTAACGATGCGCGCCGAAATTGAAGGTGACGGTAAGCCGTATGCCGATTTAATTTGAGAAGCCCTCACATACACCGACTGCGTTCCGTTATAGAAACGGAAGCGAACTGCCCACGCCGGAGTCACGCCATATGTTCCGACCGAAACTGCGGGGTCAATCGACGTTTCAATTTTCGTGATCGTTGCCAATCCAAAACGCGCCGCAAATGACTCAAGATCTAAAACTCGTGTCCAACGGCTGTACGGGTTGTAATCAATTTTGTCGCCCGGATCATCAACGGCTGGAAAGTTGACGCCGGCAGTGCGATCGCCATTTGATGATGAGAACTCGGTCGAGACTGGCACCAACGGTGTCGCCGGACGAACGCGAATCATTAACGCCGTTTCAGCGACCGCGCGATCACTGCGCCAATCTTCAATCGCCACGACGTTGGCAGTTGCCGAAGTTCGTGTTCCGGCTCCGCCATACACCTGGCAATTAGTCGTGTCACAAGTTTTTGCATATGTATAACGACGATTCGCGATATCACCGCCCTGCGCAAGACCGTACGAACGTGCCGCGACTGCTTGAGCCTTGAGCGCGTTGATGCCGGTTCCGTTTCCACGATCGGCCCATGACGCTGGCGACTCACGCGGAATCACACCGCGAACATACGCTTCAATTTCAACGTCGTTCATCGTGCGATTTTCGCCAGCAGTTCCGTTCGAAGCAAAGATATTTCCGCGGTAATGGCGCACAGCGCCCGCCGCATCACACACACCTAACAATGACGCCGCCGGAGTTGCGGGGTCATCGGCGCCTGCTACCGAGAATGTCACCGAGGGCAAGCCGGCAGCAGTCGTCACCGGGTCGAGGGGGACCCAAGGACTCGCCAAAGGGTCATTTGAAGACGGACATTCAGCGGCCCCGGTCTTACCCCACACTTGGTAGGTGTACAGCCCGTCCGACGCTCCAACTTCACGGGCGACCATCGATGTAAAATAGCCAGGAGTCCCGCCAACCCAAAAGGCATTTCCGTCAGCCGCAATCACTGCAGTCTGCAAATCGTCTTGAGCGGTCAGACGCACTGACATCCGGGTTCCGGCCGGAACGGCGCCCATCGAGGTCCCGCCGTAATAATGATCGAGAATCCAGGTCCAGTCTTTGCCATAGATCGTGGCCCAACCCACCGCTCCGTACTGGCTGAGACCTCGTCCATGTCCATTGCCCTGACCTTCAATCACTATGGCGAGCCCCACATCGGGGTCACCGGGCGCTGCCTGCACGGGGTCACCGGGCGCTGCCTGCACGGGGGCGCTTGGCGCCAGCCACGACAACGCCGTGGCCAGCAGAACTCCGCTCACGGCGGCAACGAGGGTTGTACGAAAATGTTTCATGAGGGTGGACGAAGACGCTTCATGGTGTCACGAGCCCTCAAACCGTACCGAGTATGCCCGACCAAGTCCTGTCACTGGACATAAAAGTCCTGTTCAGAGGCTATTTTTGCGTCAACGTGGGCACGCCTGAACCGCGATCTGGTCAACCAAGTCGTTCATCGGGTCGCCACTATGGCCCTTGACCCATTGAAAGTCTGGGCGTTCAGACGTCGGCAAACTTTCATAGAACTCAATGAATGGCTTCCACAGATCATCATTGGCGACTGGCTCTTTTTTGGCGTTGCGCCAACCGTTGGCTTTCCACTTCACCCACCAGCGATCTTTAAAACAGTTCACCACGTAGGTCGAGTCGCTCACGATGATCAATCGCTTCATCTCAGCCTTGGCGATCGGCACATTGGTCTTGAGAGCTTCAAATGCAGCCGTCAGTTCCATACGTTGGTTTGTCGTTTTGCGTTCGCCGCCCGATCCCGTGCGTTCACCCGACGGAGCAAGTGCCCAAGCCCATCCCCCAGGCCCAGGGTTACCACTGCACGCTCCGTCGGTGTACACGACCAAAGCGCGCTCGATTGTGGAGGGATCAGTTGGGTGACTCATCAGCCGTACATATTCTCACACTCATTCACGATTTGCCGTGACACGCCAGATCTCAGGCAGAACCCCTACCAATTGGTAACTCTGCGAGACTGTCCCCATGCTCTTTGATGGCTCCGTCCACCAACTTCCCGATACCGATCCCGGTGAAACTCAAGAATGGCTTGACTCTCTTGATTCGGTCATTGATGTTCATGGAAAAGTGCGGGCGCGTTATCTGTTATCTCGATTGCTTGAAAAGGCGCAGCAGAGTCAGGTCAGTTTTCCTGCAACAGTTTCAACTCCGTATGTGAACACCATTCCGCGCGAACAAGAACCATGGTTCCCAGGCGACGAACACATCGAACGTCGTATTCGCGCATTCATTCGTTGGAATGCCGCGGCCATGGTGGTGCGCGCCAACAAACACGCCGAGGGAATCGGTGGACACCTTTCAACATTTGCCAGTTCGGCCAGCCTTTACGAAATTGGTTTCAACCATTTCTTCCGTGGCAAAGATGATGGCAACGCTGGCGATCACATTTATTTTCAGGGCCATGCTGCTCCCGGAATTTACGCACGAGCATTTCTTGAAGGTCGCTTAAGCGAAAACGATCTTGATCACTTCCGTCGCGAAATTGCACGGCCAGGTCAGGGGCTCTCGAGCTATCCGCACCCACGACTGATGCCCGACTTTTGGGAACATCCCACGGTCAGCATGGGTCTCGGACCCATCAGCGCGATTTATCACGCACGCTTCAACCGCTATCTCATGAATCGTCAACTTGATGACACGAGCAACAGTCGCGTGTGGGCGTATCTCGGCGACGGCGAAACCGACGAGCCCGAAACGCTCGGTGCATTATCGTTGGCTTCACGTGAACACCTTGACAACTTGGTGTTTGTTGTTAACTGCAACTTGCAACGGCTTGATGGTCCGGTTCGTGGCAACGGAAAAATCATTCAAGAACTTGAAGCAGTATTCCGCGGTGCTGGATGGAATGTCATCAAAGTCATTTGGGGTTCAAAGTGGGACAACTTGCTCGCGCAAGATAAAGATGGCGTGTTGCTCAATCAGATGAATTCAACTGTGGACGGCGAATTCCAGCGGTACACCATCGAAGATGGCAACTACATTCGCGAAAACTTCTTCGGCCCCGACGACCGCCTCCGACAGATGGTTGCGCACTTAAGCGATGATGACCTTCGCACACTTCCGCGTGGCGGTCACGACTATCGCAAGTTGTATGCGGCTTATCGTGCTGCTGCGCAAAATCTTGGCAGCGGACGACCCACAGCAATTCTGTGTAAGACCGTCAAGGGTTGGACACTTGGTCCCGACATTGAAGGCCGTAACGCAACTCACCAGATCAAGAAGATGAATGCCGAACAAATTCGCACTCTTCGTGATCGTTTACATCTCAATGACGAGATTCCCGATTCAGCGCTTCAGGGCGATGTTCCGCCGTACTTCCGTCCAAGCGAAGGTTCAGTTGAATATCAGTATCTGCTTGAACGTCGCCGTGCTTTAGGCGGCTCTATTCCGAAGCGCATCGTGCGGGCTCGTCGTCCACTCGAACTACCTGCTGACACAGTGTTCAGCGAACTTGATGGTGGATCAGGCGAGCAATCAGTCAGCACCACAATGGGATTCACCCGATTGCTACGCAACTTGGCGCGCGACGAAAAGTTCGGGTCACGTGTTGTGCCCATCATCCCCGATGAAGCCCGCACCTTTGGCATGGACTCATTGTTCAAAGAACTCAAGATCTACGCGTCGCAGGGTCAGAAATACGAACCGGTTGACCACGACATGTTGTTGTCGTATACCGAGTCAGCCGACGGACAGATTCTTGAAGAAGGAATTACCGAAGCCGGAGCGATGAGCAGTTTCATTGCGGCCGGAACTTCGTATGCAACTCGCGGCGTTCCATCGGTGCCGTTCTACACCTTCTATTCAATGTTTGGTTTCCAACGAGTGGGTGACCTCATTTGGCAAGCGGCCGACAGTCGCACCCGGGGTTTCTTGCTCGGAGCCACCGCCGGTCGCACCACATTGATGGGCGAAGGGTTACAACACCAAGACGGACACAGTTTGGTATTGGCTTCAACCGTGCCCGCATGTCAGTCGTACGACCCCGCATTTGCTTACGAAGTTGCGGCGATTGTCAAGCATGGCCTCAATCGCATGTACGGAGATGCCAAAGGACCCAACGGCGAAGTTGATCCAGACATCTTCTATTACCTCACGTTGTACAACGAGAACTACGTGATGCCAGCACGTCCCGCTGGCGTGACTGACGCTCACATCGTGTCGGGCCTATACAAATGGCAGGCCGCACCAACAGATAGCAATATCAAGCACAACGCAACGGTTTTGTTTAGTGGCTCGGCACAAGGCGCAGCGATTGCTGCAGTCGAAGAACTCAAGACTCGTTTCAATGTCGGCGTCGAATTGTGGTCGGCCACGTCATATAAAGCTTTGCGTGAAGATGCATTGGCTGTTGAACGCGATAATCGTTTGCACCCGAGCCACCCCGACAAGGTTGCGCGCGTGACCTCATTACTCGGTGGGTCAACCGATCCGATTGTGGCCGTCACCGATTTCATGAAGATCGTCCCCGAACAGATCGCTCGATTTGTTCCTGGTCGATTATTCACAGCACTCGGAACCGACGGCATGGGTCGCAGCGACACGCGTGAAGCATTACGCGCCCACTTCGAAGTGGACATGCCCAACATCGTCATTGCGGTGTTGGCGAGTTTGGCGCAATCAGGTGCGGTGGGAGCCGACGTCGTCGAGGCCGCAATTACTCATTACGAACTCGACCCTTCCCGCACCGACCCGTACATCGTCTAAACCTGTTGGGAGCGATAACACCCCGTTTTCGGTGGTCAATTTTCCCAACCACGCACCCAACTAGGCTGACAACGTGACTTCACCCGACAATCAACCCGATAGTCACGAATATTTCGCGACGCGCATGGCGCCGAATGCCGCCTGCGCTGAAGTCTGGCGTCATGTCGCCAAGTACTTATCAAAGTGGATCAATCCACAAGGCGCCTTGCTTGATCTTGCTGCTGGCTACGGCGACCTCACCGGGGCCGTCAACGCCTCTCGCCGAGTGGCTATTGATATCCATCCCGACCTGGCAACACTTGTGCCAAGCAATGTCGAGGCACATGTGGGCGATGCCACTGATCTGTCGCGCTTTGCCGACAACGAATTCGCCACAGTGACCGCGAGCAACTTCCTTGAGCACTTAGACGACGAATCAATCACCCGCTGTCCAGCCGAAGTGATGCGCGTTCTAAAACCAGGTGGGCTGTTGATTTTGATTCAGCCCAACTATCGCTTGTCGGCCAAGACGTACTTTGATGACCCAACACATGTCACGATTTTTGATGACAAGTCACTCACCGAATGCGTCGTCAAAAATGGGTTCGCACACGTTCGTACTGAATCTCGATTCTTGCCGATGACCCTGAAGAGTCGACTCAGTGCTGGACACAAGTTGGTTCCGTTGTATTTGCGTCTTCCGTGGCGACCATTAGCGGGCCAGATGTTGGTCATCGCCCGCAAACCATGATTATTCCTTAACAAAGCAAACTTTAGAGGACTACCATTCGTGCCGATCATGTGACTGTGATGAAAACCCGCGTCGTTCTCGCCCTCAGTCTCTTGATCTCTAGTTTGATTGCGACAAACCAACCTGCTGTTGCTGCGACCAGCACAACAATCAATTTCACTCTCAACACCAGCGGAACTGTCGGCAGTATCGGCGTTGACGCGATTTACAACGGCGCAGGTGGCGGCGATTACGAAACCATGGTTCGCTGGAGCGCCGATGGGCGACTCTGGAACTTCGATCGCACCGCTGGTTCGCCCACATTTGGATGGCGTACTACGCAATCAAACGGAATCACGGTAAACGGTTCGGCTTCGGTCATGAGACTCGAGATTTATCCTCACCCACCGACTAACTGCACGGGCATCAACGAAAATGACCCGTGCTATTGGCAAACCTACGATCCATGGCAGGGCGACTTCGGCGGCGTGCAAATTCAAGTGGACTCAACAATGGGATCAGATTGGCTCAATGTTGGCCAAATTGATTTGCCGCAGCT
>LFFB01000005.1 GCA_001510335.1 Actinobacteria bacterium casp-actino2 | reverse complement strand
GCTGAAGTGTAGGGGGAAAATGGTCGTTTTCATCGGGAAATGCCCGTTTTGATGTGCGCCCTCGGCATGATTCGAACATGCGACCGATGGATTAGAAGTCCATTGCTCTATCCAGCTGAGCTACGAGGGCGAGCATTCCAAGGTTACAAGCCTGAGATAGAACAGATCACAAAGATGGGATTTCAGTAGGCGTTGGAAGAGAGCAGAATCTGACGCCGCAAGAAATCCAGCGACGAAATCACTGACATCTGCCGCATCTGGTCGCGTTGGCCAGGCATCCGAAGAGTTGTCGAAACAGTCGAAAGCCCATTCATCGCCACGGCAATACACAACGTGCCGACTGGCTGACCATCTTGCTCAGCCGGGCCCGCAACGCCAGTCAATGACAGCGCTACATCGGCACCAAGAACACGACGAGCGCCTTCGGCCATTGCTACTGCAGCATCTTCGCTCACGACGGGTCCGCGTGGAACATCAAGTAGATCAAACTTGACCTCGCTCGAATATGACACCACACTCCCCCGAAGCACGTCACTCGCGCCAGGAATTGATGTCAATCGTCCCGACACCAATCCGCCAGTCACCGACTCGGCGAGACCAAGAGTGAGTCCTTGTTCGCGCAAAAGGTTCAGCACAACCGATTCCATGTTGTCGGTGTCAAAACCAAAGACAACGTCACCAACAAGGTCCAGAACTTTCGCTTGCCATTCATCGAGAACCGCATGTGCTTGTTGACTGTCGGCTCCTTTAGCGGTGAGGCGAACTTTGATGCCCTCCCAACCGCTCGCCAGAAAAGCCAACGTTGGATTACCGACTTCTTCAAGTTGGGCGATGATCGGGTTGAGGCGTTCGTTCAGACCACTTTCGCTCTCTCCCCATGTGCGAATGACCCGACTCGCAATCACGCCGGTGTCACCACTTCGGGCTCGAAGATCGGGCAAGATCGCGCGCTCCATCATGTCTTGCATTTCATGCGGTACGCCCGGCACGGCGTAAATCACCTTGTCGCCGACAGGACACATCAAGCCCGGTGCAGTGCCGCGAGTTTGGTGAATCACAGTTGCCCCAACGGGCACCATTGCTTGTTGCAAATTGTTGTCGGACATGCGTCGACCACGGGATTCAAAAATGTTACGAATCACTTGCGCAATACCGTCGTGCATGACAAGTTCGACGCCCATGACTTCGGCGATTGCTTCACGAGTCAAGTCATCGTGAGTTGGCCCGAGTCCGCCACACATAATCACAGCATCTGCTTCGCGCAAAGCCGAGCGCACAACATCAACAATGCGTTGATGGTTGTCGCCCACTTTGACTTGCAACAGCGAGTCAATTCCATTCGCGGCTAATTGTTCGCCAATCCACGACGAGTTGGTATCGACAATTTGACCAAGTAGTAATTCGGTTCCGACGGCAACGACCGAACAGCGCATCTCAGGCCATCAAATTTGGAGTCGTCTTACGCAATTTCTGGGCGCGCCATAAATACTGCAAGCCACTTACCGTTGTGAAGGCCACCGCGATCCACAACAACCACAACCAGATCCATGTAGCTTTATCGGCAGTCAGCGGGACAATGGCGAATCCAACGCAGAGTTGTTGAAAGAGCGTTTTCCATTTAGCAAGACGACTGGCCGGAACGCTGATTCCTTTTGCGCCGACTAACACGCGATACATGCTGATCGCCACTTCACGAGCAGCGATGATCAACACCGGCAGTGCCCAATACACGTCACGACTTACCAAGGTGAACATCGCTCCTAACACCAACACCTTGTCGGCGAGCGGATCAAGGAATGCGCCTGAACGAGTCGATCCATGACGCCGAGCCAAGTAACCATCTACTCCGTCGCTTGAGCACAGCACGAACCACAAGACGAACGCAACCCACGAACCACCCGAGTAATCAGGAATCACCACAAACATCAAAGGTGAGACAAGAATTCGCCCCACTGTTACTGCATTTGCCCAAGTAGCAATGGCATTAGGGTCAACTGGCACCCTGTAAGCCTGCCACACCGAGCCCTTGCTCAACGATATTTCGTTTGTGTGACTATTCGGCGACGAGATCAGGGCCCATGGCCGAGGTCACCGTGACGTCATAAAACTGACCGACTTCAAGCGACGTGGGAACTTCAATAATTCCGTCAATTTCGGGGGCTTCACGATGGCTGCGAGCAATGCCTGGCTCATCAACCAACACTTTGACGGTGCGTCCAATCAAATCATCGCGACGGCCAAACGTGATGTTGTCCTGCATTTCACTAAGTTCCGATAGACGCTCTCGCATCAGACCTTCGGGCACTTGACCGTCAAGGTCTTTGGCGTAGGTGCCGTCTTCGGCCGAATAGGCAAAGAATCCACACCAGTCGAGTTCGGCTTTTTCAACGAAATCGAGCAGCTGATCGTGGTCTTCTTCGGTTTCACCTGGATACCCCACGATGAAGTTGCTACGGAAGGCCGCATCTGGTTCACGTTTGCGAATATCGGCGATGCGATCTAAGAAACGTTGACCGTCTCCCCAACGACGCATGCGACGCAAAAGCGGCTTGCTGACATGTTGCAACGAAAGGTCGAAATACGGCACGCCCGACTCGCAGATGGCATCAATGAGGCCATCACTTAAGTCGCTCGGAAACAGATACAACAAACGCGTGCGATCAACTATCGATGAAACTTGGCGCACCAGCGACACAATGCTGCCGGCCCCTAGTTCTTCGGGGCGATCTTTTCCGTAACTCGCTAAGTCTTGAGCGATCAACACAATTTCACGAGCCTGCAATTGCTCAACTTCAGTGATGATCGAGTGAACGTCACGACTTCGTTGCGGCCCGCGGAATGAAGGAATGGCGCAGAACCCACAAGTACGATCGCAACCTTCGGCGATTTTTACATACGCCCACGGTGACGAGCTCTTGGGGCGTGGCAAGTTCAACAAATCAAGCGACGGAACTGGCGCCGATCCAACAGGAATCAGTTTCTTCGGCGCAGGTGTGTGTACCGGAACTCCAAAGCCAGCAACCAAGTCAACCTCGGGCAATTCATCAGCGAGTTCTTGTCCGTAACGTTCGGCCATGCAACCAGTCACCACTAGACGTGACGACTTCTTTCGCTGCTCGTCAAGGCTCAGAATCGTGTCGATTGATTCACGACGAGCCTCGTCGATGAATGCACAGGTGTTCACAACAACTAAGTCGGCATCTTCAGCCGAGTCGGTCGCTTGCATGCCATCGGCCAACAAAGTGCCGATCAACTTGTCGGAGTCAACCTGATTTTTGGGACAACCAAGGGTTTCTACGTAGAAGCGCTTTCCTTGATTAGTCACGATCTCCGAGGCTACCTGCTCAGGTTCTCGTCATGCCGAATATGCCAACTTCAAGCCACCATAGATCCACTTGGTCTTCATCAATCGACCTGTTCCCGACAAGGTGATGTACGCCGTGTCGCTTCCGTCTGCGGCGAAGCAGATATTGGTCGTCAACATGTCGCCAGTCGCAATATGTTCAAGAATCTCGCCCGAAGGCGAGATGACAGTGATACCGCCATTCACGAGCGTCGCTACGCAGACATTGCCCGAACCGTCGACACCGAGAGAGTCGAGCAATTGGTAACCAGGAAGGCCGTGCAATACAACACTTGAATCGCCAGGCATTGTTGGTGCAAGCACACCTGGTTCAACGATGTCACGCTGGAACACGCGACCCGTGTGCGTTTCGGCCCAGTAGACCTTCTTACCGTCGGGCGACAAACCAATTCCGTTCGGACCTTCAACAGGGAACTCAATTTCGCGGATCAACGAACCATCAGCCTTGGCGTAATAAATGGCGGTGAAGTCGGAAGTACGTGCTTCAAGATCGCGAATACCGTGATCGGTGAAGTAGAAACCTCCAACTGTGTCAAACACTAAGTCGTTCGGTGCGCGCAACGGACGGCCGTCGCACTTGGTGTATAAATCGGTGACTGCGCCAGTGGCAATGTCAACACGCTGAATGCGACCACCGCTGTACTTCGACTTATCAAAAGGCCCGGGGAAGCACAATCCACCAAAGTCGATTTCGGTAAAGCAACCACCGTTGTTGCACAAGTACAAGGCGCCGTCTGGACCAATGGCTGCACCATTAGGTCCACCCGTGATTTCGGCAATCGTTTCTTTGCTTCCGTCCGGACGCACGCGCGTGATTCGCGGACCAAACATTTCAACCAAGATCACACTGCCATCGTTCATGGCGATCGGACCTTCGGGAAACTTCAAACCAGACGCGACTTCAATGAGTTCCATTGCACTCCCCCGTTCACGGCCATTGTGGCCCTACTGGAGATCATGCTAATCAACACACTGAGAGGTCAATGACTCTGAAGTTATAGAGCCTCAAACTCTTCAACGGTCATCAACACTTCACGGGCCTTACTACCCACGCTTGGTCCCACGATGCCATTCTGTTCAAGTAGATCCATCAGTCGACCCGCTCGGGCGAACCCGACACCAAGCTTGCGTTGCAACATAGATGTCGAGCCCATTTGGCTGCGGACCACCAACTCCATTGCTCGTTTCAACAGTGCTTCATCGCTGTCGTCATTGCCAACACCGTCGGTAATGGATTGACCACCGCTACCGCTTGACGGGGCTTCTTCGCCTTCAACTCCGCTGACGTACTGCACTGTCGGGGCTTGATCGCGCCAGAACGCAACTACTTTGCGGACTTCTTCTTCATCAACCCAGCAACCCTGAATACGTTGGGCCACCGAGGAGTTACCAGGCAACAACAACATGTCGCCTTTCCCGACCAATTTTTCAGCACCGGTCTGGTCGAGGATGACTCGGCTATCCATCTGTGACGACACCGCGAACGCGGCGCGCGCTGGAACGTTGGCCTTGATGACTCCGGTAATGACATTGACCGATGGACGCTGCGTCGCAACGATGAGGTGAATACCAACTGCACGAGCTTTTTGCGCGAGACGCGTGATGCTTTCTTCAACATCGCGGGCCGCCACCATCATCAAGTCGTTTAATTCGTCAACCACAACGACGATGTAGTGCATACGCTCAAACTCGCGCTCAGAACCGATCTCGGCCTTGATCTCACCCCGGTCAAACGCCGCATTAAAACCGGTGATGTCGCGATAGCCCATTTCAAACAGCAAGTCGTAACGCTTTTCCATTTCCTTAACAGCCCAGGCCAAAGCATTTGCGGCCTTCTTCGGGTTCGTCACTGGCTGGGTGAGCAGATGAGGCAAACGTGCATACTGACCCATTTCGACTTGTTTGGGGTCGATCAAAATCAGTTTCACTTGATCGGGAGTTGCCCGCATCAAAATTGATGTGATGATGCAATTGATACCACTTGACTTACCAGCACCCGTTGCCCCGGCAATGAGCAAGTGAGGTGTAGTTGCCAAGTTCAAGAAAACCGAACGCCCCGCAATGTCTTTACCCATTGCGACGTCAAGCGGATGATTGGCAATTTTTGATTCGTTTGATGTCATGAGGTCACCCAGCGAAACCAATTGACGTGTTCGATTGGGAACTTCAATACCAATTGCCGACTTGCCGGGAATCGGAGCAAGGATTCGAACGTCGGTGGCGGCCATCGCATACGCAATGTCTTTTTGCAAACTGGTCACGCGTGCAACTTTGACTCCCGCTCCCAGTTCAAGTTCAAAACGTGTCACGGTCGGACCAACCGTCTTGTCAACCAAACGAACCTCAACGCCGTGAGCCAAGAGAGCTTCTTCTAAATCTCTGCCGCGCTGATCGACTTCGGCCTGGTCAATGGCTTGCTTGCCGCTGCGCACAAGAAATGACGCCGGTGGTAATTTCCACGAGCCTTTTTTGGGTGATGGACCCGTATCTAGTTGGCCTTGAGTGTGTAGTTCATCCACAACAACTTCTGGGGTCGGTTTCTTCGGTTCAGGTTTGGGGGCTTCAGGCTCTTCTTCTACAACCTCGGGCGAACGACGATCTTCAGGTTCGACCACGAACATTGGCGGCGTTGGATCAGCGCCATTTTCATATTCAGTTTCTTCATTTTCATCAACTTGTTGATCGCCAGACAATGTGCTCAAATCTTGTGCAGCCGCACGCATACGTGATGAGGCTTTACCAAAAAGTTTCGCGAAGATCTCGCTGATTTTGGTTGCGGCGCCTTTCAGGCTGAGTGATGTAATCAACAAACTGCATCCGAGGGCCGCGGCCACCAAAATGAGGACCGCCGCAACCGCCCCAACTGCCGATCCGAGCGTCTGACCAAGCAGTGCCCCCAACCAACCGCCTGCTCCACCAAGTTCGTCCACACCCGTAAAAGCGTTTGGCCCTTTGACGACGTGCAAAATTCCTAAAGCCGACAAAACCACCCCGCCCCAACCAAGAACAAGTTTCATGCGGTTCGGTTTTTCATCGCCGCGAAGGTGGGTGACACCAACGGCCACAAATATCGGTGGCAAGAGGTACCTGCCAAGCCCAAGCAGGCTTCCTAAGGCGGTGTCTGCTCCCCGACCCACTGGTCCAGCCAAACGCAGATACACCGCGAGACCCACGATGATGCCGAGCAACATGAACGCAATAGCTGAAAACTCGCTCTGACGACCATCAATAGCCTGCCGCACTTCGCTTTGGCGCGGTTCACGCTTCGTTGGCTTGCTGACTTCAGATTCTGAAGCAGATTTTGTACGTGATGCAGGCTTTTTTGCTGCAGGTTTCTTGGCGGCCATCACATTGAACGCTAGCAATGAGGCGCACATGCGTTCGGGCATACCCCCGAATTACTCACATCAAAAAGCACACAATTCACGACCGAGGCGATTATTCGGCGTCGGTTCCCACAATTTCACCAGCGTTCGTGAGAACGACCGACATTTGGCCACCCTGCGTAGACAGCATCAACAATCGGTACTGAACCGTCCCCGTAGGGGCCTCGGCGGTACCCGCAGCCGTGATGACAAACATCTGGGGCGTTGAATTTGGCAACTCTGATAACACCTTGACCAAGATTGTTGTCGGGTCGTAGTCGAGAACCGATCGTTGAAAAGTTGGTCCATTTGCCCCGACTAACTCAGGATCAATTTCGAGACCATCTTTTTCGGTAAAGACGAAACGCTGAACCGCGTCGAGAAGTCCATCGTCGTTTGGCACACCATCAAGATCAGTCGCCACAAAGATATTAACCAATTCAGTTGTCGCGTTAACTTCAAACAAGTTCAGGTTTGGTCCCGCTACTTCTTCAACCGCGTCAAGTGCAACCTCAATCTGATCCAGGCGCAAACCAGCAGTAGTGGGCGCCGTTGAGTCGTTTCCACAAGATGAAACGACGAGCAACACACTTGACACAGCAACAACCATTCCTAGTCGACGCAACAATTACGCCTCCATGACGACTGGCACGATCATCGGTCGACGCTTCGTACGTTCGTTCACAAACCGACCTGCTGCGCGACGCACATCTTTTTCAAGCGCTTCCGGACTACGCACTCCTTCGGCAAGTGCTTTCTCAACTGCGGCCGCAACAACATCGCAGGCTTCATCAAGTAGATCTTCGGCTTCGGGTGCATACACCCAACCACGCGTAATGATTTCGGGACCAGTGAGTACTTTGCCCGAACCAATATCGACAGTCACGACAACAACAACGACGCCTTCTTCAGCCAATACCTTGCGATCACGCAAAACTCCTTGACCGACGTCGCCCACAATTCCGTCGACATACAAGTATCCGGCTGGAATTCGATTGGCGTGTTCGAGCCCCTCATCGGATAACTCAACGACATCGCCGTCTTCGCACAGCAACACATTGTCTTTCGCAACGCCCATCAAAATACCGAGTTTGGCATGGGCGACGAGATGACGATATTCGCCGTGAACCGGAACGAAGAATTCGGGCTTGACGATTGACAAATACGTCTTCAATTCGCCTGCCTGAGCGTGTCCCGTTGCATGAACATCGGCGATTCCGGAGTGCACGACTTCAGCACCAAGCCGCAACAAACCATCAATCACTCGAGTGACGTTGGTTTCGTTTCCAGGAATGGCGTGACTTGACAAAATCACTGCATCACGTTCGCCGACCTTGAGCCACTTGCTGTCTCCACGCGCCATCAAAGACAACGCTGACATCGGTTCACCTTGGCTACCAGTCGAGATAATGCACACCTTGTGGGGCGGATAGTCTTCAGCTTGTTCAATATCAATCAAGGTGTCATCAGGAACTCGCAAGACCCCAAGATCACGCGCCATACGCACATTCTTTTGCATTGAACGACCCATGGTCGCAACTTTGCGACCGGTTTCAACTGCGGCATCAATAATTTGCTGGATGCGATGGATGTGGCTCGCAAAACTTGCGGTGATGATTCGCCGATCACGATGTTCGTGAAACAGCGACCACAACACGCCACTAATTGACGTTTCGCTTGGCGCATGACCATGTTCTTCGGCGTTCGTTGAATCGCACAGCAACAAACGAATACCTTCGTTTGACGCAATTGAGCCAATGCGAGCCAAGTCGGTTCGGCGACCATCGACTGGTGTCAGGTCTAATTTGAAATCGCCAGAGTGCAGGATGACTCCTTGCGGCGTATGAACGGCAATCGCAAATGCATGTGGCACCGAGTGCGTGACCGGAATGAACTCAACATCAAACGGGCCAATCATTCGTCGCTCGCCATCGCGCACAACGATAAGTTCGGTTTTGCCAAGGAGACCCGCTTCTTCAATACGATTCTTAGCAAGCCCGAGGGTGACGTCTGAGCCATAGACCGGAAAGACGAGATCGCGTAGCAAATACTGCAATCCCCCAACATGGTCTTCATGCCCGTGCGTCGCCACACATGCAACAACTCGATCGGCATTTTCACGAAGCCAGGTGAAGTCGGGAAGAACTAAATCGATGCCATGCATATCGGCATCAGGGAACATCAAACCGCAGTCAATGAGTAACAACTTGTCATCTTGTTCGATGACCATACAGTTGCGACCGATCTCGCCAAGGCCTCCTAAAAAGGCCACGCGGACCGGGGCGGCCATCAGGAAACTCGCTGACGGGAAGCTTGCAAATTAGCCAAGACTGTCTTGGCTTTTTCAGCAACAAAGTCTGCTGGCGGACCCATCGGTAAACGACATTGACCCACATTCAGTCCGAGCAGATTCATCATCACCTTGCTCGGAATCGGGTTAGGTGATTCATCGCCAGTCTCGTACGCGAAACTTTCAAGCAACGTCTGGTTAATAGCGATTGCCCCAGCGGTGTCGCCGGCTTCCCAACAATCAAACATGCGTTGATGATCTTGAGCAGCCCAGTGTGTTGCGACACCAATCACGCCAACTGCACCTACCGCCATCAACGGCAGAGTCAATCCATCGTCTCCGCTGTATACCTCAAAACCAGAAGGTGCATTTGCGATGACATTGGCCGTCTCGGCTGGGTTACCTGCAGCGTCTTTGAGCGCAACGACATTCTTTACATCATGAGCCAACTTCAACAAGGTTGACGTGCTGATTTTGCGACCAGTGCGCGCAGGGATGTCATAGACAACAACTGGCAAATCAGACGCGGCGGCAACGGCGCGTACATGAGCCTCAATACCCGACTGCGGTGGACGGTTGTAATAAGGAGCCACGACCAGCAATCCAGCGACACCCAACTTGGTGGCTTCTTTTGTCATATGAATTGAATGCAGCGTGTCGTTAGTGCCAGTTCCGGCGATGACCGGAATCGTGACAGCTTCGGTGACTGCAGCAAACAAGCTCAATCGCTCATCGTCAGTGAGCACCGGTGCTTCGCCAGTTGTGCCAGCGATAACCAAGGCGTCATTGCCATTGTCCTGCAACCAATGCGCTAAGCGACGCGCTCCGTCGAGGTCGAGTGCGCCACTCGCATCAAATGGTGTCACCATTGCGGTGATCACACGTCCGAAGCGGGCCATTAGAAGGAACCCTCAGCGGCACGATCGATGCCCTGCGTCAAGATGAGGTCTTCGTGAAGTTCCATCCAGACATCATGGAACGAACCGCACATCACGCCAGTGAACATATTGTGTGCGCCATTGACGACCAACTTACATGTTGATTCAAGTCGCGGCACATAAGGTGACAATCGGGGAAGGATTGTCGCCATCAACGAGACCACTGGCTCAGCACCAGTATGAAGAGTGACCAAACGCTTGATGACTTCTTGGTCGTACTTCTCGTCCGAGTGATCATTCGGCGCACCATCACGCAACTGCCAATCACCACATAAGTGCTTGAACGTGTCATTAATTTCTAGGAACGAGTGGTAATGCGGCTTCAACGCATCAAGATCGAGCCCAGCAACATCTTTGGCTAATGCTTCGGGGTGGGCCGCACGGCCAGCGGGAGTGAGTTGCCACAGCGAACGAGCTTCGCGGAACATCGCCATTTCTTCGGACTGCAGCTCTTGTAGATGCTTATCAACGACAGCAACATCAATCGCCACGATCTCAGCCAAGGTCTCGCTCTTGGAGAAGCCCTTAATTCGTAACGCGTGATGGGTGAGAAACTTGGGATCTGAACTATTTGACTGTGACCGTGCCATACACCGTCAAATCTAGTGCGTCAGGTTCGTTGGTGACTTACCTATTGCCTGCCTTTCCTGCTACCTGCCCGTACAGAGTGTGATGGCGCACTATCGTTTAACCGTGGGCCAAAATGAGAGCAGCGGGACCGACCGCCTCAACCTCGTCATTATCTTCGGAGGCCAATCGGCCGAACACGATGTGAGTTGTTCAACGGCTGCCCATGTCATGAAAGCAATCAATCCTGATCGCTACACCGTCACTGCTCTTGGCATTGACCGAACTGGACAATGGCATCTAGCCGAGTCAGCTATGGCTGCGCTTGACCAAGGCCCCGAGGCAATTCCGGCTCGACTCAAAGCTTCTGGTCGTGAAGTGTCATCGGCACTTGCCCTCAGTGCTGCGTCTGCGAGCGGCCCGACTGTTGTGATGCCGTTGCTTCACGGACCACTCGGCGAAGACGGCACAGTGCAAGGACTTCTTGAACTGCTTGATGTCCCGTATGTCGGAGCCGGAGTCTTGGCGTCAGCAGTTGGTATGGATAAAGCCCTATCAAAAGATGTGTTGGCCCGACACGGCATTGCACAACCGCGTTATGTCGCCGTGCGCGACAGCGACATTTCTCCATCACGACTTGAACAAATCGCCGCCGAACTTCACTACCCCATCTTTGTCAAGCCTGCGAACATGGGATCTTCGGTTGGCGTGAGCAAGGCCCACGACGACGCTGAACTGCAAGGCGCCGCTGAAATCGCCATGACCTACGACGAGTGGATCGTCTTTGAGGAAGCCATTGTCGGTCGCGAGATTGAAGTCGCCGTTCTTGGCAGTCATCAACCGCAGGCAAGTGTCGCTGGCGAGATTGTTCCTGGACACGAGTTCTACGACTACGAAGACAAGTACCTTAGCGATGGCGCACAACTGATGATTCCAGCGCCACTGACCGAGGATCAGAGTTCGCAAGTACGTCAACTCGCCATTGAAGTTTTTCAAGCACTTCGTGGCGAAGGTCTCGCTCGTGTTGATTTCTTCTTTGAAGAAAATGGCCGTGGATTCTTATGCAACGAAGTGAACACCATGCCCGGATTTACACCGATCTCGATGTACCCGAAACTCTGGATGGCCTCGGGATTGAACTACTCAGATCTCATTGATCGTCTCGTTGATCTTGCTCGCGAACGCCACAGCCGTCGGCGTCGCAACACCGTTCACTGAAGTTACGAGTTGGGCGTTAAAGCCGCGCGCAAGAAGAGCGTCATCTCATGGCGCAGATTGCGCAATCCAGCAATGTCTTGTTGCCAGCCCACGACGCGCAACGCTTCTGGTTCGGTCGCGATTCCGGTCACGGTCGCGTACACCATGGCCACGATGATCGCGGGATTACCTTGACGGAGTCGACCTCGATCCATTTCTGATTGCATCCAACTCACCGCTCGATCAACCAGCGGATGTAAATGATCGGTCATGTAACCAGTTGCGCCATCGGGTAGTCGACTCAACTCACGCAATAACCCCAGCAAAGCCGGTCGACGGACCGCAGACCGAAAGACAGCGTGGACGACGGCTTCGAGGCGATCAAGAGGATCATCAGGTGCCGCCCGCATTGCCGCCTCAACGACAACGGTTAACTCACCCGCCATATTGGCGAGAACTGCCTGCATGAGCTCATCTTTCGAAGCGAACCAGTACAACAGAGTTTGCTTAGCGACCCCGACCTCAGATGCAATGTGATCAAGGCTGACCGCATCAAAACCCCTGGTCCCGAACAGAATCGTCGCGCTCTCGAGGATGCGTTCACGGGTATCTCCGCGTCGATTTGGGCTCACTGGGCGACTCGCCATTCCTTATTCCTACCAGCCCATCTGACCAAGAATTCCGATTTTCTGAGATTTCTCTACCAATTGGTAGAGAACCGTGTTATAACTGACTCGTGATTTCCGAAAATCTTCGTGGCAAACGCATCGCAGTCACCGGCGCAACCGGCTTTGTGGGCACTGCCCTCGTTGAACGACTGCTCTTCAGCGTCCCTGATTGTGAAGTCGTTTTGCTCGTTCGTAACGGTCGTCGCACCGCCGCGGCCGAACGCGTGCGCCGCGAGATTTTCAAGAATGATGCATTTGATCGCCTGCGTGCTGCCTTTGGACCCGATTTCGACGCCACGATGAAACGTCGCGTCAGCGTTGTTGCTGGAGACGTCGGAACTGACGGACTTGGATTGTCAGAGGAAGATGCCAAAACGTTTGCCTCATGCGACACCATCATCCACTCGGCCGCAAGTGTTTCATTTGACTCGCCGCTCGACAGTGCTGTCGAGGTCAACTTGCTCGGACCGATGCGAATCGCTGAATTAGTCAATCGTGTTGGTCCGCGCACAGATGGAACTTTTCCACACCTCGTTGCAGTGAGTACGTGTTACGTCGCTGGCAACCGTCGCGGCACTGCGCCCGAACAACTAGTAAGTGCTGGACCATTTGATATTGGGCTCAACTGGAAAACCGAAGTCAGTGCAGCACGTCGTTTACGTGGCGACGCCGAAGCAGCTAGTCGTATGCCCGATCAATTGCAGAAATTTCGTGTTGCTGCGCGGTCAGAACTTGGTGCCGCCGGTGCACCCGCCCTCGCCGAAAAGACCGAACAAAACCGTGAACGATGGGTAAAAGACCAACTCGTTGAAGCGGGTCGTTCACGCGCCGCAAGTGTCGGCTGGCCCGACGCTTATGCGTTCACCAAGGCTTTAGGCGAACAAGCACTTCACGAAACGAAGGGCGATGTGCCAGTCAGCATTGTGCGACCTTCAATTATTGAGTCCGCGTTAGCCGAACCATCACCGGGTTGGATTCGTGGTTTCCGTATGGCCGAACCAGTCATCATCTCGTATGCCCGCGGTTTACTTGATCAATTCCCCGGTGTACCAGAAGGAACCGTTGACGTTATTCCGGTTGACATCGTGGTTGCCGCAATCATTGCGGTCGCGGCGCTAGGTCCAAAAGATGCACCGCACATCACTCAAGTCGCCAGTGGTTCAACCAATCCCCTGAAGTACCGAACACTCGTTGACAATGTGCGGGATTGGTTCACCGAACACCCCATCTACGACTCTGAAGGTCAACCCTTCGTTGTCGCCGACTGGAAATTCCCAGGTCGTGGCAAAGTTGAAAAGCAACTCACGCGCGCCAAGAGCATCATCACGAAGAGTGAAAAAGTTTTGCAAGCGCTCCCCTTACGCGGAACACAAGCCGACTGGTCGGCAAAGCTTGAGGATAGGCGCGGCGATGTTGAGCGAGCCCTTGAATACGTCGAGCTCTATGGCTTGTACACCGAGTGCGAAGCGATCTATTCGGTTGACAATCTTCTCGCAATCAATGATCAACTTGATGCGCATGATCGCGCCACTTTTTGCCTTGATCCTCGAGTTGTTCATTGGCCCACCTACATCTCGACCATTCACCTTCCGTCGATTGTCTTGCATAGCCGCGTCAAGACAACACCAGGCAAGAGCACGCTCAATCGCAGCGATCGTCTACGCAGGCAAATCCTTGATCCCAAACGCCATGTCGCTGCCTTTGACCTTGAGAACACGCTGATCTCAAGCAACGTGGTTGAGAGCTATTCATGGCTTGCGACACGTCGACTCAATTCACCAGAACGGGTGCGTTATGTCTTGCGCACAATGAGGGAAGCACCCAACTTGTTGTCGATGGATCGTAAAGATCGATCTGACTTCTTGCGTTACTTCTATCGCCGTTACGAAGATGCTCCGGTTGAACAGATTGAAGAAGACTCACGTGAGTTGCTCGCACAACTCATTATGACCAAGAGTTTCCCGGCCGGCCTTCGTCGTGTTCGTGAGCATCGCGCACTTGGTCACCGCACAATCTTGATTACTGGTGCTATGAGCTTTGCCGTTGAAGGTCTGCGACCACTCTTCGATGAAATCGTCGCCGCCGAAATGACGATTCGCCCCGATGGCACTTACTCAGGCGAACTCGCCAAAGTTCCGCCTACTGGTGAAACACGCGCCCAAGTGTTGGCCGACTATTGCGCTGCCGAGGGTCTTCGCCTTGAAGAGTCAATTGCCTACGCCGATTCCAGTAGCGACCTTCCGATGCTTGAAGCAGTGGGGTTCCCAGTTGCTGTGAATCCAGAAACACGGCTTGCAGCTATCGCTCGCAAACGCGGGTGGCTCGTTGAGAACTGGGAAAAGTCGCCAGGTGGTCCTCGCCCACGACTTCCACTCGGACCAATGATGTCTGAACGTGAACAAAGACGTTTCTCGGTTCGTAATGGACGCAATTCGTATAGGTCGTCAAAGTGAAACGGTCGACGAAATGAAAGCACTCAAGATTTCCCGCAAGACCGCCAAGTTTGCTGTTGCTCGTTTGATGAGTCCAGTGAGCACGATTGGTGCCGCCAAGTTTGGACCATTGTCATTGGTCAACGAGTCTGCGCCAACAATGCCCAACGCCGAAGGTTGGCACCGCATTCAGCCACGTCTCACCGGCATTTGTGGCAGTGACCTTTCACTAGTTGAAGGTCATGCTTCGACATATTTTGATGACTGGGTGTCTTTCCCATTCGTTCCGGGTCACGAAGTTGTGGCCAATTGCGATGATGGACGTCGTGTCGTTCTTGAACCAGTACTTGGTCATGCCTGTCGCGGTTTACCGTTACCTTTTGAAGGTGCTGCACCTGGCGACGGCGATGACTACGCCCATCTTGTTGGCGGACACCTTGAACCCGGCATTCAAACTGGATTTTGTACATCAACGGGCGGAGGTTGGGCAACCGAACTCATCGCTCACGACAGCCAACTTCATGAAGTGCCCGACAGCATGTCCGATGAGCAAGCAGTGCTTGTTGAACCAGCAGCCGGCGGCATCCACGCTGCTCTTGCCACTTGGCCCGCAGTGCAAGCAGCAATTCAACGTGGCGAAACTCCAATCGTTGCTGTGCTCGGTGCAGGTTCTATGGGACTGTGCGCTGTTGCTGGCCTGCGTCGTTACGTTCCACAAGTACGCATCATTGTTGGGGCGCGCTATCCGCACCAACAAGCATTCGCGCGATCACTAGGCGCCGACGTTGTCGTGCCGGCCGCCGAACTAGCGCGTGCAGTACGACGCGAATCGAGCGGACACATTGTTGGCGACTATTTGTCGGGCGGATGTCATGCAACGATCGACGCAGTTGGTTCATCAGACAGCATCATGGATTGCCTGAAGTTCACTCGTCCTCGTGGTCGTGTTGTTTTACTTGGTATGCCTGCAGTTGTTTCGCTTGATCTCACCGGATTGTGGCATCGCGAGACCGCTCTTATTGGCGCCTACACCTACGGAACCGAATCAATGCCTGATGGCACCAAGCGCCACACTTTCGATCTCGCCATTGAAACTGCTGCCGATTGCCAACTCAACCGTCTTGTCTCGGCGACGTATCGCTTAGACGATTATCAAAATGCCCTTGCCCACGCCGCTGGAGCCGGTCGTCGTGGTGCAGTCAAGATCGTGTTCGACTTACGTGCGTCTGACGCTCGTAACAAGAAGGAGACAAACTAATGCCCCGTCCCGGATTTGTCCTTGAAGTCGACAAGTCGACTCCCCCCATTCTTTTTTGGCGTGGAGAAAACTTCTCATTAGAAAAGTTGCCCGCTGGTCGCAGTCGAGTGGTCTATGCGCCAGAACCATTGCCCGCAATTGAAGATGTTGATGGTGCGATTCGTCATGCATTGCTCAACCCCATCGAGCAAGATCCGTTGCCCGAGCAATTGTTCCCGGGAATGAAGCTCACTATCGCTTTTGACGATGTCAGTTTGCCGCTTCCGAAAATGCAGCGCCCCGACATTCGTCAACGGGTCATTGAGGCAGTTCTTGATATGGCAGCCGGTGCTGGCGTCGACGATGTTCACATCATCTCGGCACTGGCCTTACATCGCCGTATGACTGAAGACGAACTGCGCCACGCTGTTGGCGACCGTGTGTATGACGCCTTCGCACCTCGCGGAACGCTGTACCAACACGACGCTGAAGATCCCGAGAACTTGTCGTATCTTGGCACGACTCCTCACGGTGAAGATGTTGAAATTAACAAGCGAGCCGCCGAAAGCGATTTGCTTGTGTACGTCAACATCAACCTGGTCGCCATGGACGGTGGTTGGAAGAGCACGGCAACCGGTTTGTCGTCGTACAAGTCGCTACGCCACCACCACAATCCCGAGACCATGATTCATTCCCGCAGTTTCATGGATCAGCATCGCAGTGAATTGCATAAGAGCAACTGGCGCATGGGCAAGGTGCTTCTTGACAGCGGCGTGAAGGTCTTCCAGATTGAGACAACTCTCAATACCGACACTTTCCCATCACCGTTTGGTTTTTTGGCTAAGCGCGAATGGGAATGGAAGCCCTCAGATCGCATGACCTTCTTGGCTTCGACGAAAGCCTTGAATCGCACACCAACCCGTTTGGCTCGCAAGGTCTTTCATTCAATTGAGGCCCCGCACCAGATGACCAGCGTGCAGGCCGGCGATGTTGAAGCCGTGCACCGCATCACCACCGAGCATGTGTACAAACAGCAACTCGTTGAAGTGAAGGGTCAAACCGACATTTTGACATTGGGTATCCCCTACATCAGCCCGTACAACGTGCACTCAATTCTGAACCCCATCTTGGTGATGTGCATGGGTCTTGGTTACTACTTCAACATGTACAAGGGAATGCCGCTAGTGCGTGAGGGCGGAGTCATCATCATGACGCACCCGACCCAACCCGATTTCCACCCAGTTCATCATCCTTCGTACATCGATTTCTTCGAACAAGTCCTTGCCGATACAACTGATCCGCATGTGATGTCACAGAAGTGGGAAAAGCAGTACGCCGAAGACGAGTGGTACAAGCACTTGTACCGCACCACCTACGCCTACCACGGAGTCCACCCCTTCTACATGTGGTATTGGGGCAGCCATGCATTGAAGCATTGCAGTCGCATCATCATTGTTGGTGGCGACCCCAAGACTGTTCGCCGCCTCGGTTTTGTTCCTGCTTCGACAATGGACGACGCCTTAGAAATTGCCAGCGACGTCGTTGGTCGTGCACCAACCATTACCCACCTTCATGCGCCGCCTTTGATGGTGGCCGACGTTTCGTGATTCGGAATTTGTAATGGCTCGCGACGACGCACCCTGGAAACCAAGCAACCTTGCCAAAGCCGCGCGCATTGGCGAGTTAGTTGAACGCATTACCCACCCCATCGCCAAGCGCACCTACCGCAAAGGGTTTCCGTATTTGCCTCCGACGATTCCACTCGGAGTTGAAGTACCAGAAGACGAGCCAACGCTTGGCGCCGACTACGACACTGATTGGGCGCGTCGCTCATCGGCCAAGTTTGTACGTCAGGGCCTCGTCAATGGACCCATTCGCCTTGCTGTTCGAGGATTAGCTAGTCCCAAGGTGTACGGCGTTGACCGTTTGCACGATCTCGCGCAACTTAAAGATCCCCCACCGCTGATCTTTACGCCGAATCACCATTCGCATCTTGATACCGCAGTCATGGCAGTCGCTGTACCTGAACCTTGGCGTTCGAAACTGGTTGTCGCAGCAGCTGCTGACTATTTCTTCGACAAACGTTGGAAAGCAACCGTGGCGGCCTTGACGCTTAACGCAATCCCAATTGATCGCGAAGTTACGGGTCGTAAATCTTCAGACATGATCAAAGAACTCATTGAAGATGGCTGGAGTTTGATGATCTATCCCGAAGGCGGCCGCTCGCCCGACGGTTGGGGTCAAGATTTCAAAGGCGGTGCTGCGTATTTGTCTGCGCGCACTGGCGCAGCCGTTGTCCCCGTCTTTATTGACGGAACCGGCGCACTCTTTGGCAAGGGGATGAAGCGTCCGAAGATCGGGACAACAAAAGTTGTTTTCGGTGCTCCAATGCGGGCCCTTGAAGACGAGAACACCCGCCGGTTCTCAGCCCGCATTGAAGCGGAAGTCGCCGAACTCGGCGATGAATCACTCACTGATTTTTGGACGGCACGTCAACGTTCGGCCCGCAACGAGAGCACGAAATTGACGGGCCCTGAGTACACAGGTTGGCGTCGTCAGTGGGCGTTATCAGAACGCCGTGAAATGGGAACCGCTGGACTACGTCGCCGTCAAAAGCGCCGCTGGCCCGACATCGGCAACTAGAACCGCATTTTCATTGTGATTCTGGTGTCGTTTGACTTGGTAATACCAAACTAAAACACACCAGAATCACAAGGATCAGGGCTTGGGTGTTTTGGTTTGTGCGGGGATGTTGATTTCATCACCCGGCAAAATCACTACTGATGCATCGACCCAGCCGTTAGAAGCAATCAAAGCCGATACTTCAACACCCCACTTGTCAGCGATACGCGACAAGCAACAGTCCCCTTCAACAACGGTGTACTTACCTTGACCAGGATCAGGTCCAGGCGACGTCGTCTCGGTGGGAATCGGCAAACCCGGCAAAGTTGTGGTCTGAGTGGCCGATGGTGGAATCAAAATATTCTTACCAATAGTCAGCGGGTGCATCACACCTTCGGGCCAGTTGTTGTAACTTGCCAACTCATCAGGAGCAATTCCAAATTTGCCCGCAATTCCGTACACCGAATCTCCAGCCACAATCGTGTAGCTGATTGCTGGCGGAAGTGTGTTCGCGGGGTCAACTGTGGTGACAACTGACGGTGGCGTTGTTGCGTAGTTCGTCGATGTGAGTGGACGCAATGTCGTCACCGATGACCCAGGGTCACTACCGCAAGAACTCAACAGAGCCATTGCTCCAAAGCCACCAGACAAAAAGATCATTCGAAGACGTAACACGCCCTTCAATCTAGATCGCCTCGATACCCCGAACATGGCAGGTTGCATTAAACGAGTGGTCGAGCTGACGGCAAGACTGGTGCCGGCAAGGTGGTTTCGCCCATCAAATAAGCGTCCACACCCGCTGCACAGGCTCGACCTTCGGCGATTGCCCACACGATGAGGCTTTGTCCACGTCCCATGTCGCCAGCCACAAATACGCCTGACACATTCGACATGTACACATCGTTGCGCTGAACATTGCCCCGCTCATCGAGTTCAACACCCAACTTGTCGAGCCATGAACCCTTTTCGGGGCCAACGAACCCCATGGCCAAGAAGACGTAGTCAGCGGGCAATTCACGATCGCTGCCTTCGACCTTGACGAACTTGCCGTCTTTCATTTCAACTTCGTGAATCAACAAGGCGCGCACGTTGCCCGAACCATCATCAATAAAGCGTTCGGTATTTACGCTGAACAAGCGCTCTCCGCCCTCTTCGTGAGCCGACGTCACTTTGTACACCATGGCGAATTGTGGCCAAGGATTCGCTCCGCCGCGCTTCTCGGGTGGTTGCGGCATGATTTCAAGTTGAGTCACCGACGCAGCACCTTGACGATGCGAAGTTCCCAGACAGTCGGCGCCAGTATCGCCACCACCGATGATGATGACGTGTTTGCCTGCAACATTGATGGGTGAAGTTTCAATGTCACCGTGCTGCACTTTGTTCGCCAATGGCAAGTACTCCATGGCTTGATAAATGCCAGTCAATTCGCGCCCAGGCACCGAAAGATCGCGCCATGCAGTTGCGCCGCACGCCAAGACCACCGAGTCGTACGTTGCCATCAGTACATCAATGTCAATGTTTTGACCGACGATTGCATTGGTTCTGAACTCAGTTCCTTCTGCTTCCATTTGCGCGACACGACGATCAACATGACGCTTTTCCATTTTGAATTCGGGAATGCCATAACGCAGCAATCCACCAATTCGATCAGCGCGCTCAAGTACAACTACTTCATGTCCAGCGCGGGTGAGTTGTTGTGCAACTGCCAGCCCTGCGGGACCCGATCCAATAACTGCAACCCGCTTTCCAGTTTTCACACTGGGCATTTGCGGAATAACCCAACCCTCGTCCCAAGCGCGATCAATAATTTCAACTTCCACTTGCTTAATTGCGACGGGGTTTGAGTTGATCCCCAAAACACAAGCCGATTCGCACGGGGCTGGGCACAGCCGACCCGTGAATTCTGGAAAGTTGTTCGTGGCGTGCAAACGTTCAATCGCGTCTTTCCAGTGATTGCGATAGACAAGATCGTTCCAGTCGGGAATCAAGTTGCCAAGCGGGCAACCGTTATTACAGAACGGAATACCACAATCCATACAACGACCTGCTTGACGATTGAGTTCGTCAGCATCAAAAGGTTCGTACACCTCTTTCCAGTCACGCAAGCGCACCGACACGGGCCGATGGCTCGGGCTTTGGCGCTCCCATTTCAAAAATCCGGTTGTCTCACCCACGAGCCACCTCCATCACGCGATTCAATGTTTCTTCTTCGTTGAGTCCATTTGATTTGGCGTCAGCCATGACTTCAAGAACCCGCTTGTAGTCACGAGGCATGACTTTGCGGAAGTTGGCTGACTCGGTTGCCCAACTACCTAAAACCTTCGCGGCAACGGCACTATCGGTTTCGGTGAGATGCACCGTCAGGATTGCCTTCAACTCTTCAAGATCTGCACTTGACAGTGATTCAAGCTCGACCAACTCGTAGTTGACCTTGGCCCCAAATACCGATTGCGGGTCGTAGACATAAGCGATACCACCAGACATACCAGCCGCAAAGTTGCGACCAGTCGGTCCAAGCACTACGACTCGACCACCGGTCATGTATTCGCAACCGTGGTCGCCGACACCTTCGACGACTGCTGTTGCTCCCGAGTTACGCACACAGAAACGTTCACCGACCATCCCACGCAAGTAGATTTCGCCGCTGGTTGCGCCATAACCAATAACGTTGCCAGCAATGACATTGTCTTCGGCGACAAATGAAGTCGAGCTATCGGGCCGTACCACAATGCGACCACCCGACAAACCTTTACCGACATAGTCGTTGGCGTCTCCAGCAAGACGCAAGGTGATTCCCTTTGGTACGAAGGCGCCAAAACTCTGGCCAGCGGATCCGCTGAAGTCGATGCTGATGGTGTCATCGGGCAGACCAGCGCCAGCCCAACGACGAGTTACTGCATTGCCCAGCATCGTTCCGACCGTACGGTTGATGTTCTGAATCGGGGATGAGAAACGAATCTTCTCGCCAGTTTCTATGCTCTTGGCAGCACGAGCCATGAGTTCGTTGTCAAGCGCTCCACTCAACCCATGATCTTGGGCGACCGAGTTGTACATCGTCTGCTCGTAGGGGTTTTGAGCCACCGCAAGAATCGGCGAAATATCAAGGCCCTTGGCTTTCCAGTGATCGATGGCATCTTTGGTGTTCAGCAATTCGCTACGCCCCACCATCTCTTCAATCGTACGGAATCCAAGTTCAGCCATGATCTCGCGAACCTCTTCGGCAATGAATTCAAAAAAGTTCACGACGAACTCAGGCTTGCCACTAAAGCGTGCTCGCAGAACTGGGTTCTGGGTGGCAACACCAACTGGGCAAGTGTCAAGGTGACATGCACGCATCATGACGCAACCGCTCACAACAAGCGGAGCCGTCGCGAAACCAAACTCTTCTGCTCCGAGAAGTGCGGCCACAACGACGTCACGTCCGGTCTTCATCTGTCCATCTGCCTGCACAACAATGCGGTCGCGTAAACCATTCAGCATCAACGTCTGCTGTGCTTCGGCTAAACCGAGTTCCCAAGGGCCACCTGCATGTTTCAGCGATGTCAACGGTGATGCCCCAGTCCCACCATCGTGGCCAGAAATCAGAACGACGTCTGCTTTGGCCTTGCTCACACCAGCAGCAACTGTTCCAACTCCAACTTCCGCAACTAACTTCACATGTACACGCGCTAACGGGTTTGAGTTCTTGAGGTCGTGAATGAGTTGCTTGAGATCTTCAATCGAATAGATGTCGTGGTGAGGCGGCGGACTAATGAGTCCAACGCCTGGCGTCGAGTAACGAGTCTTCGCTATCCATGGGTACACCTTGTACCCAGGCAATTGTCCGCCTTCGCCCGGCTTGGCGCCTTGAGCCATCTTGATCTGCAAATCATCAGCATTCACGAGGTATTCGCTCGTCACGCCAAATCGACCAGATGCCACTTGCTTGATTGACGAACGAAGCGTCGGGTCATGGAGGCGCTCTGGATCTTCGCCACCTTCGCCGGTATTGCTCTTGCCGCCAATTGAGTTCATCGCAACTGCAAGAGTTTCATGAGCCTCGGCCGAAATTGATCCATAACTCATTGCACCCGTTGAGAATCGCTTCACAATGTTTGACACCGATTCAACTTCGTCAATTGAAATAGGCGTACGACCATTTCTGTTGAATTCAAAAAGACCACGCAAAGTAGCGAGGTGCCTTGACTGATCATTCACCAACTGGGTGTACTGTCGAAAAATGTCGTAACGCTTGGCGCGAGTTGCATGCTGCAACTTAAATACCGTCTCGGGGTTGAATACGTGAAACTCGCCTTCACGACGCCACTGGTATTCACCACCGAGTTCAAGTTTGCGATGCGCGCGACGCTCAGGGTTCTTCGGGTAGGCAACGGCATGACGCGATGCAACTTCTGAGGCGATCTCATCAAGTCCGATTCCACCGAGGCGACTGACGGTTCCGGTGAAATACTCATCGATCAGTTCGGTGCCGAGACCAATGGCTTCAAAGATCTGTGCTCCGGTGTACGAAGCGACAGTACTCACGCCCATCTTCGACATCACTTTCAAGATGCCCTTGCCAGAGGCCTTGATGTACTTCTTCAGTGCATATTCGGCATCAACGCCACCAAGACCATGAACATCTTCCCGAATCATGTCTTCGATTGATTCAAAGGCGAGGTACGGGTTGATCGCTCCAGCACCGAAGCCAACCAAGAGAGCCATGTGATGCACTTCGCGAGCATCGCCCGACTCAACAATCAGACCAACTTGTGTACGAGTTTTTTCACGAATGAGATGGTGGTGAACTGCCGCAGTCAACAACAACGACGGAATCGGAGCCAATACTTCATCGCTATTGCGATCAGATAAAACAATGACCCGAGCACCAGATTCGATTGCTGCAGAAACTCCTGCCCTGATGTCATCAAGCGCGCCCTTCAGGGCCTCTCCACCACCGCCGACGCGGTACAAGCCCGAGACAACATGCGCATGAAGTTCTGGAAACGAACCGTCGTCATCGGCATGAACGATCTTGGCGAGTTCATCGTTGTCAATGATCGGAAAAGGCAATACCAATTGGCGACAACTCTCTGGACCCGGATTCAGCAAGTTGCTTTCGGGACCAATGGTTGAACCAACGCTCGTCACGACTTCTTCACGAATCGCGTCAAGGGGCGGGTTGGTTACTTGAGCAAACAACTGCTGGAAGTAATCAAACAACAGTCGCGGACGATCGGACAACACCGCAATTGGTGTGTCGGTTCCCATTGAACCAATCGGTTCAGTTCCGGTTTTCGAAGTTGGTGCAAGGATGACCTTGAGTTCTTCGTGCGTATACCCAAACATCTGCTGACGGCGCATCACGCTGTCGTGGCTGTAGACCATGTGTTCGCGTTCGGGAAGGTCGGCGAGTTCGATCAATCCGTCCGACAACCATTCTTCATACGGTTCGGCAGCGGCCAATGATTGCTTGATCTCTTCGTCTTCAACAATGCAACCTTGTGCAGTATCAATCAAAAACATACGGCCAGGCTGCAAACGTCCCTTTCGCACCACTTTGCTTTGATCTATATCGAGAACACCGACTTCTGAGGCCAGCACGACCATGTCATCGTCGGTCACCCAAAAACGACTCGGGCGTAGTCCGTTACGGTCGAGTACTGCACCAATCACAGTTCCGTCAGTGAACGCCACACAGGCTGGTCCATCCCAAGGTTCCATCAATGACGAATGGAAGCGATAGAAAGCCCGCTTCTTGGCGTCCATCGTTTCATGATTCTCCCAAGCTTCAGGAATCATCATGAGTACGGCATGCGGCAATGAACGTCCACCAAAGTGCAAGAGCTCAAGTACTTCGTCAAAACTTGCCGAGTCACTACCGCCAACGGTGCAAATCGGGAATGCTCGTTCAAGACCTGGAATGAGATCGGACTGCAACAGTGCCTCACGCGTACGCATCCAGTTGCGATTGCCTTGCACCGTGTTGATTTCTCCGTTATGAGCGATGAATCGATATGGGTGAGCCAACGGCCACGATGGAAAAGTATTCGTTGAGAAGCGGCTGTGCACCAAAGCCAAAGCACTCTCGACTCGCTCATCGGCAAGATCGGGATAGAACGCTCCAAGTTGCGGAGTCGTGAACATGCCCTTGTAAATAATCGTGCGGCAACTCAAAGAAGGGAAATACGTCTTTTGTTCGGCCGGAAGATCATGTTCGACTCGCTTACGAGTCACAAACACTCTGCGATCAAGATCAATGCCTGAAGCACCTTGAGGATCGCTCAAGAACAACTGGCGAAATGTTGGCATGACTGCTCGTGCACCCGCACCAAGAGTCGTGGGGTCAGTCGGAACATCACGCCAGCCCAAAACAGTGAGACCTTCTTCGCGAGCGATGGCTTCAATTGCACTCTGAGCTTTGGCGGCAACAGAAACATCTGACGGCAAGAAAGCCATACCAACGACGTACGAACCAGCGACTGGCAATTCAAAGTTGACGACACCGCGCAAGAAACGATCGGGAATCTGCAACAACACACCAGCACCGTCACCAGTGTCAGCCTCGGCACCAGTGGCGCCACGATGTTCCATGTTGCACAGTGCACCGAGCCCGCGCTTGACGATGTCGTGCGAGGCGCGACCCTTGATGTCGGCGACAAACGAGACACCACAGGCATCATGCTCAAAGCGAGGGTCATATAAGCCATGCGCTGTCGGCAGGCCAGAAGGATTGATCTGGGGGTACATCGTCATCTCTCTAGGTTCCACGAACTAAATGGGTTGTGGCTCCCGGGACGACGCTGGCCCGATCGACAAAGACAACTCTATGGTCTGCCTCGGCTTCCAGCCAACCAATTAAGCCCGCTTGTTTCTCATTGCCGAATATCGCCTTGTGAAAAAGGTGACACCGACTAAGTTCAAAATGTGAAGAACAAGGTGCCCACAGAACTTCGGACCCAAAAGACTAAGCAGAATTCGGCTGAAGGAGAATCCTCAATAAATCCAAAATCTGCATTTGATCAGACGATCAGGCCACCTTTAAGAACGGCCAAACTAGGCAACCTTCCGCGACACAAGTCTCAGATGAAAACAGAAACAGCCATCAACGAAGACCGAGGTGACTGAGCGAGATTATCTCTTTTCGCCTATTTTCCGAAGAGTGGAGACCTTGCAGTTTTCAGCTCGGGTCGATGAAGTTGGCGGGGCGCTTTTCGAAGTTCGACATCACGGCCTCAACCTGATTCGGGCGACCAATCAATGAGCCAATGACCCGACGTTCTTCGGCGAACTGTTCGGCCGCGCCAGCCGAAAACACTCGGTTAAACAGTTCCTTAGACCCGCGAATTGCGTCGGGGCTACGGCCAGCGATTTCGGCGGCCATCACCATTGCATCTTCGCGAGGTGTATCTGACAAACGGGTCGCCAGTCCCAAATCAAAGGCTTCACGGCCGCTAAACACTCGCGCCGTGAACGTCAGTTCTTTAGCGACATCGGGACGTACCAAATTCGACAGAACCTGAGTTCCACTCATATCGGGCACGAGACCCCAGTGAGTTTCACGAACCGACATCTGAGTATCGGGGTGCACGATGCGAATATCAGCACCAAGGCAAATCTGAATTCCGCCGCCAAGAGCGTGTCCGTGGACAGCGGCAATCACCGGTAAGGGAATCTCTTGCCAGACCCAGGCGACTTGCTGACCAAGATGCGTAATGCGACCAGCGACCATGGTGCCCGGATTGCCTTCGCCGGCATTTTCGGCTTTCGTGCCACCGGCCATTTGCTGAAAGGAACCGAAGTCGAGCCCTGCACAAAAGGACGAACCCTCACCCGACAGCACCACGACGCGCACCGACTTATCGGACTTGAGTTTTTCTCCGGTAGCCGCCAAAGCCAAGAACATTTCATTGTCCAGGGCATTGCGCTTATCGGGACGGTTCATGCGCACATCGGCGATTCCGTTGCTAATAGTTACTGAGACGCGATCTTCAACAGCCATGGGTACATCTTGACAGGTCAACAGTTCGGGTGTCGTAGCCTGCCAGACTCAACTTGTGGCTCGGTTTAAAGAACGACTCTCCCTCAGTCAGCTGACTGGCCAGGGGCCTTGGGTTTTAGCGGCGTACGGCCTTGCCGCATTGGGTGCACTAACCGTCGGCATCCTGCAATTTCGCCACGGTATCGTCCACCTACTCGACACTGTGACCTATTGGAGCGGAGCCGAGGCCACCAGCAACGGGCATCCATTCACGACCAATCTTGCACCATCATTTTCCAACTTCTCGGCGATTGAGTTTCTCGAACGTTCTGGCCGACTGCCATTCGTGGACTTCCCTGTTGGCTATCCCCTAGTTGCCGGAGTACTCGGAATCATCATCGGAACTCGTCATGCGATGGAACTTGTATGCATCGTCGCTCTGATCGCAATCGCGATTGCTTTCATTACTGGCGCCAAGAAATCAACCGAGTCTAAGATCGCCCCTTTATTGCTCGGCGCAACGGGAATCTTGATCACGATGTCACCCGCAACCCGACTCGTCACCCAAGGTGCACTATCTGAACCGTTGTTTTGTGCGGTCGCATTGTGGCTCGTCATCGCACTCGCAAAATTCCGCAGTGACGGAAAGTGGGCTCCTGTCGTTGCTCTGTCAATCGCTGCTGGCCTGTTGCGCTTTATCGGAGCACCGCTCGCGATACTCGCTGGATGGGAGCGCTATCAAAAGACTGGGCGCAAACTGTCATCTTTGATATGGACGATCGCGATGATGATCCCAGCCGCCTCCAATATTCTGTGGGCGTCATCTGCAGGTGGTGGACATAACGCTGGATGGCGCGGACTCGGACGACTCGATATTGAAGTCTTCGTCCGCTCAATCGGCGGCTGGTTTGATGCCAAACAGGGCGACCTACGCCGGACGTATTTCACGAATGAAGGTCCCTCATGGTGGTCATGGTTTGTCGCAACCGCCTGGCTAGTAGTGGTCATCGTTGCGCTCTACAGCATCGTGCGCCGACGTCATTTTCTGACAGCAACAGCCGAGTTCGCACTGGCAGCTTCAGCCATTATCTCGGCAGGATTAGTTGCGGGAATGATGGGATTTGATGCATTAGTGATTGCCGATAACCGCTTGATGTTGCCAACTGGCATTCTCACTCTCGCGGCAATCGTTTGGTCAGTGCACGAATTCGTGAGCAAACAAAATGGATTACGTCGCACGCAAAGCTTTTCACCCGCGATGGCCAGCCTCATTCTTTTTGCCCTGCTTGCAGTACGACCCTGGAATATTGCCGAGAGCTTCAGCGATAGTTCTGAACTTAAGCCGTATTCAATTGCCGCGCTTCAATCGGGTGCCGCAATCATCATCACGAATGATGCCGACGGAGTCCATTGGGATACCGGCCTGCCGTCTGCGTATGCGCCACTTCCGGTCAAAGCACTGACCGGAGAGGCTCAAGATGTCGCAACTTTGTATGCAGAACTTCCTTGCGCACTACTGCGACACAACGGTGCTGTCGTTCTGAGTAACGATTTCACTTTTTCGGGCGCAAACAACGAGTTGCTCACCCAAGAAGTTGAGGCTGACCGGTTAACAGTCGAGGCAACTGACTCGGCAACTGTCTACTTCCCTACTGCTACTTCGTGTGATTGATTATCTCGCTTGCGAATTCGCCGATAGCAGCGCTGAACGACAGGCACAACGAGTGCCAAGAACATCACCGTCACTATCGGATCAACCATCGTGCGAAAACGAGATTGCTCTCCAAGTTCGGCTATTGCCCCAACGATCACAGTAAATACCACGGTGAAAGATCCGATGAGAAAGACCGGCGCTGTTGAACTCAAAACTTTTCGTCGGAGCCGCTGAATGATCTGCCACAACCCAATCCAACCAATCGAGAGATACATCGGAATCAGCGTTAACCCAAAGTCAGCCTGAGCTTCCAGTTGCCCGTAAATCGGCGTTCCCCAACCTTCGGTTGACAGTATTCCCCCGAAATCAAGTCGGGCAACCGAAAACAATTGATCGAGTCCTCGCACAACCACCGAAGAACTCTCTGATGGAATCGGCGAAACTGCAATCGTTGTTCGCAAAGACCACATACGACCCTCAAGCCACGCTTCGGGGTGCTCTCTAATAACGGCGATGGCATCTTTGCCAGCTTGATCAAAGATCGGAAGGAAACACTCGGCGTTAAAGTTCGGACTCCATTGATCGGTTGTGCGAGTGAGCTCAGTCAGTGCTCGGAAGTTGTGCTCAGGCACACAAGGTTCGACAACATCTTGATAGAGCTCATAATTTCCAAATGGACCAATCATTGCGATGTCGGAGATTTGACCCTTCGCATACATTTCATCAAGGTCGTCTTTTGGCAGAACAGGAATGACAGCGCGTTGCATATTCATACCGAACCAACTCGACAACGTCGCATGACCAAACACAACTTGGTTCTTGGCCATCCAGCCGCCCATGAAAATCACAGGGATTGACAACACCAAGATCGCCGATTTCCAGTTAATGCGATGTCGCATCAACCACAATCCGAATAGCACGATCAAGATGGCCCAAACCGGATGAAACAAACTTCGGGTGAGCGCAGTAACGGTGACCGCACTTGCCAAAATAATTAACGAGCGCCGCACATTCACTCTCCGCGACAAATCGGCGATGGCAATCAAAACCACCAGCAGCAGCCCAGCAGTTGCCAATTCGTACGTTGGTTCGAACGCACCTTTGAAAACTTCTGGGTGTAAAGTCGCAATCGACGCCACGATAACTGCGGTATTTCGCGACATTCCCAATCGTCGGGCTAACACCGCTGCGAGCCATGCGACGGCAATACCAATCGTCGCCATGAGTGCTTGCAGTGTGAGCCGATCAGAAAATGGCGATACCCAAGCAGCGGTGCCCAACAACAAGTTCCATAGCGGTGGCTGAATATGCAGATAGAAAACGCTGTGCAATGGATCGGTCGACAAGATGTCCCACGGAATGAGCTGCCAACCAAAATTGAGATAGTCAGTGTTGAATCTTTGACCGGTCAGACAAACGAGAACATAGACCGCGAACCAAATCAGAGCCGTGAGCGGACCAGCTTGGCGCAGAACTATGGGAACTTTGGTCGTTTCATTACGGGTTTCATTACGGAGCGACATACACATCTCGAATCATCTGATCAAGCCAGATCACCAAATCTGGGGCGTACTTCAAATCAATATGTGCACCGTCTGGACGCATCTTTGGTTCAAACTCTCCGCCCGGATGGGCTTTCACCGCACTCGCAAAATCGGCGTAGACGACGCGATCATCATTCTCGGCGAATCGTTCAATGAGTTCGTTGTATCGGGCCGAACGACTGGGATCTGCCTCATCAAACGGGGGCACCCCAGTTTCGCCAACGATGTAGGGAGGATCAACATTCGGTGTTGAAAGCCACACAATCTGCGAACCCGCCGATGACATCACATCGATGAAACTCGTGAACTGTTCGAGTAGCCATGCGTCATATTTAGATTGACCAATGTGCGACCAACCATCCACACCCGAAATCTTTCGATCGGAAAGATCGGCTGTACCTCCAACAATGATCACCAAATTCGCGCGAAACTTCTGCACAATCGGTCCTAGCGAATCACGCCACTCGGTACAACCTGGACGAAAATCTTGTTCGACTCCGAGATAATTGATCGGCGTATTTTCACCAATTCCACAACCAACTCCTGGACTTGGCTGAACGGTGACTTGATTGGTTTCTTCCCAATCATCAAGTCCAGACGCCAAAACCCAACTTTGTGAGTCACCCACCATCATGATGCGAGCGGGCAACTCTTCGTCAACTGGTGAAACGATTGGTGCATTCGCTGGTAGGTCAGGCAAATCTGCAAGGGCCTGTTGCTGCAGTGCGAGCGCTTCTTCACTCAAAGTTGACATCACATCATCAGCACGACTCCGATGAGCGTTACCGGCAAATGCAATAACAGTGCCCACGAGTGCCATCAACGCCAGATAGATGAAAAGTTTCTTGCCCTGCCACATCTTGCGTTGACGTACTGGATTCTCAAGCAAGTAATAGATCAAACACACCACCAACATGGTGCTTGCGGCTTTCGCAACGAACATCCAGAAATGATCAACCGTGACCCAATCGGTTCCTGGCACACGAATTCGCGGCAAGTTCGGATTAAGTCGTAGTGATTCCCATAATAAGAACATTGGCCAATGGACCAAGTAAATCGTGTATGTCACTTGACCCATCCAGGCAAGAGGTTTCCACGATAAGAAACTGCACATGCCGCTTCCGCTCGCCGCATACGCAATGATCAACAAGGTGATCAATCCGTTAAAGAATACTGCCCAAGGGAAGAAAACATCACTCCATTGGTTTTGCCAACCGATCTTGAACCAAACAATGAATGCTCCAACAATGAGCGGCCACGACAGAGCCACAAAAATTGGCCTTCGTAATGCATCAATGATTTTGGGTACATAACGCCAAACCGACCACAAAACAGCAAACGCTGCGCCCATCAAAAACTCGCCAACACGCACTTCAGTTGCGTAATAAGCGCACGACGAATCTGAACATTGAGCGTTTAAGACTGGCAACTGACTCCACAACGGCGAATTCGTGCGATAGTACGCACCAAGTGCAATTGCGCCGATGGCAAGCGTTGTGAGAACAACAAATAGTTTCCACACGGTGCGTCGCGTCATTTTCTTACGTAAGAGAAACAGACACAAAACTGGAAAAACCAAATACACCTGTTCTTCTAACGAAAGACTCCACAAGTGTTGAAGCGGGTTACCGAGACCAAATAATCCGCCGTAACTCTTACCCGCTGATTGCAAATAGATGTTCTCGAAGTACGACAGGCCGGCGAACCATTCCCATGGCGCGAGTCGACGACCAGAACCTGGAAACAATGTCCAAATAACGACGACCGCCAAGAGCACAACAAACGATGCTGGAAACAGTCGTCGCGCTCGTCTTTCATAGAACGTGCGTAACGAAATCGTTCCCGACTTATCCCACTCGGCCACAATCAATCGCGTAATCAAAAATCCAGAAAGCGTGAAGAACATGGAAACGGTCAGCTCACCGCCGGTCATCCACGTGATGCTGTGGTGATAGAGCAAAACAATGATGACCGCAAGACCGCGAACACCGTCTAATGCAGGCAAATGCCCAAGACGCGTTTCAATGCGAGGTTCGTCCGACATGCCGAGGCAAGGTTAACTGTTGATAGTCAACGGCTGAGGGCTACTCGACTAAACGCAACCCCGTCGGCGCCATTGATCGTTCGGCGTGGGGTAATTCAACGACAAACTCGGTGCGGTGCGCCGGAAAGACATGTTCTGATAACAAAACGGCTCGGCCATCGGTGTCGGTTGTGGTTCGGGTACAACGAAGTACGGGCGAGCCGACGGGTATCCCCAATAATTGGGCATTCTCAGCTGAAGCGGCGTCAGCCCCAATGGTCTGAGTCGCTCCTTTGAGCGGCACATCTAACAGTTCATAAAACGGAGACCGCTCAACATCAGCCCTCGACAAATGCTGGCCCAGGTCGGAGCGACACCACACCGTCACTAATGCGAATGGCTCACCGTCGGCCAAATTCAGTCGTTTCACGCGCAAAACTTGATCGGCTCCCAAAATCTTGGCGACCTGTATCGAGGCCTTTTCAAAGGCAAACTCCAAAATTCGCCGCTCTGGTTTAATGCCGCCGTCGGACAGTTGCGCTTCGATCGTCGCCAACTGACCCAAACTTTGTTGCAGCGGAGCCGCCGCGACAAACCACCCAAAACCTTGACGAGCATCAACAAGTCCCTGATCGCGCAGAGTTTCAAGTGCTCGACGAATCGTCACTCGACTCGCCGCAAACTCCGAGCCCAATTCTGATTCAGACGGCAATAAACGACCCGCTCCATAGGTGCCGTCTTGCACACGCGTGCGCAACTCATCGGCTATGACTCTGTACCTGATCTGACGCACACTTGTATTATACTTGTCTCATGAGCTCCGTTTCCGCAGGCACCCCCTTCGAACTAGTCAACAACGTGTATTCCACGCTCACCGGGCGTTCCGCGTTAGGTCGCCAACGTCTTGGGCGCCCCCTCACATTGGCCGAAAAGATTTTGATCAACCACCTCGTTGATCCCACCACTCAAGAAATGGTGCGTGGCGGAAGTTACGCCGACTTCAATCCCGATCGCGTGGCCATGCAAGATGCCACGGCACAAATGGCTTTGCTGCAGTTCATGACGGCCGGTCTCCCGACCACCGCAGTGCCATCGACTGTTCACTGCGATCACCTCATCTTGGCCAAAGTTGGCGCCAAGATCGACCTCGGTGTTGCCATTGAAGACAACCACGAGGTGTACGACTTCTTGAAGACCGTGTCGGCTAAATACGGCATTGGTTTTTGGGGTCCCGGTAGCGGAATCATTCACCAAGTTGTACTCGAGAATTATGCGTTCCCCGGCGGCATGATGATCGGCACCGACAGCCACACACCGAATGCTGGTGGACTCGGAATGGTTGCCATCGGTGTCGGTGGAGCCGACGCAGTTGACGTGATGACTGGTTTCCCCTTCAACGTGAAATGGCCCAAAGTGATCGGCGTCAAACTGACCGGAACACTCAGCGGTTGGTCATCACCTAAAGACGTCATTCTTGAAGTTGCTCGTGTTCTTACGGTCGAAGGTGGCACCGGAGCAATCGTCGAATATTTCGGTCCCGGCGCCGACAGCATCTCTGCAACCGGAAAAGCCACGGTCTGCAACATGGGAGCCGAAATCGGCGCTACGTGTTCGGTATTTGCTTACGACTCAAACATGTCGGACTACTTAAAGGCCACTAATCGTGCTGCCATCGCCGCAGCCGCCGATGCAGTCGCTGCCGATCTTCGTCCCGATGAAGGCGCACACTACGACCAGATGATCGAGATCAACCTCGACGACCTCAAGCCGCTTATCAACGGACCTCACTCTCCAGATCGCGCCCACCGAACTGGTAAAGCAGTTGGTGACGCTGCTCGTGAAAACGGTTGGCCCATTGAAGTTTCGGCAGCGCTCATTGGCTCATGCACTAACTCGTCATACGAAGACATCACTCGTGCTGCATCAATTGCTCGTCAAGCCGTCGCTGCTGGTCTCAAGGCCAAGTGCGAACTACTCATCAGCCCAGGCTCAGAACAAATTCGTGCCACCATTGAACGAGATGGTTTACTCGCCGATCTTGAAGCGGTCGGCGCAACCGTTCTTGCGAACGCATGTGGTCCGTGCATTGGTCAATGGGAACGATCAAAAGAAGCAACTGACAAGCCGAACAGCATCGTCAACTCGTTCAACCGCAACTTCCCCAAGCGTGCTGACGGTTCAGCGAACACTTTGAGCTTCGTCACTTCGCCCGACACTGTGATGGCAATCGCTCTATCTGGTCAACTCGACTTTGATCCCACGACCGACACCATCACTGCCCCTGACGGAACCGAAGTGCGCCTGATTGCACCAATCGGCGAAGTATTGCCGAGCGATGGTTACGACCCGGGCTCAAATACATTCACTGCACCTCCTGCGGATGGAACTGGCGTCTCAGTTGCCGTCAGCCCAACGAGTACCCGCTTGCAATTGCTTGAACCATTCCCCGCATGGGACGGCAGGGATTATCTTGGTCTGCCCGTGCTCATGAAGGCCAAAGGCAAGTGCACCACCGACCATATTTCGGCCGCTGGTAAATGGCTCACCTATCGCGGTCACCTCGAAAACATTTCGGGGAACTTGTTCATCGGTGCTGTCAATGCATACGACGATGCAGTTGGTGAAGGTAAAGACATCACCGATGGAG
>LFFB01000004.1 GCA_001510335.1 Actinobacteria bacterium casp-actino2 | reverse complement strand
TGTGGCAGCGCACACTGTGCGAGGCCAACGACCTCAAGGGGCGGATCCTGATCTCGAAAGATGGGATCAACGGAACCGTGGGCGGAACCCTCAATCAGGTCAAGCGCTACATCCGAGTCATGAAAGATTTCGCTCCATTCAAAGACATGGAATACAAGTGGTCCGAAGGGCATGGCGACGAGTTCCCTCGTTTGCAGGTTCGCGTGCGCGACGAGATCGTTACCTTTGGTGTTCCTGAAGAAATTGTTGTCGATGAAAACGGCATCGTTGGAGGAGGTATTCACCTGTCTCCGGCCGAAGTCAATGAACTTGTCGCATCGCGTGGCGACGACGTGGTCTTCTTTGATGGCCGTAATGAATACGAAGCAGCCATTGGCAAATTTAAGAATGCCGTTGTTCCCCCGATTGAGACAACTCCAGAATTTGTTCAGGTTCTCGAGAGCGGGGCTTACGACCATCTCAAAGACAAACCGATCATCACCTACTGCACCGGCGGAATTCGTTGCGAAGTTTTATCGCTCATCATGAAGCACCGTGGCTTCAAAGAGGTGTACCAAATCGATGGAGGCATCGTTCGGTATGCCGAGAAGTTCAAAGATGGCGGATTGTGGGAAGGTTCGCTATACGTCTTCGATCGTCGTTTTAAGTTGGATTACAGCCCCGAGACCAAAGTCTTGAGCTCGTGTCACATGTGTTCATCTCCGACGAGCGATTACCACAATTGTTCGGATCTGTTGTGCCGCCGCCGAACGCTGGTCTGTCCCGATTGCGTCGCAAAAGTGGACGAAATCTTCTGCCACGATTGCCTCTGAAATAACAACCAAATCTCAAACCTCAAAAGAGAGGCGACGCTGGGAATCGAACTCAGGATTGCACCAGACAGGTTTGCACCAGTCAGGTTTACACCGGACAAGTCTTTACTGAAAAGGTCGTAGCCGACAATTTCGCCAGACAGGTTTGCGTTCGGCTCAATTTTGTGGCCGTTGACAATCATGCTTTTGCCAACCTTTCACGCATGACTTGACCTACTGTCACTTTTCGCCTAGCGGCTTCCTTTTCTAAGGCGTTGCCGACTTCTCTTGGTGTCAACGGTTCAAGGTTTGCAAGACTCTTCGGATTACACCAAACAGGTTTGCGCCAAGCCGTTTTGCGCCAAGCCGTTTTGCGTCAGTCAAGTTTGCGTCATTCAAGTTTGCGTCAGTCAGGTTTGCATGAGACAGGTCTGCTGCATATATCCTTGCCCTAGTCAGGTTTGCCTCAGTCAGGTTTGCGTCAGTCAGGTTTGCGTCAATCAAGTCCGTGCCAAACAGGTCTGCGGCAGACAGGTTTGCCCCCGTCAGGTCTGCGCCACGAAGGTTTACGTAATGCAATTTTACACCAGTCAGATTTGCACCAGACAAGCCAACGCCTTGCAGGTTTGCATGACTCAGGTCTGCACCAGTCAGGTTTGCCCCAGTCAGATCTGCCCTAGTCAGTTTTGCGCCAATCAGGTTTGCACCATGAAGGTCAGCGCCAATCAGTTTTGCGCCAACTAGGTCTGCGTTCGGTTCAATTTTGTGGCCGTTGACAATCATTTCTCTAAGACTAGCGATGTTAGAAGAAGCGAGTTCACAATCGGTCTAACCGTGAAACCACAGGGTGGGCCGTGAGTGTCCGTTCCGCAGCACGATGGTGTGCCTAACTCCCCGACCTTAGCGGTCCCGCTCCAACCGCCAGTCGCGCTAGGTCGACTTCACTGCCACCGTTACGAAGCCACAAGTCAACGAATGAATGCCTTGCTTGATGGCTTAGTCATGTTGAAAAGACCCTTAGGCTCGCTGACGTTTACTGAGTGGCAGCAGTTATCACATCTTCCGACAGAGCGTAGGTGCAATCACTCAGATACGCAGAACTAAGTGCCATCGAAGTGCCACCACCCTCATAAGGCCAGCAAAAACTAGAGGCGACGCTGGGAATCGAACCCAGGTACAGGGCTTTGCAGGCCCTTGCCTAAACCACTCGGCCACGTCGCCAACCGATTTGGCGAACCAAATCGGAGTAGTCAGCCTACCTGCGATCGAGCATTCCCGGCTTGTCCAGGTGGACCCAACCTTTCTTCGTTCACCCCTACCTCTCCTACCTGTGATACTTAATCCATGTCAATGCGTCACTGCATGCTTATCTCATCCCTGCTCGCCGCCATCGCCCTCTCTGCTTGTGGAGAAAATGACTCAGCGTCGACCGCATCTGTCGCACCAACGACCGAGTCGTTAACGACAGAAGCTCCGACCAACGCAGCCCCAGCGACCGAAGCGCCAGCCGCAACTCTTGATCCAGCAGTCGAAGCAATGATGTACACCGCAGCCGGCCCGTACCCCGTCGGAGTCACAACACTTGAACTTGCAGCGGGCAACGAAGTCGAAGTCTGGTATCCCGCAGTGGAAGGCACAATGGGTACCGACAGTTACGACATGCGTGACTTCATTCCTGAAGCAGTTGTCGCAATTCTCACCTCTAATGTCCCCGTGGTTTACGAATATGAGGCTGGGCGAGATGCCAAAGTAGCCAACGGGGCTTTTCCCGTCGTGTTATTCAGTCATGGTGCATTTGGTTTCAGATTTCAAAGCACGTTCCTCACTTCACATCTGGCAAGTTGGGGCATGATCGTCGCTGCACCCGAACACCGGTCACGAAACCTTATAAGCCTTCTCAGTCGAGTCGCCGAAGACCGGAATTTAGCTGACGGCGATTTACTGGGCGCCCTTGACTTATTGTTTAATGGAAGCAGCAGTCCGACCTCGCCACTCAGTCAACATATTGACACTTCACGGGTTGCCGCCGTAGGCCATTCAGCCGGTGGAGGAACCATTCTTAGCGCCGCTTTTGACGATCGCATCGACGGCTATATCTCACTCGCCTCCGGTGCCCTGGGCATGACGAGCGAGCCGAGCACCGCCAGAACATTGCCCGACAAGCCCTCGTTCTTTATCGCTGGTGCTCTTGACGCAATCATCTCTGCCGAAGAATCAACTCGTCCTTCATTTGAGGCTGTTCCAGGACCCAGTCGTCTATGGATCATTGACGAAATGGGACACAACGGCTTTACCGACTTTTGTACTTTTGGCAATGGCACTGGAATCATCGGGGTCGCAATCGCTTCAGGGTTGGAATCCTTCTTGGAAGGATTTGGGCCACTCAGGGCTCTCGGCGAAGATGGCTGCATTCCACCCGCCGGGCCAGTTGAATTTGGCTTCCCCATCATCAAACACGCGGTGACCGCTCAATTGCGTTTCTGGTTTGGCGACGATGCAACTCCAGTTGGTCTTGATAGCTCAGTGAGCGATCAATACGAACTCGCCGTGTCAATCGACTCCAAAGACTGATCACTGAACAGGTACAGCCTGAAGCCCATGTGAAACACTGTGATCATGGGGAAAACAACAGTCATCAAGAACGGTTTAGTAGTCGACGGAACAGGTAATCCTGGCTTCCTCGCCGATGTTCTGATTGAAGGCGACCGTGTCATCGAAATCGGACCGAACTTGCAAGGTGACGTCGTCATTGATGCAAGTGGTCGCGTTGTCGCTCCCGGCTTTATTGACATCCATACCCATTACGACGCACAAGCATTTTGGGATCCCGCACTCACACCATCGTGCTATCACGGCGTCACCACTGTGGTCGCCGGAAACTGTGGCTTTTCGATCGCTCCCACACGACCTCAAGATCGTGCGTTGATCGCCAACACCATGGAAAAAGTTGAAGATATGGATCCAGCGACCCTCAACGCTGGAATCCCTTGGGACTTTGAATCTTTCCCCGAATACCTTGCATCGATCGAACAACACGGCACATTGTTGAACTTTGCGGCATACGTCGGCCACACACCACTTCGTATTTTTGTGATGGGTGATCAATCAGTTGGGCGCGCTGCCACAACGGATGAGATTTCTCGAATGACCAATTTAGTTTCTGAAGCCATGGCAGCTGGCGCCGCCGGATTCGCAACCAGCTTCGCCGTCACTCACCGCGGTGCCGATGGACAGCCGATTCCCAGTCGTTGGGCGGCCGCTGATGAGATTGAAGCATTGTGCAAGGCAGTTGGTGACTCTGGTCGTGGTGTGATTGGAGTCAATGGAGGCGAGAACTTAAGTTTCGCCGACTGCTACGTGCTGCAGCCCAAAGTAGGCGCACCAATTACTTATACGGCGTTGCTCACAACTTCACAGGGAACCCATCTCAAAGCAGTAGAAGTGCATCAAGAAGGTCTCGCTCGCGGCATAGACGTCTGGCCACAAGTTTCGTGTCGACCACTTTGTTTTTCGATGACCATGGTTGAACCATTCACGTTAAACACCAGTCCTATTTTCGCCGAGTTGATGCCCAAGTCAATTGACGAACGACGCACCGCGTTTGCGAGTCATGAATGGCGCAACCGCGTGCGTGTCGGTTGGGAAAACAAGCAGGGTCTCATTCCTCGTTGGGACAGCTACGAGATCATGGACGCACCGTCATCACCAGATTTGGTGGGTCGCTGCCTCACCGATATCGCCAACGAAACAGGCGCTGATCCATTTGATCTGTTGCTTGAACTTGCGTTACTCGAACCCGATCTCAAACTTCGGGTCAGAGCGATGTTGGCCAATGATGATGCCGAGGGTGTTGCGATGCTGTTGAACACCGAAGGCTGCACACTTGGTTTGTCTGATGCGGGCGCCCACGTAGGTCAACTATGTGACGCAGTTTTGTCAACCGACTTACTCGGATCTTGGGTACGTGACAAAAAGGTTCTCACGTTAGAAAACGCAGTACACAAACTCACTCAGGTTCAAGCCGATTTGTTTGGCTTCACCGATCGCGGAATCTTACGAGTTGGAGCGTTGGCCGACATTGTCGTTTTCGATGCGGCGACAGTGTCCCCCGGGCCGGTTCGCCGAGTCGTTGATTTTCCTGCCAATGGTGAACGATTGACTGCCGATCAGCCAACTGGCATGCATCATTCATTCGTGAACGGTGTCGAAGTTCAACGCGACGGCAATTTGCTACAACCCGCCCTTGACTCATTACCCGGCCGCCTCGTCAAACCAAGTCCCCGTTGAGATTCTGGTGTCGTTTGAGTCGGTAATACCAACTCAAACGACACCAGTTTCACAAAGAATTAAGCCGTCATCTTGTATTTGATCGGCAGGGTCTTCAGGCCGCCGACGAAAATTGTTTTCGTCCACTTCGGTTCACCCTTGAGTTCGACGCTTTCAAGTCGTGGCAACAATGCTTTCAAAAATGCTTTGATCTCCATACGGGCCAACATTGCCCCGAGGCAATAGTGCACGCCAAAGCCGAAAGATAAATGCTTGTTCGGCGAGCGACCAACATCGAACTTGTCGGGATCAACGAACGCTTCAGTGTCGCGGTTACCTGATGGATACGACAGCAGCACCGAATCGCCAGCCTTGATCACTTTGTCGCGCAAAGGGAAATCTTCTGTAGCCGTACGCATGAAATGTTTCACCGGCGTGACCCAGCGAATGATTTCATCGGCAGCTGTGTTCAACAAACTCATATCGTTCTTCAAGCGAGCCAACTGATCGGGGTTCTCGATCAACGCGTGCAATCCACCAGCAATCGCTGATGCGGTGGTGTCGTGACCCGCTGTCGCCGTGATGACGTAATAAGAAATTGTCTGAATCAACGTGAGTTCTTCGCCGTTGATTCGCGCATTAGCGACGACCGATGCCATGTCATCGGTGGGGTTCGCTCGCCGTTCTTCCGTGAGTCTTGTGAAGTAAGCGAAGAAATCTTGAATGACGGCAATGATGTCAATTGGATCCGAACCGCGTTGCATATCTTCATCTTGTGCGCCAAACAACTCTTGGGTGAGAGTCAACATGCGACCGTAATCGCTTTCGGGCAATCCCAAAATCGACAAGATCACATTGAGCGGGAACATCATGGCGATGTCTTTCGCAAAATCACATTGACCGCCCAATGAATACATCTTGTCGACGTAGCGATTCGCGTACATATCAAGCATGCCCTCTAACTTCGCCAAGTTCTTTGGCAAGAACCACTCCGACGTCACTCCGCGCAAATCACGGTGCTCTGGGTCGTCAACATGAATCAGGGTGCGCAACATGTCGCCGTCTTCGGCACGGCGACGGTCGGACTCTAAATCGCTTAAAACCGGGCGTGGCTCATTCAGGAAAATCTTGTTGCGAACTTCGATGTCAAAAATGTCTGCCGACTTCGTAATCGCCCAAAATGAATTGAAACCAAGCCCTTCGCCGTTCACCCAATGAACGGGGTCCTGCTCGCGTAGCATCGCGCAGGCTCGGTAGAAGAATTCTTCATCGGCATACGAATCGGGGATCACAAAGGCGTATCCGGCTTCCTCGACGTTGGCTGGTTGACGATCTGACATAACTGCCCCCTTGATCACTGACCTGCCCCTATTGTGCCTGATTGGGCTCGCAGAAATAGCAGGGACCTCAGCCTGCAATCGGCAGGACTCTTTTCGGGTAGAGTTTCTGACGACCCGTCAGAAACTCGGATCCTTGGGGGATTTATGCAATCAACTACTGCTCACTCCGACATCATCGCCGTCAAGGACCCGAGCGCGTACATCACCAAAGATCGTCAGACCCTTCGTGGCAAAAGAGTTGGTCCGATCCTGCACTTGGCCGACGAACGGGCCCGCCTTGCCCAATTGACCTGGAATCATTTCGAGATCAAGCGACTCGGAGCGACCATCGGCGCTGAAATCAGCGGCGTTGATCTCACGACCAATCTCCCCCAACCCGTCATCGATGACATCCGTCAGGCCTTGCACGAATACAAGGTCATCTTCTTTCGCAATCAACCAGTGACCACGCAACAGCATGTTGATTTTGCTGCCCGCTTTGGCGAATTAGAAATTCACCCTTTCATTCCCTCTAATACAGGTCAGCCCGAACTCGTTCGATTTGAAAAGTCATTTGATGTGAAGGGCTATGAAAACACGTGGCACCAAGACGTCACGTGGCGAGAGTGCCCAAGTCTTGGTGCCGTGCTACATGCCATTCACGTTCCCGAATCTGGTGGCGACACTTTGTTCTGCGATATGTATGCCGCATACGAAGGTCTCACCGATGAGCAACGCGAATTTGTTGATACGCACGATGCTGAACACGATTTCGTGCAGTCATTCGGCAAACAAGTTGCCCCCGACCAAATGGATGCGATGCGCGCAAAGTACCCAGTCGTCGTCCATCCCCTCGCACCAACCCACGCTGCGACCGGTCGCAAGTACCTGTACTGCAATCCCGTTTTCTTGAGCCGCATCATCGGAGTTGACGAGGCTGAAAGCGATCGCTGGCTGACCGAATTGTGGCGCGAGAGCGACAACGTTGAGTATCAGTGTCGCTTCCATTGGGAACCAGACTCCATCGCGTTCTGGGACAATCGTGCCTGTCAGCACTACGCAAGCAGCGATTACTGGCCCGAGATCCGCATCATGGAGCGCGCCAGCATCGTCGGTGGTCGCCCGACTCGCTAGTTTCTAGCGATGGGCAATAGCGAGCCAGACTTCACTCTCGATCCAGAACTTGACTTCACGGTCACGCTTGGTGGCGGTCGTGGGCCCGCCGGCCATCTAACTCGTGATGACATCAGTTTGTTGTCCCCCGACTTCTACGCCAACTTTGACGAACTCACCCAGTGGATGCGCAACGAAGCGCCGTTGTATTGGGATGACAAAACTGGCATTTGGGGCGCTGCAAGTCACGAACTTGTCTCAATGATGAGCCGCGAGTGGCACACCTTTTCATCCGGTCAAGGATCCCGCCCAGAAAGTTCTGTGCCGTCAATGATCAACTTCGATGCGCCCGAACACACCAAGCGTCGGCGTTTAGTCGGAAACGGATTCACTCCACGTCGCGTCGCCAATCATGAACCGTTCTTGCGCGAGAGAATCAATCAGCTCATTGATTCAGTAATTGATCAAGGTTCGTGTGATTTCGTTGCCGATATCGCCACCCCGTTGCCGATGTTGATGATTGGCGAACTGATGGGGCTTCCCGAATCTGATTACGAAAAGCTTCTTCACTGGTCAGATCTCTTTGCTACTGGCGGTGAAGAGATTCGCTCCGAAGTCGAACATGCAGTATTCGCCTGGAATGAGTACATCATGGCCAAGGTGAATGAGCGTCGTGGTGGAGACGGTGACGACTTAGTCAGTCTGATCACTAACGCCGAATGGGAAGGCGAAAGACTCTCTGACCTCGACGTCATGTTCGAGACCATGCTGGTACTCGTCGGTGGCGATGAAACAACACGGCATGTGATCTCGGCTGGAATTGCTGCGTTGTTACAGAATCAAGATCAGCTAACAATGTTAAAGAATGATCTTTCGCTATTACCCAATGCGATTGAAGAGATGTTGCGTTGGGCGACACCAGTGCGCAACATGAATCGCACCGCCACTCAAGATGTCGTTGTCAACGGCTTCAACATTCGCAAGGGTGACCGTATTCTTTTGTTGTATCCGTCGGCTAATCGCGATGAGAAAGTGTTCACAGATCCTTTCAAGTTCGACATCACCCGTACCCCGAACGATCACGTGGCTTTCGGGGCTTACGGACGGCATCATTGCCTCGGCGCACCACTGGCCCGACTTGAGCTACGCGTTCTCTTCGAAGAGATTCTGCGTCGGTTCGACACAATGCAACTTGCGACTGACGGACCTCTGCCGTGGCGACGTGGAAACTTTGTTTTAGGACTCAATGAAGTGCCGGTGACCTTCACCGCCAAGTAGTCGTCGACAGATTTAGGCGATGAACGACTTACCCATGCGATCGATCTGAATCTTGGTCACGACTGTCATGACTTCGCCACCAGCTTCACGCGATGCGACGACCGGAATGTCATCTGACCAAGTCATCGTGAGGTCGTCCCACTTGCGTCCATCACCGACGATGGTTCCTTCGACCGCGAGACGCGCCTGACGGTTTGATGCATCACCCTGCTGTGGTGCTGCAGTTAATTCAAATGTGCAATACATTGAACGGTCAATCGCCTGATGCTCACCACGGGGCAATGTGCCCATCACGATCGTGTACAACATGCCGGCTTCTTTATGCACATGCTTCTCTTTGAAGTCTGGACGGTTCTGCATTTCCATAAATGAGACTCGGCTGGCGTACTTCACGATGGCCATACGGTCCCACTCGCCCGTGGTTCCTTGCGCAACAATCTCGCCCATGAAGACAACTTGAGCGCCAATCTTGGTCAGAACATCGGATGGGTTATACAAATTGTCGGCTTCAACCCCGGAGATTCCCGGCTTGGCCAACTTCTCTGCTCCCTCCACACCTTCGTAGCCGGCGACGTCGCGGTACTTCATGAAGTTCACCATGTAGATCGGACCGTCATTTTCTGGTGCTCGGCCAGCAAGGTCGAGGGCGTAATCGAAGTCAATCTTTCCGTAGCGCATATTGCCAACATAGCAACTCCACAATGATCAAGTGGCATTGAAAATGACACAACATAATTTTGGGTGATACGGTGGTAGCAGTTCGTACCTCGGAGGATCAATGTCAAACCAGCTCATTCTTGACTCGCTACAGCGCCGGATGAAGGCCCTCTTCAGCCTGTATGACGATGCCATCAATTCAATGGATCTCGAACACGTCAATCACTTCGAGCGCGAAGGCGTGGTTCCCATCGCTTTTTGTCTCTTCCATTACGCCAATGTGCATGATGCGTCCTTCATGTTGCTCTCGGGTCAACCACCCCTTTGGAATGACGAGTGGCAAACACGGGTGGGTCTGACGATCAACGATCATGGCAAGCATCGCACCGTTGACGAAATGGTCCATCAACGAATCGGCGACCTCGACGCATTCGCCGAATACATGCGTGCGGTGTATGCCCGAACATCGGCTTGGCTCGAACAACTTGACCCGGCCGAACTCGAGCGTGTCGTCATACCCCGCCCATTTCCTCCACAGATTGCCACAACCTTCAGCGCTCGAGTAGCCGGCGAGCACGGCGTCACCGTGTTAGACGGAGTTGAGTGTTGGCTCTACCAACATGGCTTACGGCATATGGGCGAAATTGAATTGGCCCGCGGTCTAGTTGGCCTTGGTGGCATGACGTCGTAATTCGTTCAATTCGCGAACAACGTATTTGGATTCATCATTCCCTGCGGATCTATCGCACCCTTAATGGCCTTCATCAGCGCAATCTCATTTTGCGAGCGACTCAGTGACAACCACTTCTTCTTCGCACTGCCGATGCCATGCTCGGCGCTAATGCTGCCCTTGAACTCTGCAACAACTTGAAGAACAACTTCATCAAGGAGTTCATCGGTCGCCGATGGGCCCAATACATTGACGTGCATATTTCCATCAGCCGCATGGCCGAAGATAAATACCGTCCAATCTGTGTTTGTCTCAGAGATCCGTTGACGAGTCTTTTCAATGAACTCCGGCAAATCAGACACCGCAACCGTGACATCAAACTTATGGGGCACGCCGTGCGTCGAAATCGCCGCAGTGTGTTCTTCGCGCAGACGCCACAGTCTGGTTCGGCCTAGTTCATCTTGAGCAACGGCACTCAAACCAGCAAAGTTTGACTGAGCAAGGTGCCTTTCAATGTCCGAGGCGAGATCAACATCGGCTGAGAATTCTAAGAGTAAATACACCGGAGCAACAAAAGGAATCACCACATTGAACGCTTCGGCGACAAGGTTCGCTCCGTCTGCATAGAACAATTCGGCGGCATCAAGAGAATCAAACTGTTGCCGAACTCCTTGGACAACATGAACAACCTCGTCAGTTGAGTTGCATCCCAACAGAACCGTGGTCCGAGATGTGTGCAGCGGCAGCAAACGCAAGCGAGCTGCCGTGACAATTCCGAGAGTTCCTTCGCTACCACACAAGAGAGATGCGATGTCATAGCCGGTGTTGTCTTTCATCAATCCAGCCATATGTTCGATCACTTCACCATTAGGCAGAACTGCTTCGATCCCAACGACTTGGTGTCGTGTCGAACCGAATCGCAGAACATTGATACCCCCAGCATTAGTTGCAATCGTTCCACCAATCGTTGCTGATCCTCGAGCGCCAAAATCAACGGCATAACGCAATCCATGACTGTCGGCTGCTTCATGCACCTGTTCAACAGTTGCTCCGGCTCCGACCGAAATCTGCTGGCTAGCCGTCTCAACAGGCCCGAGCGAATTGAGCCGCCGGGTCGAGACAATCACCTGGCCTTCGGACGCCAAGGTTCCACCCACCAATCCGGTATTGCCACCTTGTGGTACGACTGCGATGTTGTGCTTGGAGCACAAATGCATGACTTGACTCACTTCACTCGTTGACCCAGGGCGCACCACAAGAGATGGACTTCCAATGAACCGACCTGTCCAATCAGTGCCGTAGCTTGCGAGATCCTCAGTCAAGACATTGTTACCACCGACGATTATTCGCAGCGCTTCGACAAATTCAGGACTCAGATTCACCTGATCAAGGTACCCCGAATTACCTCTTCCCAAACGAACTTGCACAACCTATGCTCACGTTTGGGGAGGTGACGCCATGGGGGGCACACCGACAGTCTTATCTGACATTTCCGCTGAGTGGCTGAGCGAGGTTCTCAAAAAACAAGTCACCAGTTTCAGCCTGCAAGTCATCGGGGCCGGCGAAGGATTCATGGGCCAACTTGCCCGCGTCTCACTTGTTGGTGAGAACGTTCCAGCGAGCGTCATCGTCAAATTCCCGACATCCGACCCCGGTGGTCAAGTGATGGGCGAAATGATGGGCGTTTGGAATCGTGAGCATCGGTTCTACACGGAAGTCGCTTCTCAAATAAAGGGAATCAAACTGGCACGTTGCCTGCACAGTTCAGTTGAACCATATGCACTCGTGCTTGAAGACTTGAGTCCAGCGCATTCAGGTGATCAAGTCGCCGGGCCAACTCCCGACCAGGCGCGTACGGCGATTGATGTTGCTGCAACGCTGCATAGTGCTTGGTTCAACAAACCAGAGTTGGCCTCACTCGATTGGATGCCCAGCCTCAGTGACCCGATGACCGCAACGGTCGGAACCCTCTTCCCAATTGGTTGGCCGATGTTTCTTGAGCGCTATCAAGATTCGCTGCCCCCTCGAGTTTTGAAATGGTGCGAAACATTTGCGCCGATGATCGAAACATGGATGCAAAAGTATTTCGATTGGCCGTGCACACTCACTCACGGAGACTTTCGCCTTGACAACATGTTCTTTCATGATGATGGCACGATGACTCTTATTGACTGGCAGTTGTCGATGCGTTCGCCAAGCACCTCTGATCTCGTGTACTTCTTGGGAACGAATCTCCCAACAGACATGCGACGATCAATGCAAGAAGAACTCATTCACCGCTACTGCGACAAGATGCGCTCTAATGGCGTGCCCGATCAATGGGCCGACTACGAAACCATCATGCAGGGTTATGCCGAGGGAGTGCTGTTCTATTGCACGTCATTCGCTGCCAGCATCCTGTCGCTTGACACCGCCAATGAACGCGGTGCTGCGCTCATGGACTCGCTCGTTCGCCGAGCCTTCTCAGCCGCCGATGATCTCGATGCCGGTATTCGCCTCGGAATTTGAGATCACGTTGGTTGATCACCCTTGCGAACCCAACAGATATCAACTGGTTGACGACCTTCGCTGATTCCTCGCCGCTCAAAGACCGTTTCAATACGCCAATCGGGTCGCGAAAATTCTGGGATGTCAAACGACTCGTTCTCCGCTACGACAGTGATCGACTTACGCCAATAATCCTCAATATCTGTAGCCAGTCGTAAGACTCCACCAACTTTGAGAACTCGCGCCAATTCTTGAACCACATCAGGTCGCAACAAGCGACGACGTTGTTCGCGAGGCTTGGGCCACGGGTCGGGAAAGAAAACCCAGACGTCAGATAGCGAAGCATCAGCGAATCGCTTCAACAAAACCAAAACATCACCTTCAACGACGCGCGTATTTGAGAGCGAATGATTTTCAATTCCTTGCAAGATATTGGCGATTCCTCGAGTGTGAATATCAATCGCGATCAAATTGGTGTCTTGATGACTCGGTCCAAACGAAGCCGCCAAGTCTCCCCGTCCACAGCCAATTTCTAGACACACTTGGTTGTCGTTGCCGAATACTTCAATCAGATCGAGCGTCGGCCCATGTTCGGCAATGCTCCACTCGTCCATGAGTCGTTCGTATACCTTCGATAGCTCTGGACCAAGTTTGCGCCGACGTGGACGAAAGGTCCGAACCAGTCGGTTCTCTGAGTCTCCACGTAACACGGCGCAGACGGTAACGGCGATTAGCCTCAACTTGACAGTGCCAGTAAGCAGACATGCCCAGATTAAGTTGTTGTCGGAGATTGTTATGACGGTTCACATGCAAGTAGTCCTCGCTGATTATGCGGTCACGCACGATGGCAAAGTCATGATGGCGGGCGCTGGCTGGAGCCAAGTCGGATCTGGACCCTTTGCGAGCGCCTTGGCGTTCATCGTCAAAGTCCCGTGGGATATGGCCAACCAACAAATCGCAATCCACGCTGAACTCGTCGACGAAGATGGCCGACCAGTGCTCGTCAACCAATCTCCGCTGTCGCTTGATATCGGCTTTAGCGTCGGCCGACCTGACGGATTACGACCAGGAAGCGACATTGACCAGAACCTGGCAGTTCAGATTCCACCGATCGCTCTCGCCCCAGGACGCAGTTATGAATGGCGCATATCGGTTGATGGCGAGCATCGCCAAGACTGGAACCGGGGATTCTTCGTACGAGCGCCACATCCATCCTCATAACGAGTAAGTAAAAGGCCCCGAGACTGAGTCTCAGGGCCTTTTGAACTGGAGCGGATGACGAGATTCGAACTCGCGACCCTCACCTTGGCAAGGTGATGCTCTACCAACTGAGCCACATCCGCACGGTGCGTGAAGTTTACCTGCCGTTTGGCCACCAACAACCCGTCACGAAACTGGTTCAGGAGTCGGCACAGAACTGCGCCGATCCCACACCGTGCCCGCCAGCCCAGCAATGACCAATAGCGCTCCAAAGACTTGCACCAGGCCTAACTGCTGGTCGTAGATGAGCCAAGCACCCAAAACTGACACCACTGGGCTTCCAAGGGTTAACAGCGGTGTCGTCGTCACTGGCAAGTGCCGACTCGCCCACGAAATGAGTCCGTGACCAACCCAACCCGGCCCGACCACCATGGCTAACAGAAGGATCCAATCTCGTCCATTTACCTTCCACGTGTCATCTCCCATGAAGAGACATACCGGCGTGACCAAGATTGCACCCACGATAAATACCCCAGCCAAAAACGACCAGCCATCGATCCCTTCGTTACGACGCCGCTTCAGAATCATGAAGTACGCCGTGAAACTGGTGACGTTGACCGCCGCTAAAAAATCACCGCGCAGGGAGGCTCCATCGGTATTTGATCCAGCAAGGATCACCATCGCCAAACCAGCAAAGGCAATGAAGGCGAATGGCAAACGCTTAAGATCACTGCGTTCTCCGACAAGACGGTTCACCCCGAGCAATATCAATGCTGGCGTTAATGCTCCGATCAAAGTTGCATTAGCAATTGATGTCGCGCGTACTGCCATGAATCCAGCACCATTGATGCGCCGAAAAAACAGCCTGGCACGACACATGCCTTCAATGATTTCCAAGTGACCCCATTACCCCACCAACGACTCGCGAGATACATGGCCGGTGCACCCAACCACATACGGAACATTGCAGTGGTATATCCGCCTACGCTCATGTCGCGAACCATCAGCGGGCCGATACCCCAAGCCAAAACCGCTAGAAGAACAGCGGGAACCGCGATCTCGGCACGATTGTCGGCGCCGCGAGGCGAACTCACGAGTTCGGGCTGGCCGGGCGGAGATCAACCGTAAAAGTCAAAATACCGTCAACAAGGCTGGGCGTTGAACCAGCGATTAAAGCAAAATCCTGGAAGTCGTGATTGGCTTGCTCGATGAAACGCTGACGTTCCTCACCAGCGACTGGAGGTAGAGGACGTTGCTTCACAGCAGCAGCTCGCCCTTTAAAACGTTCAATCATTGCGTCAAGGTCAAGTTCAGCCATAACTTAAATTTAGTCTCAGAGGTCAGCCAAGAGTGAACATGGCTGGTTAAAAACCAAGCAATGGGTCAATGGACACCGGACCCTTTGCGGGTCGCTCCTTCGGATCCTCGGCAACGACCTCATCGTCTATCTTTTGATCTGAATCTTGATCTTGGTCAAACAATTCATGCATCAAGACAGGCTCGTCTTTTTTCAGACGATCAACTGGTGACGACCAATCATCTACATCAGGCCACTCATCATCGTCCCAATCGATGTCATTCACTGATGTTGACAACAACGGGTCTTCAATACGGCTGACGACTTGATCAACTTCTTCATCAATCACTAGATCTTCAATGACTTCGTCGTCAATCTCCTGAGGTTCTTCGTCAAGAATGATCGGCGCCTGCATCACTGGCAACGGCTCTACTGATGGCGACGACATCAGCGAAGGACGAAGTTGATCTAAGCGATGGCGCTGTTCAATCAGATCGAGCGCAGCAAACTTGCGTGAACTCATTTCAACGAGCGGACCGAGGGCTTCGGGATCTGGCTTGGTCTTGCGCCAGAACCACACGTTCAGCACGCCTAAACCAATTCCGATTGCAATCAATAAAAGCGTCACTATCCAGACCACTCGCGTGCTGCCAGCGTCGGACACTGAGGTGGTATCTACTCCCATTGTTGAGGCAAGACGAACGAGAATCATCTCTGTCAGTCTGTCTGAAAAGGTACCCGAACCCACGGCATCTACAGCAAGATCTCACTTCTGATGGCGAGGACACCAGTATGTGGTCCGACCCGCCACCGTGGCCCGAGCCAACTCGTGTCCATCGTAGGGACAACCAGACCCCGGCTTTCGCAGTTCGGCCGCCAGATCACCCATGTGACTTCCTCCCCGTTCAAGTAATTCAGGAAGAACTGAAACAACCGTCACGAACACCTTTTTAATCAACTGCGGCTTCATGGTCGCAATATCTCGTCGAGGGTCAACCCGGCTTCGACTCAAAACCTCGTCGACCAGCATGTTGCCCAATCCCGCGACCACACCCTGATTCAGCAGCACTCCCTTGATATTGCCGCGCTTTGGAAGATGCCTACGCACGACATCACACAGATCAGGATTGAACGCATCTGGACCGAGGTCATCGTGCACTCGACTGGCTGCCACTCGCGAAAATCTTCGGGGATCAGTAATTGCTAAGAATCCTTGATCAAATTCAATTCCAAAGCGAATCCAACGATCATTAGATGACGCCCCATACACCAACTCGTCAATCGGTGATCGTCCGTCAACGATGATTCGACCGGCCATTCCGAAATGAAGATCAATCGACCCGTTCTCAAAATGAATCGTTAACAGTTTCCCGTGACGTGCAACTTCCCGCACCCGAGAACCAACCAAAGTCTGAATCGGTAGCGCTTCCTTAACAACGATCGTGTCATCGGTCTGGAACGACCGAACCCGACGACCCACGATAGGCAGAGCGGCCTGACGGTACATCTCAACTTCCAGAATTTCAGGCACATTCTTAGTTTGACGGATTTCAGTACATCATGTGTTATCTACGACGGTGCGTGTCAGACTGCTCATGTGTCGTTCTTTCTAGGTGTTGTGGCATTGGCGGTCTTTGGCTTACTTGCGTGGCTTGCGTTTCGAATTGAGCCGCATTGGTGCAGTAAGGATGGCCGCCGAATGATTGCTCAGGCTCAACGTATGCCCGAACCCCAAAGCTCACTGACCTCATGGAGTGAGGTCCGAGTCTTTATCGATGACGATGATATCATTTTGCGAACACGTGGAATGCGGGCAGTTGGATTACGCGGCGAATACCGAGTGGTCGGCAAGAGTCCCTCTCCCCCGAAGAATAGAGAAATTTATATCCTTCGTGGCGAGAAAGAAGTCTTCCTACGAATACCAAATGACAGCCGTGGCATTGCAACCCTTGAAGATTTGCTTGAACGAAATCGTTAGTCGATTGATTCAATGAAATGACGAATCGCCGGTCCAACTTGATCAAGTTCAATCAGAAAGGCATCGTGACCATGCGGCGAATCCACTTCGATGTATTCGGCACGTATTCCATTGGCCGCAACCATGTCACGAATCTGTATCTGCTGATACTCCGGGTACAAGAAGTCGCTCCAAATGCCCATCGTCAGTACCGGAGAGTTAATGCGAGCAACCGCTGACTCAAGAGTATTTCGCCCACGCGCGATGTCATGGAGATCCATGGCTTTACCGATTGTCATGTAGCTATTTGCGTCAAACCGGCTGACCAATTTGTCACCGTGGTATTCGAGATAACGCTCGACCTCAAATTTTCCGTCGAGTGATTTTGACGACGAACTACCACCCGTCATCGCACGACCAAAGCGATCGGTGAAAACGTTGTCACTTCTAAATGTCACTTGTGCAACCATGCGTGCTGTTGACAAGCCTTCATGAGGACCATCGCCGGGTGCGGCTTCGTAGTAATCACCACCGCGCCATTTGGGATCGTTGATGATCGCGCGACGCCCAATGGAGCCCCACGCAATCTGCTGCGCTGACGCTTGCGCACACGTCGCAATTGGCACGACCGAGCGCACCCGTTCGGGAAACGTCACCGCCCATTCAAGAACTTGCATTCCACCCATGGATCCACCGATCACCGAGTGCCACACCCCAACACCTAGGTGATCAGCCAAACGAGCCTGCACGCGCACCATGTCGCGAATCGTGATCACTGGGAAACGAGAACCAAATGGTTGACCATCATCGGGGTGTGCCGAGGCAGGACCCGTTGAACCTTGACATCCACCCAGAACGTTGGCGCACACTACGAACCACTGGTTGGTGTCAATCGCTAGTCCGGGACCAACAGCGCTCTCCCACCAACCTGGGGCTAGGTGACCGTCTTCGGCCCGACCAGCCGCATGGCTATCTCCGGTCCAAGCATGGCACAACAAAATCGCATTCGAGGCGTCCGAATTCAACTGACCCCAGGTTTCATACGCCGACACAATTCCTGACATCACCGTGCCGTTATCAAGTGCAAGACGACGGTCGTCGGGGTAAGTAAAGAACTGACGATGACCTACGGGGTCGCCAACACGCCATGCGCCAGTCACCGGTAATGGTGTCCGTGATGCCATGATGAGCCCTTTCGTTCGCGTCGATAATTAGCACTGACGCTCATCAGGGAAGTTTCGTTGCCAGCTAGCGCTGACCACATCCCCTCTCAGACCCGAAGGTCTAATTGGGAGGCACCTTGGGGCTTCCGCCCAGGTTGCCGGGTCTGATTGCTCAGACCTCTCCTGATGAACAGCGTCAGGCTACCCAATCTTTGGCTGATAGCCACGGCATTTACGGTTGGCGGTATTGCTTTTCACTGGCGATGTGTTCGGGGAGCCCGACCAAATCGTTGAAAGCATCAAAGGGCTCAATCTCAGCCAAGTGATCTCTTAAAGTTCCCTCGTTGCGGAGTTGTACAGCAGCACGGGTCATCGCTTGAGTTGCTGCCAGCAAAAGCGATAACGGCGAAACCACCAAACGAAAGCCAAGAGTCGCTAATTCTGCGGGAGTCAGCAACGGTGTCTTACCCTTCTCAACCATGTTTGCAACGAGCGTGATATCTGGCAATGCCTTGGCGATTATTTCCATCTCCGCCATGCTTTGCGGTGCTTCAACAAACAATGCGTCAACTCCCGTATCGCGAGCCATCTTGGCGCGTTCAATCGCTTCACTCAACGAGACTGCCGCCCGAGCGTCAGTTCGCGCGGTGACATGCAAATGTTCGCGATGATCACACGCTGCTCGCAATTTCGCCAACCAATCTTCGCGTTCGACAACTTGCTTTCCGTCCATGTGTCCACAGCGCTTCGGCCACACTTGATCTTCCAAGAAAAGCCCCGCTGCTCCGGCTTGTTCCCACAGTTCAACTGTTCGTCGCACTGTCATTGGATCGCCGTAACCAGTGTCGGCGTCGACAACCAAATTGAGGTCTGGCACCGCATTGCACACTCGCTGCGCAACTTCAGCCATCTCAGTTTGTGTGAGATAGCCCACATCGGGACGACCGAGCAACGTACCCGACACCGCAAAACCAGACACAAAGGCGGTCGAGAAACCAGATTTTTGCACGATCAGCGCCGAGAGCGGATCCCAAACACCGGGCATCAAAACCGATTCGTATGCAGATAGTCGGTTTCGCAGATCTGCCGAACGTTGCGCTCCGTTCATGTTTCGATTCCTAGTTCTTTCATGGCGTAAGCCTTGAGCCGCTTATAATCAACTTTTCCGTTAGGAGCACGACCAATTGTGTCGATGACAACAATATGGCGAGGCGCCTTATAAGCAGCAAGTGATTTCTTCACGTGTTCATTTAGTTCAGCCAAAGTCGGCGCTTGATCGAGCTCTGCTTCAACCACACCGCAAATCGTTTCACCAAAGCGAGTGTCAGGAATACCCACAGCAACGGCATCACGCACACTGTGGTGACGCTTCAAAACCTCTTCCACCTCTTCTGGGAAAACCTTTTCACCGCCAGTGTTGATACATACCGAGCCTCGGCCCAATAACACCAGTGTTCCGTCCGCCAAAATCTCAGCCCAGTCGCCTGGCACCGACCAACGCTGACCTTCAAAGGTACGGAAAGTCTGCGCCGACTTTACGTCATCTTTGTAGTAACCCATCGGGATATTGCCACCAACGGCAACAAGGCCACGCTCACCACTACCTGGCACAACTCGACGACCGTCCTCGGTGAATACAGAACAGGTCGGACCCAGCGCGAATTTTGCTGTTTCTGACGCTGTGCCGGCCGAACTCACTGAACCTCCCATACCGACGGCTTCAGATGATCCGAATGAATCGAACAAAATAACTTGTGGAACGTACGTCAAGAGGCCCTGCTTGTTCTCTTGGCTCCACATCACGCCTGATGAAGAAATCATCATCAGACTTGACAGATCAAAGCGATTCGGATTCGCCGTGAGCTCATCCAACATCGGTCCGGCAAAAGCTTGACCAACGATGATGAGCGTTTGTACTCGACGACGTTCAATTTCACTGAACAGTTCTCCGACATCAAAGGTGCGACTTGGCAGCGTGACCACGCAACCTCCAAGATTCATCGCCAGCAAACTAGAGAATTGACCTGTCCCATGCATTAATGGACACGCTGACAACAAAACATTACCGTAAATGTCAGGCTGCATTCGCTCAATGATTTCTTCTATCGATGCAGCGGGAGGAATTCCGAGAACTGCATTTCCCCCGAGGCCCAAAACATGAAACAGGTCGTATTGACGCCACATCACGCCTTTAGGCATACCGGTGGTTCCGCCGGTGTACAGAAACACCAGATCGTTTTCGCTACGGCCCCATGGGCCACGCACTGATTCTTTAATTCCGTTGCACACCAAAGTTTCAAAATCAGTCGCCCACGCGGGAACGGCATTGGTTCCATCGGCGACGCAATACCAACGCTTCACTTTGGGCAAGTTGCCCCGGATTAATTCAACGAGTGGAACGAAGGCAGCATGGAATACGACAGCCTCGGCATCAGAATTGTCAAAGAGGTATGTCACCTCTTCAGGTCCGTAGCGATAATTGGTGTTGGCAGGCACCAAGCCACCCTTGAATGCGGCAATATACGTCTCTAAGTATTCGGGACAGTTGTACAGATATGCAGCAACCTTGGACTCATGGGTCAAACCGGCCGCCAACATGTCGGCCGCTAAGGCGTTTGTTCGAGCATCAAACTGTCCCCAAGTAATGACTCGATCACCTTGAATTTGACAAGGGTGATCCGCAATACGTGCCGCTATTCCCTCATACAAATCAGCAAAGTTCCAGTTCGACATGAATCCCCCTCAAGATCGCAACGATGTACTCGCAACCGTATATCAGCACTCGATGGCAAAACTCACTGCAAAACTCACTTGGGAAGCGACAGGACTCTTTCTCCCAAAATATTGCGCATGACATTTGATGTTCCGCCCATGATTGTGTAGCCAGGAGCGTAAGCAAAACCTTGTGAGGTCTGATCCCACAGCGTGGCCTCTGGCCCCAGCGTCTGCATCACAAATTGGGCAACATCCCATTCGTGTTCGGTGCAGAAGCACTTCGTGGCGGCCGAGAACCCTGCTGGTGCCTGATGCAGGACTTCTCGGATCACCAGAATGCGACCAATGTGGTACTTCACTTCGAGACGAGCAATTTCTTGACGAACCCGGGGATCTGACGTATCAGCGTGCTCGCGGGCAATGACATACAACGCATAGTTCGAAACCAAACGGTCAATGCCACCGCGTTCGTGCTCAAGCTGACGCATGGTTTGCTTAAAGGCATTTCCTTCAACTCCGACCAAGTTGATCGCAGGCACTCGCACATCGGTGAAGAAGACTTCACAAAAGTGACGGTTCGTTGTCATGTCTTTGATTGGACGAACTTCAATACCTCGCGTGTTCATCGGCACAATTATTTCGCTAATTCCTGCATGAGGCGGACCATCACTTGATGTGCGACAAATGAGGTAGCAATAGTCAGCGACTTCACCAAAGCTGGTCCAAATTTTCTGACCATTAATCACCCAGTCGTCGCCATCGCGCACAGCTTGAGTTTTCAGCGATGCCAAATCTGATCCCGCATTGGGTTCAGACATTCCAATGCACCATGTTGATTCTCCCGTCAACATCTGCGGCAAGAACTCAGATTGCTGATCTTCGCGACCGTAAGCGATCAACGTCGGGCCCATTTGACGATCGGCAAACCACATTGAACCAATCGGCGCTCCGGCCTTAATGAGTTCTTCACCGATAATCAGACGGTCAATGGCAGGACGACCGCCGCCACCGAATTCGGTGGGCCAGGTAAGCCCAATCCAACCCTTAGCACCTAGTTCAAGAGCGAACTCTTTTGACCATCCATTGATCCACGAATCATTAGCTCTGCCGTATGTCGTCACTGCATGAGCCGCCATATCGCGCGCCTCGCTGCGCAAGGCTTCTTGCTCGGGTGTCCAGGTGAAATCCATCAGTCGTCCTTTGTCCTGACCTATTTTGCCCTGTCGCAGTCCCCAATGTCCGATTTAGAGTCCAAAGACTCATACCCATGGACCGACTTCAGTCACAAACCAGGGTCTCACGGATGGCAAGATGATCATCGCTACCCGATGATTGGACAGTGAGGACAAAAGTGAATAACACACCGCTCAAGTCTCACTACGCATTGTCAACAGAGACCATCAATGACTTCAATAAACGAGGTCATTGCGTTGTACGAAACCTGGCAAGCCACGAAGAAATCACTACCTACAAAAATGCCATCGATGAAGCCACGATGGAACGTCGCTGGGACAAGCGGCCAATTGAAGAACGCGACACCTACGGAAAGGCTTTTATTCAGTCCGCAGCGCTGTGTAATCACAGTGACAAAGTAAAGGAGTTCGTCTTTGCTCAACGCTTTGCTCGCATAGCCGCTGAATTACTCGGAGTTGACGGTGTGCGTTTGTACCACGACCAAGCCCTGTACAAAGAACCTGGTGGCGGGTTCACCCCGTGGCATCAAGATCAGGTGTACTGGCCTCTCAATACCGATCGCACGATCACCATGTGGATGCCGACTATTGATGTTCCCTCTGAAATCGGTGGTGTGGTGTTCGCTAACGAGTCTTGGAGGGACGGAAACCTTGGCGAAGAGGTGATTGGTGACGCGTCACAAGCTTATTTTGACAACTTGATTAAAGAGCGCGGATATTCGCTTGAATCGCACGGTCCCTTTATGGCTGGTGATGCAACCTTCCACTTGGGTTGGACATTGCATAGTGCTCCTGCCAATAACACCGACGTGATGCGCTCGGTCATGACAATCATCTATTACGCCGACGGAACAACTGTTGGTGACACCAACCACCCTGCGCGTAATCTCGACTTGGCTCTGTGGCTCGGCAATGCTAAGCCCGGATCGCCAGCCGACTCTGCGGCCAATCCCCTTTTGTGGCATCGTTCTTGGAATGACTAATTCACAACCGACCACTTCACGGTTGACCCAAACTTCATTCCATCTTCTCGCCAAACCAACTGGCGCCATTTGCAACCTCGACTGCACCTATTGCTTTTTCTTGTCGAAGGATGCGCTGTATCCCGGCGACCGAATGCGTATGTCGACAGAAACTCTTGAGTCGTACCTCAAGCAATTGCTCGCGAGTCAACCAGATGGTCCCGTTTCGATTGCCTGGCAGGGCGGCGAGCCCACGCTCATGGGTCTCGACTTTTATCGTCAGGTCATTGAACTCATCAAACAGTACGCCCGCCCGACACAGATCATTGAGCACACCATGCAAACCAACGGAACGTTGCTTAATGACGATTGGGCGAAGTTCCTTAAACAAAACTCTGTACTTGTCGGGTTGTCCATAGACGGACCCCAAGCCATGCACGATCAGTATCGAGTATGGAAAGATGGTCGCGGCAGTTTCAACGATGTTGTCAAAGCATGGGAACTACTCGAGCGACATCACGTAGACACCAATATCTTGTGCTCACTGAGCGCTGCGAATGCCGATCATCCCACCGAGGTCTACAAATTTTTTCGAGATCAACTTGGCGCCAAGCACATTCAATTCATCCCGATCGTCGAACGATCAACACCGGTTGACCTGGAAATCGCCGAAAAAGGGTGGAGCGAAAAACCAGGACGCCGACGAATCTTGTACACCCAGCAGGGCAACCTAGTGACAAGTCGATCGATCACCGGAAAACAATATGGCGATTTTTTGAGCGCAGTCTTTGATGAATGGCTGGCCCACGATGTCGGCGAAATATTCATCCAAATCTTTGATGTCACTCTTGGTGCCCATGTCGGCATGTACAGCTTGTGCGTGCATGCGCCCACGTGTGGGACAGCACTTGCGCTTGAACACAATGGCGACATGTACTCGTGCGACCACTTCGTTGAGCCCGATTACAAACTCGGCAATATTCATCAAACACCAATGATTGACTTAGTAACTTCGCCACAACAAGTTCAATTTGGGCGCATTAAGCAATCGCTATTGCCAAACATGTGCCAACAATGCGATGTGCGCTTTGCTTGCAACGGAGGCTGTCCAAAAGACCGCTTTATCAATACTCCCGATGGTGAGCCCGGGCTGAATTATCTTTGTGAAGGATTCCAAACCTTTTTCCGCCGTGTCGATGCACCGATGAAACGAATGGCTGAACTGATTAGCCAGGGTCGTTTTGCCGACGAGATCATGTCAGAAGGCTGAACAGCACTATTGTCTCGTAGGTACTTGCTCTAGGGGGAACAATGTCAATTAGCCATCACGAGGCCATCGCGCAACTCACCGCACCTGGGTCGACATTTGAGACTCACAAAATCTTCGTGGGCGGCGTTGAAGTGACTGCTTTCAAAAATGCTCCTAACAATCTGCGTGATGTTTTTAGCTTGTCACGCGCTCGTGGAGAAACGATTTTCCTTGTCTTCGAAGATGAACGTTGGTCCTTTACACAAACAATGGACCACGTGGACGCAATCGCCGCAATGTTGGTTCATAACTACGGCGTCAAGAAAGGTGATCGTGTTGCCATCGCTATGCGCAACTACCCCGAATGGGTGATGTCGTACGCCGCCATCTTGTCAATTGGGGCAATTTCAGTTTCTTTCAACGCCTGGTGGACCGAAGATGAAAATGACTTTGCTCTCGAAGATTGCGGAGCAAAGGTCTTGCTGTGCGATGACGAGCGTGCCGAGCGTTCAACAGTGTCGCTGAAGCGTTTGGGCATTCATGGAGTCGTATGTCGATCAAAGAAGCCCTTACCCGAAGGATTTGATCGTTGGGAAGACTCAATCATGCTCGGCGAGGCAATGCCAGCAGTCGATATCGCACCCGATGACGATGCCACCATTTTGTATACCAGCGGAACCACCGGACGACCAAAAGGTGCAGTCAGTACTCATCGTTCGATTATTCAAGCGCTCTTGGCATTTTCATGTCGAACCACAATTACGAATGTTCGCTATCCCAAGGATCCCAAAGACTCGAACGAGGCGCCAAGTTTGGTCCCCGCATTCATTTTGGTCGTGCCCCTTTTCCATGTCACCGGGTGCATCCCGGTCATGATGAGTTGTTTCGTCGGTGGTCTCAAACTTGTGATCATGTACAAGTGGGAACCCGAGAGGGCTCTGCAACTCATTGAGCGCGAACAGATCACCAACTTCGTGGGAGTGCCCACTCAATCATGGGACCTTTTGGAATGTCCGAATTTTTCCAAGTACGACGTCTCAAGTCTGAACAGCGTGGGCGGCGGCGGAGCACCAGCACCACCCGAACTGGTGAAGCGAGTCGCAACTAATTTCAAGAAGGGTCAGCCTGGTATTGGATACGGCATGACCGAGACAAACGCTTACGGTCCACAAAACACCGGAGCTGATTACATTTCGCATCCCACATCAACTGGCCGCGGGGTCCCCATTCTTGAAATCGAAACCCGAGACACCGATGGACGACGTTTAGGACCAGACGACATTGGTGAAATTTGGTTCAAGGGCCCACATCTCATTCGGGGATACTGGAATCGGCCCGAAGCTACGGCCGAAACAATCGTGGATGGTTGGCTTCGTTCTGGTGACCTCGGAAAGATTGATGAAGAAGGATTCGTATACGTACTTGATCGAGCCAAAGACATGGTGTTACGTGCTGGCGAAAACATCTACAGCGCCGAGGTTGAGGCATCTATTTACGAACTCGCGCAAATCCATGAATGCGCAGTGTTCGGACTTCCCCACGAACGACTCGGTGAAGAAGTCGCCTGTGTCATCATGCTCAAACCTGGCATGACCTTGAACGCCGACGAGGTGCGGGCTCACGTTGCAAAGAATTTGGCTGGATTCAAGGTGCCGAGTCGGATCGCCTTTGTTCTTGAACCCTTACCCCGCAATGCGTCAGGAAAGATTCTGAAACGAAAATTACGCGATACCTTTCCGTCGCAATGACCAAGCGTGTGGCATAATTGCGTTGTGAAGCACGAGCACCCACATGTCCATGGCCCAGATTGTGGTCACGCCGCAATTCCCCATGACGATCATGTGGATTACGTGCACGATGGGCATCTACATCATCAGCACGACGATCATTGGGACGAGTGCTCAGTCGACGGTTGTGTCGCGCACGCCCAACACGAGCACCAACACGGACCGAATTGTGGTCATGTTGCAGTCCCCCACGGTGATCACATCGACTATTTACACGATGGCCACTTACACGCCGCTCATGGCGACCACTGGGACGAACACTAACCCCGTGCATCTGATGTCGTTTTAGTTGGTTATACCGAAAAAAATGACACCAGAATCACAACTGTTTTTAAGTTAGTGATCGTGGTCGTGGTGATGTTCGGTCACTACAAGTTGATCGCCCACTTTGGTCAGTCCGATACCAAAGGTTTCCAATAAGTTCTCGGGTGTCATCACGACATTGGGCGGGCCATCAGCAATCACGCGACCAGCGAGCAGTAACACGCGGTCGCACGTTGAGGCTTCTCCCACATCATGAGTCGCCGTCACCACAGCCGCTCCGCGATTCTTTTCAAAACTCAGGGCATCAATATAGGCAGCGCGACCCGGAGCATCGAGACCTGCAGTCGGTTCATCCAGGAGTAGCAAATCGGCCCGGCGTGCCAACACTTGCGCCAAATAAATCCTTTGCTGTTGCCCACCCGATAGGTCACGCAATGGCTTCATCGCAAGATCATCAACGCTCATCAACATCATGGATTCCTTGACAATCTCGTCGTCAATCTTTGTTTGACGTTGCCAGCGAGCACGTTGATCGTAACGAGCCATGCGCACAACATCGATTGCTCGAAGCGGTAACACAAAGCCGCTTTGATGGAACTGACTGAGGTAGGCAACCCGCCCAGTCAGTTCACCAACGGGACGTCCCAAAACTTCTAAACCGCCATCAATGACCGGCAGCAAACCAGCCAGCGTTTTCAACAACGTTGATTTACCTGAACCATTCGAGCCAACAAGTGCCGTCGACCCACCTGGCTTCAAAAATGCATCAACCCCCGACAAAATCACTTTCGCCCCATAACCAACACTCAGTCGTCGGGCCACTACCGCAGTTTCTGTCATGAGCGATCACCAACAACTGAACGCCTAATTGATACCGCCGTAAAAACAACAAAGAAAATTGTCACTGCGGTCAGAACCACTGAGGCACCAGCCGCCCAAGAAAAATGATACGAAGCCATTAGACCAACATAAGTTGACACGACACCAACAACTGCCGCCCATAACATCATTGTTCCGATACGTTTCGAGATCAGCGCCCCGACTCCCGCTGGTGCCAACAACATGCCAAAAACCAACAACGCACCAACAGTCTGAAACGAAACGACAACAGTGGCTGCGATTAACAACAACATCAATCGGTGATACCAAGCCGCCCGATATCCCATAGCACTCACAAGATCTGCATCAAAACACAACAACAAAAATGGTCGTGATGCGACTACCGCGACAATGACGACGAAGCAAAGCGCTATCGACTGCGCAACAAGATCGCTGTTATTGACGCCTAGAAACTGTCCAAAAAGGATTGCCTCGAGGTCTCCGGTAAGAGAATCAGCACTCGAGACCATCAAGACTCCAAGCGCCAAAAGACCGATGAAGAGCAAGCCGATCGCCGTGTCGTTTGACAGTTTTGAACGCGACGTAATAAGACCTACCCCACCAATCATCACTGCGGCACCTACCGCAGCACCAGCCATCGCAGGCATTCCGATCATCAGTGCCCCAGCAACTCCGGGCAAAACTCCGTGAGCGAGGGCGTCACCAATGAACGCCATGCCACGAAGTACGACATAGGTACCGACAACCGCACAAGTCAGAGAAACAAGAACTCCGGCTAGGAATGCTCTTTGAAGGAACTCATTGTCCAGAAATGGTCTAACAAAGTTCCCCACAGGATCACTTTAGGTTTGTAGAGCTACTGAAATCATGGACGCCAACTGCAAGATGAACGTTTTATAGGTGCCGTCTTCAGGCAAAAAGTGCGTGGACAACTCAACCACCGACACTTTGGCTTCGGCAGCCAAAGCCTCAACAACATCAGGGGATGTCCCCATCTCGGTGAAGATGACGCTGACGCCTTCATCTGCGATGGTCTCCTTGAGTGTGGCAAGATCTCCGGCCGAAGCTTCGGCCTCGCTCGAAAATGAGGGAATGACAGCTCCAACGACTTCAAATTCATATTCGTGAGCGAAGTATCCAAGTGATTCGTGACCAGTGACCAAAATTCGCGACTCTGCAGGAATATCTGCGATGAGATCTCGAACTTCTTGATCAGTATTCAACAATGATTCTTTGGTCATTGCAGCACGATCACCTGTATCAATACCAATATCAGCCAACGCCACACCCAACGCTTCAACGACAGCGGCCATTTCGACTGGACTCGTCCAGAAATGTGGGTCTCCGTCAGCGTGCTCATCACCGTGCTCATCACCGTGCTCATCTTCGGCTTTTGCTTCGGTAGTGACAACTGAATCAGCCGTCACTACCTCGTCTTCGGCATGGGGTTCCTCATCCCCGTGAACATCTCCACCGGCGCCGAATTCAATGACCTCAATGTGATCGGTGGCGTGAAAGACAGCGACCCCGTCTTTCTCTGCAGCTTCAATCGCCTCCATCACATTGCCCTCAAGATCAAGCCCATTGCTCACAATCAGGTCAGCGTTATTCAGTAACTCAATATCTTTCGCCGACGGTTCCCATTCATGCGGGTCGATTCCGTTCGGCATCAAGACAACGACGTCAGCGGCGTCGCCAACAACGTCACTCACGACGGCTCCCAAAATCGAGTACGTCACGACCACACTCGGACGATCTGGCGACGTTGATGGTTCTCCACCGCCACAAGCAACCACGGCTACCGAGGCGAGGGCACCGACAATGGGCCGAATGGCGAGGTTATGAAGTTTGTTGAGGTTCATCATGTTCGCAATGATAATGGTTCTCATTAACGAAAGCAACACCTGACATGAAACAACTCTTGGCCCACTCTTGAGCGCCAACGACTCGCACGAACTACGGTCTGTTCATGGTTTCAGCGTTTCTGCACCCGTTTGCCAAACCCACCAGAACTGATTTCCGCACCCTCGTACGCGGTCAGGGTGCCATGGTCTACGACAATCAGGGCAATCAGTACATCGATGGCATGGCGAGTCTCTGGTATTGCGCAGTAGGCCACGGTCGGAGCGATATGGCCGAATCAATTGCTCGACAGGCCGGAACGCTGGCCGCCTATTCAACTTTCGATCCGTTCACCAATGAACCGGCCGAGCAGCTTGCCGAGAAACTCGTTTCGATCGGTCCGATGCCCGATGCACGCGTGTTCTTCACGTCTTCTGGGTCCGAAGCCGTTGATACGGCAATGAAGTTGGCTCGACTGGCCCATGTCCAAGCTGGTCAACCCGAACGAACTTTGATCATCTCGCGCCAGCGCGGCTATCACGGCACTGCGTACGGCGGCACGAGTGCTCAGGGAATCCCCCCGAACCGTGAAGGCTACGGCCCACTTGTTGGCGATGTCGTGCAAGTACCGGCCGATGATGTTGAGGCCCTCGCCACTCTCATGTCGCAATGTGGCAACACAATTGCTTCAGTTCTTGTCGAACCATTGCAAGGCGCTGGTGGAGTGTTCCCACCAACTGAGGGTTACCTCGAAAGTGTTCGACGTCTATGCGATCAGCATGGAGCGTTTCTCATCTATGACGAAGTCATCAGTGGCTTTGGAAGATTGGGGACTTGGTTCGCCGCCCACAAATACGACGTTCGTCCCGACATGGTCACCTTCGCCAAAGCCGTCACCTCTGGTTACCAACCTTTAGGTGGCGTCTTTGTTGGACCAGCAGTTCGTCAACCTCTCGAAGCCGATCCTGCCTTCTTCTTGCGAACTGGCTTCACTTACTCTGGTCACCCAACGGCTTGCGCCGCGGCGTTAACAAATATTGACATCCTCGAACGTGAAGACATGCTCAATCGCTCACTTCATATTGGCAAGCGACTTTCAACTGGATTACAAGCCCTTGCCGACGACGGGATGGTTGCGGCGATTCGTGGCGATGGTTCGGTCTGGGCGGTTTCTCATCATCCCCACAACGACCCTGTTGTCATTCGTGATCGCATGATGGATCTTGGAGTGATCACGCGCGCTATTGGTGCTGATGCCAATACCTTCTGCCCATCATTCGTTATCAGCGACGCACAGATTGATCAAATCATCGACGTACTAGCCACAGCACTGAAAGCAAACTGAGCAGGCACATGAACAAACCAGTCTTTAATCCTTTCAATCCAGTCTTTCGCGCTAACCCATATCCCTTTTATGAGGCCTTACGCGAACAAGATCCGGTGCACACCACTGACTTGGGCGGCATTGTCCTGACGCGCTACGAAGATGTCTCCTCGACACTTCGAAGTAATGATTTCAGCCGTGATATTGAAGCCACGGCTAATGAGCCGACGGACCCACTATGGATTGCAAAACGCGAACGCCGAAAAGGTCGTGAGGGGGCGAAAACAATTCTCAACCTTGATCCCCCAGATCACACGCGCTTACGTCGACTGGTGAGTAAAGCCTTTACTCCAACTTCGATTGACCGATTGCGCCCGCGCATTCAACAGTTGGTGGATGATGTCTTGGATCAGGCCGCAAAAAATGGCGGCATGGAACTCGTGGACAAGATGGCCTTCCCGATTCCTTTCCAGGTGATATCAGATCTATTGGCTATGCCCACAGATCGTTCCGATGAATTGCGCGAATGGGGTCAACTGATCACGCTCTCTTTGGAACCAACTTCAACTCTTGAAGACCTCGATCGCACTGATGGGGCTTTAAACGAAATGATCCCCTATTTGTTCACGATCATTGAAGATCGACGCTCTCATCCTGGCGATGACCTACTGTCCGCTTTGATCGCCGTTGAAGACGAAGGAGACAATTTGGGCCTTGATGAACTGATCTCTTTCGTCGTTTTGCTGTACATCGCTGGTCACGAGACGACAGTCAATCTGATTGGCAATTCCATCAACGCTTTGCTGCGTTTCCCCGACCAGTTGTCTCTCTGGCACAACAATCCGAGTATTGCGAACCGTGCCGTTGATGAACTTTTGCGCTTTGACGGACCAGTCCAACAGACTGTCCGTATACCTATCGTGCCCGTGACCTACCAAACGTTGAATGGCCCACTTGTGGTGGAACCTGGAACAATCGTCACCACCCTGCTTGGCGCCGGTAATCATGACCCTGCAATGTTTGATGATCCCAACACACTGCGACTCGACCGAGCGAATTCCAATCGCCATCTAGCGTTCGCTGGTGGCATTCACTATTGCCTCGGGGCCAGCCTCGCGAAACTTGAAGCCGAGATTGCCGTCGGCTCAATCGTGACTCGATTCCCCAACATGAAAGCCGTCGGTGACATCACGTGGCGCGATCGTCTCACCATCCGTGGCGTCGATCACTTGCAACTCGAGTTCTAAAACTTATTTGCGAGTCTTGTACTTCACGGCACGATTGCCGTTCTCATCACGCGTGTCAAACTGCTCAGAGATATCTTCAATCCACTGAATCGTTCCTGAGCGTTCCATGAGGTCGGGAGCAAGTACAAGTGCAGCAATGGCGCGACCAACACCGAGTGTCGTCTGGGCTGCAGTGAGATCAGTTCCGCGTTCACTCGAAACTGCCTGAATGAATTCAGTCGCAACAGAACCTGGATACACCGAACAGCAGGCAATTCCCTTCGGCTTCAGTTCAAGAGCCATGTCGGCGCTGAGTCGATCTAGGCCCGCTTTACCTGCACCATAGGAAGAGCTGAAGTGATACGAACTTCCACCTGGCGACGACACGTTGATAATTGATCCACCAGCGCCAGCAGCAAACAACAATGGCGCTGCGTGCCATGAAGCGATGTAGTGCGCGCGTAGTCCAATACCTACTTGATCGTCCCAAATACTGACGGGGTGATCCCAAAAGCCACCGCCCCAGGCCGGCGGATCGGGAATCTTGTAGACGTTGTTCACCAAGATGTCAATCTTGCCGACTTCGGCCTTAACCCGTGCGAACAACGCTGCGATCTGAACGTCATCCCCATGATCAACTTGAACGGCGATACCTTTGCCGCCGGCTTCATTAACCATCTTGACTGTCGTGTCAATAGTGAGCGGCCCGTCGCCGGCCGAACGACCGGTGATATACACCGTCGCGCCTTTTTCAGCGAGAGCAATCGCGGTACCGCGTCCGATACCTCGACTTGAACCAGTAACAACCGCAATCTTGCCTTCAAGTTCGCGACTCATGCGTTCACACCCTTAGCAGCGGTGAACTCAATGTCAAGATCGGTCAAACCACGCAGCATGAAGCTTGGGAAGTACTGGTACTTGTTTGACTCTGACAACGTGATGGTGTCAATGCGCTTCGACAATTCTTCAGCGGCAACCTTGCCTTCAAGGCGAGACAAGTTGGCACCCAGGCAGAAGTGAATTCCTTTACCGAAAGCAAGGTTCTCGCGGAGGTGATCACGCATCGGGTGGAACTCATCAGGATTGTCGTACAGGGCCTCATCGCGGTTCGCTGAAGCGAACACAATGATGATGCGCTGACCCTTGGTGAGTTGTACACCCCCGAGTTCGGCATCCTTGGTGAGGATTCTCCACATCCCTTGGGTTGGCGTCGACAAACGAAGTGTTTCTTCAAACACTTTTTCTGCTCGCGACGGATCGGCCTTCAAGGCTGCCCACTCTTCGGGGTTTTCTGCGAGCAAACGAACCATCTCGGTCAAAGACTTGGTGGTTGTTTCGTTTCCGGCAACTAACAACTGCTGAATGATGCTCAACATTTCGGGCATATCAAGTTGACGCTTGTCGGTTACTTCGGGATCGTCATCATCAATTGATGCATTGAGCAAGTTCGTCAAAATGTCGTCTTGTGGATTGGTACGACGAAGATCAATCTGCTCGGCAAAGTAATGCTGAAACTCGTTAACTCCGTACTCGGCTTGCAAGCGCTGTTCAAGGGTGATGTTGGTACCAATTCCGGCGATGGAGTCATCGGACCAGCGCTTGAAATCAGCCAAACGATCGTCAGGAACATTCAGGGCCTTGGCAATCACTCGCACAGGTAACGGCACTCCAAATTCCTTGACGAATTCAATGCGACCCTTACCAATCCATGATTCGATCAATTCGACAGTGATCTGACGAACAACGGGTTCCATTTCGGCAATGACCTTCGGGTGGAAGGCGCGAGCAACCAAACGGCGGTAACGAGTGTGATCTGGCTGGTCAGCAGTCAACATCGTCGGAACGCGCGGGTAACCCGCAGCCATTACTTCAGCAAACTTCTCACGATCTGCAGAACTCAATGGCATACCTGCACCACCGAACAGCGATGAATAGGTCTGCGGGTCTCGCAACACCTGCATCACGAGGTCGTGCTTCGTCACCAAATGGACGCCAAGACCTGCCACTGGGTGCACCGGTGCTTCTTCCCGCATTTGTGCATAGTGCGGAAATGGGCACTGTTGCGTTGAAGGATCGAATGGATTAAAGGTGCTGATGTCGACGGCCATGATGTGCTCTCTCTAAGGAACGAATGAATGATTGAATTAATGAATAAAAACGAATCGCTTATTTGCCAGCGAGGCGTTCAATAACTGGAATGACTGCATCAATGACGGAGGCGCCAAAACTGACATAACTAATCCCAAATCGTTCGCGGCGTTCAACGATGCGATCACAAATCTCATCGACTGAACCAATCAATGCATTGGGATGTTCGGCGAAAACTTCTGGAGTCATACCAAACATCGGAGCCATCTTGGCGCGGGTGCCCGCACCATCAGGTGTCACGATTGTGAAGTAGGCAGCAATTTCGATTTCAATCTGATCAAATCGGGCGCCTGCACCATCTTTGATCCACTGAATCTTTTGATCCGTCAGCTCCGCAGTTGACGAACCGATTCCGTCGGCACCCAACTTTCCCGATGAGTTGTTGAAGTTCAACGAAACAATGTCGGCTTCACGTCCTGCGATAGTGAGAATTCGCTTCGCACCGCCGCCAATCATGATCGGAGGACCCGACTTGGTGAACGGTTTCGGAACTGCTTCAAAACCAACCGCGTGAACATGAGGTGTATCAATGTTCAATTCGCCTTCGGCAAAAGATGCACGCAACAATGCGATGACTTCTTCAAAACGATCAATGCGAACTCCGGCACGATCAAAAGGAATTCCGATTGCTTCATATTCACCCTGTAGCCAACCGGCACCAAGACCCAACTCGAGGCGACCTTCAGAGAAGAAATCGAGAGTTGCTACTTCTTTAGCCAACATCACTGGGCTGCGATAATCAACGCACAACACACGGCAACCAACTTTGATGGTGCTTGTCGCTTCAGCAGCAACGGCCATCGCCGGAATAGCGGCCACGGTTTGAATCGGGTGACCAGTCGCTGTGAGCGCTGGTCCGGGCCCGATGATGTGGTCGGCTAAGTGGAATGACGAAAAGCCCGAAGCCTCGGCCTTGCGGGCCAGTTCACGCCATTCTTTGCCTGAGTTCGGCGCGTACGCCTGTAGTCCGAAGCGAAATGGCTTATTCATGCGGGAACCTCCAAGATCGTGACTGCACCGGTGTCACCGTTGACTTCGATCAA
>LFFB01000003.1 GCA_001510335.1 Actinobacteria bacterium casp-actino2 | reverse complement strand
CCACTCAATGATCCACACGGCGATCGCTTCATGGAATTCTGGAACTTGGTTTTCATGCAATACAACCAGTCCCCTGATGGCTCACGAACACCACTTCCGAAGCCCTCAATCGATACAGGCGCAGGCCTTGAACGCATTTTGGCATTGGTTCAAGGGAAAGACAGCGTGTGGGAGACCGACGCGATCTTCCCCATTGTTGAGGCCGCTCAATCAGTCACTGGAGCAACGTACAAGGTGGGCGATTACGACGATCGTGCGAGTTTCTCGCTCAGAGTTCTGGCCGAGCATGCCCGTTCCAGCACAATGTTGGTAGGCGATGGAGTATTTCCATCGAACGAAGGACGAGGTTATGTACTTCGTCGAATTATTCGTCGCGCTGTGCGCCACGCCTATTTGCTCGGCACCGAAAAACTGGTGATGCCTTCACTCGTTGAAACGGCCATCGCCACAATGGGTCAGGCATACCCTGAAGTCGTTGCACAAAAAGATTTCATCATGGGCGTGCTCACCAAAGAAGAAGAACGCTTCCGTCAAACGTTGAAGACTGGTCTCACCATTTTGGAAGATGAGCTTCAATCAGCCGCAAAGTCAAACAAGGTGTTGTCTGGCTCAGCTGCTTTCTTGCTGCACGACACGTATGGCTTTCCACTTGAGGTCACCGAAGAAATCGTGAATGAATGCGACCTGGCGCTTGACATCGATGGATTCAACACCGAAATGGACCAACAGCGTCAGCGGGCCAAAGCGGCTCGTAAAGGTGGCGAAGTTGATTCAGTTCGTCACGATTTGTACCGCGAAGTCATGGAACAATTCGGCACAACCGAATTTATTGGTTATGAGCTCGATTCATGCGAGTCCAAAGTGTTAGCGATTGTTCCCGATGATGATGGAACTTTTGACTTGTTCCTTGATCGCACCCCGTTTTATGCCGAAAGCGGCGGACAAGTTGGAGATACCGGATTTATACTCGCGGGAAATAATCGGTACGAGGTTCTCAACACGACTTTTGCTTTGCCTGGACTACGACGCCACCAGTGTCGCGTTGTCACTGGCAGTCTCATGGTTAATCAAAGCGTGACTGCCGAGATTGATTCTCAGCGTCGACTTGCTATTCGTCGTCACCATACGGCGACTCACATTCTCCATTGGTCACTGCGCAAGGTTTTGGGCGATCACGTCAAGCAGGCCGGATCACTCGTTGATGACGAGCGTCTGCGTTTTGACTTCAGTCACTACGACGCAGTTTCAGAAGACGAACTTTTGCGCATTGAAGAATTAGCCAACAGTCTGACGCTGTCGAACGAGCGAGTAGATTCAACTGAGTCATCAAAAGACGAGGCTCTAGCAAAGGGTGCAATCGCTTTCTTCGGCGACAAATACGGCGATCGAGTTCGTGTTCTTTCGGCGGGGCCTTCGGTTGAACTTTGCGGTGGCACCCATGTTTCAGCAACTGGTGACATCGGAATCATCAAAGTCATTTCCGAGGGTTCGGTCGGCGCCAACCTTCGCCGTATTGAAGCCGTCGCCGGAACTCGCACTTTGAATTTGCTTCAGCAAGACCGACGAGTCATTACTGATGTCGCTCGATTAGTCGGTGCTGGTCCTGATGACCTAATGATCGGCGTTCAGCGCAAGGTTGATGACATCAAGGGTCTCCAAGACGAGAACAAAACGTTACGCGCCCGTTTAGCAATCACTGCGGCTTCGGCCCTTGCCGCTGAAGCAGTTGACGGAATAGTGGTTGCTCAAGTTGACGATCTCACTCCAGGAGATCTACGTGATTTAACGGTCGCGGTACGTCAACAGTCTGGTATTCACACCGTCGTTCTCATCGGCGTGTCACCAAGCGGTGGAGTTTCACTAGTCGGAGCCGTTGATACTGCGAGTAGCAAGAATGCTGCTCAACTTATTGCTGCAGCCGCCAAGGCTGTCGGTGGAGGCGGCGGCGGTAAGGGCGATATCGCCACAGCCGGTGGAAAGAACCCTGAGGGAATTGCCGAAGCTCTTCGCTTGGCGCAGGAGGCGGCTCGCAGCTAATGCGTGCCATCGGACTTGATCTCGGCACAAAACGCATCGGCGTTGCAGTCAGTGATTTTTCGGGAACCATCGCTAGCCCTCATTCGGTCATTCTCCGCAGCAAGTCTGTTCGACTTGATCACCAAAAGATCCTTGATCTAGTCCTTGAAGAAGAGGCTGAGATCGTTGTCGTCGGACTACCGCTATTAATGTCTGGTGGTCATGGTCCAGCGGCCAAGGCCGCCACCACTGAGGCGCGGCGACTCAGTACGGTTCTTGCTGTGCCAGTTGAAATGTTTGATGAGCGAATGACCACAGTCGCTGCCGATCGTGCTCTGAAAGAAGCTGATCTCAGCGCAACTGCTCGTCGCCAGTTTGTCGACAAAGTGGCAGCAGCAATCATGTTGCAAGCGTGGCTGGAAAGACGTCATTCGTCATGAGCAACAAAGTCAATAACGAAGACGATCTTGAGATTGATCCGTATCAAGTACTTCCATATGTTCGCATTCAAAAAATGGTGAGTCGCAAACTTGTTAATCGAATCGCACTCTCTGTTGTTCTAGTCCTCGCGATCGTGACAGTTATTTATGGCGGTTATCAATTCTGGTATTTACGCCAAGTGAACCCAACGGGTGCTCCTGGAGCAGCTGAGATTTTTACAGTGTCTGAATCCGATGATTTGTTGGCGATCAGTAAACGGCTTGAACAAGAGGGTTTCATCGTCAACGATTCGGTTTTTCGGTCTTATGTCTCGTCTAAAGGCGGCCTTGACATTACGGCTGGCTTTTTTACAGTGAAGCCACGTGATCACGTTGGCAATATCTTGCGAGTTTTACGCACGCCACCGAACGAGACATTGACCAAAGTTACTTTTCCCGAGGGCTTTACTTTGGAGCAGATGGCGGAGCGTCTCAGCGAGGAAATTAAGACTGTCACCGAAATTGATTTTCTTACCAAGACCGGAGATACTTCCGCCGAGATTTCTGCTGTCCGATCGGTGTACCAACCCGAATCTGTGACGACGCTCGAAGGATTACTTTTTCCTGATACTTACCTAGTAAGCGGTGAAGAAACTGCAACCCAAGTTGCTCAGCAAATGCTCAAGTTGATGGAGCGAGTCGGGCGTCAAGAAGGTCTCGATGATTCGCTGAATTCAGTCGGATTGACTCCGTATCAGGTTCTGACGATCGCTTCAATCATTGAGCGCGAAGCAAAAGTTCCAGAGGATCGGGCGAAAATATCTCGAGTGATTTACAACCGACTATCAATCGGCATGCCTTTAGAAATAGACGCCACTTTGTTTTACAAGCAAAATCTTGACTTGCCCTTCCTCGAACTTAAGTCCATCGACAGTCCCTACAACTCGTACCTCTACAGCGGTTTACCTCCTACTCCTATCTCTAATCCGGGAAGAGCAGCCATTAACGCGGCTTTAAATCCAGCGCCCAATCCTTCAGCGGGAAATCCGATCTGTCGCGAAATCACCGACGGTTCACCGTGTTTGTATCTCTATTATGTGTTGTACGACAAAGATGGTCGTCACAAGTTTGCTTCAACTTTGGCGCAACATCAAGCCAACGTGCAAGCAGCGATCATCGCAGGAGTGTTCTGATATGACTCATGATTTACAAGCGGCGATAGCAAATACTTCATATCGCATCACGGCAAGTACGTCAGTTGCAGCAGTCATCGGCGACCCGGTTAAACACAGTTTGTCACCCATTATCCATAATGTCGGTTTTCAATCATTGGGTATTGATTGGGTCTATGTGGCCTATGAAGTAAAGGCCGGACAAGCGCGAGCAGCTCTTGATGCAGTGCGTATTTTCGGCTTACGTGGCCTTTCAGTAACGATGCCGCATAAATCAGATGTCGCTGATTTGGTTGACACGGTGAGTACTGCGGCGCAAGCGCTCAAGAGTGTCAATACCGTAGAAGTCGGAGCGAATGGTCTCTTAGTAGGGCACAGCACCGATGGTGACGGACTCGTGGCCAGCCTGTCGGCCCAAGGTGTGGACGTCACTGGCAAAAGTATTTTGATTCTTGGAGCGGGGGGAGCAGCGCGTTCGATCGTCGACGCTCTGAAGCGCCATCGCTCTCACAACATCGTCATTGCTAATCGCTCTCTGGCGGGTGCTCAATCGGCACAAGCACTTGCACCCAAAATCAGTCAATCGCTTGCGTTGAGTGACTCGGCGGCCCTGAAAACCGCCGTTTCATCGGCTGACATCGTGATTAACGCCACCAGCATCGGTATGAGCAAGGACTCGGTCCATTTATCAGACAGTCCTCTTTCGGCTGATCTGATCACGCCACAGCACACCGTGGTTGATTTGGTGTATCACCCCATTCAGACCGAACTTCTCCGCAACGCTCAACAACGAGGTGCCCAAACCGTCGACGGCCTCGGCATGCTCGTGCACCAGGCGGCCCTACAACAACAGATCTGGACGGGATTCGTGCCCGATGTGCCCGATATGTATCGAGCTGCATTACAGGCTCTTTCTTAAGTCAGCGGTAACCTAACCTCCAATGTTGCGCTTCCTCACTGCCGGCGAATCCCATGGTCAAGCCTTAGTTGTCATTGTTGAAGGTCTCCCAGCAGGATTGCCCATCACCGTCGAAGATATTCAGATCGAACTCTCCCGACGTCGTCTCGGATATGGACGAGGACCGCGCCAACGATTTGAACAAGATGAGGTGACCCTTGTTGGCGGTGTTCGCCACGGCCGCACCATCGGTTCGCCAGTTGCCATCGAGATCAAGAACAGTGAATGGTTTCGCTCGGACAAGTGGCACATAGAAATGGATCCCGCCCCAGGGGCCACTGCTGATCCATTAACCAAAGTGCGTCCCGGTCATGCCGATCTAGCAGGGATGCAAAAATACGGCTTCACAGACGCTCGGGATGTCCTTGAACGCGCGAGCGCCCGCGAAACTGCTGCTCGAGTTGCCGCTGGCGCATTAGCGAAGGCACTACTTCGAACGATAGGTATTGAGGTCATTTCCCATGTCGTAGCGATGGGGTCGGCCAAATCTGATGGTACTTCGCGACCGACGCCGTCTGATCTTGCGCAAGTCGACGAATCGCCCGTCCGTAGTTTTGACAGCGAAGCCGGCGCACGAATGGTCACCGAAATTGAACAAGCCGCTAAGGAAGGAGATTCTCTCGGCGGAATTGTTGAGGTACTGGCATATGGCGTTCCCGTCGGACTTGGTTCGCACGTTCACTGGGACCGCAAAATTGATGCGTTACTCGCTCAAGCCATCATGAGTATTCAAGCCGTCAAGGGCGTCGAAATCGGTGATGGTTTTGAAGTTGCCTCGCGACGGGGCAGTGTCGGCCATGATCCCATTCATTGGGATGCCGACAATGAGCGTTTTGCCCGCACCGGAACTCTTGCTGGTGGTACCGAAGGTGGTATTACGACCGGTGAACTCTTGGTCGTACGTGCTGCGATGAAGCCGCTCGCGACTCTCAATAGGCCGACGTTGCCAACAGTTGACGTCATCTCTAAGGAATCCGGTGTTTCATTTAAGGAACGCACCGATGTCACTGCAGTGCCGGCGATGGGTGTGGTCGCCGAGACAATGGTGGCTCTGGTACTGGCAGCCGAAGCACAGCGCAAGTTCGGCGGAGATTCGGTCACCGAGTTTGTCCGTAACGCAACGACGGCAACCCAGCCTTTATGAATCAACTGAGTTCATCAACCCCTCACGTTGTGTTGGTGGGACTGATGGGCACGGGAAAAAGCACTGTTGGAAGACGTCTCGCTCACAAATTGGGTTGGGAGTTTCTTGATACCGATGATGAAATCAATCGTGTCACTGGGAAGACGGTTCGCCAGATATTTGAATCTGTTGGTGAAAAGGCTTTTCGTCAACTCGAGCATGATGCCCTTGTTGCAGGGTTACAACATTCCAGTCCCCACATCATTGCTGGGGCCGGTGGCGTCATTTTGCGGGCCGACAACCGCCAACTATTGCGAACTGCAGAACATGTTGTGTGGCTCAATGCGCCACTTCATGTCCTCGTGGAAAGAATCGGACAACGATCGGTAACGGGCGATGGTCATCGACCCCTTATCGATGGCGACCCCGCCGCAAGGTTGGAAAAGCTCTACGCCGAACGAGAATCTTTATATCGCGATGTCTCATCTGTTGAGATTGATGTTGAGGGATTACAGATTCCTGAAGTCATCGACCAGATTTTGGCCACGACGGGTTTGGAGGCAAAATTATGACTATTCACCGCATTGATGTTCATCTTCCTGAACGCGAATATCCCGTTCTCATTGGACACGGTGTTTCTCAGCAGATCGGTCAATGGTTACCAACAACTGCTCGTCGAGCGATCGTGGTGACACAGAAAGAGATTCCAGTTTCTCTTGACCTTCCCATTGAGTCAAAAGTTGTCACCATCGCTCAAGGAGAAAAGGCGAAGTCGCTGTCGACGATTGAGAACCTGTGTCAAGAGTTCGCCGAGATGGGCATCACTCGCAACGACGTGATCATCGGTGTTGGTGGGGGAATGGTCACTGATATCGCTGGTTTTGCTGCCTCTACATGGCATCGTGGCACTCCAGTTGTGCATGTGGCTTCTTCACTTCTTGCGATGGTTGATGCAGCAATTGGTGGAAAGACTGGAGTCAATCTTCCACAAGGGAAGAACCTCGTTGGCGCTTTTTGGCAGCCGAGTGCAGTTATCTGTGATCTTGATTTGCTTAGTACTTTGCCAGCGCGTGAATTGCGGTGCGGTTTTGGCGAAGTTGCTAAGTACCACTTCCTAACTGGCGACGATTTGTTGTCCCTTGACTTAGATGAACGGGTCGCTCGTTGCGTCGGAATCAAAGCGGCTTTTGTTGAGCAAGATGAACATGAGTCTGGAAAAAGAGCCTTCCTCAATTACGGTCATACTTTGGCTCACGCCTTAGAAACGGTGGGTAATCATCAATTAGCCCATGGTGAAGCCGTGGCAATCGGACTGATATTCGCAGCCCGTTTAGCCCAAGCACTAGGTCGAATTTCACTAGACCGGGTGGACTACCACGAACTAGTCGTCGGCAAGACTTACTCTTTGCAGACGCGCATGCCAGAGGACATCAATATTGACCAACTCCTGGCAGCCATGGCGCGCGACAAAAAGGCTCTACACGGATTGACCTTTGTTTTGGATTCGCCACAAGGTCTTGAGGTCGTGGCTGATGTGCCCGCAGACATCGTCCGAGCAGAGCTAGTTCGATTCAGCCAAGCGTAAAGTTGCTCATCTCACTTGGTCGTAGCAAGTAGCGTCAACACTGTGGGAATCATTCTTTTACTTCACGGTCCAAACCTCAACCTTCTTGGTCAGCGTGAGCCCGAAATCTACGGAACCGCAACTCTGACCGATTATGTCGCCAGCACTACCCGGTGGGCGAGTGATGCGGGTTTCTCTCTTGAAGAATTCCAGACCAATCACGAAGGCCAATTAGTTGATGCAATACATGCGGCTCGCGGCAGAGTAGATGCAATCATCATCAACGCTGGGGCTTTCACCCATTACGCATGGAGCATTCATGATGCTCTTGCCACGTTTGTCGGTCCAGTGATTGAGGTACACATCTCGAATCCCAACGCCAGAGAGCCGTGGCGTCACACCAGCGTGATCGCTCCAGTCGCCAACGGAACGATTGCTGGTCTCGGAATTCTCGGTTATGAATTAGCCGTATCTGTAGTTGCTCGTTTATTGAAGTGAACTTGAGATGCCACCACAACGATCGTTGATGCGAGCCGACAGATTGTTTGAGACGCTTGATCAGGGAGTGTCCGGCTCATGTTTATTGACCGATCTGGCCGATATTCGCTGGCTCACCGGATTTTCTGGTTCGCATGCGTGGCTTGTTGTTCACAATCATACGATGCATCTGTTGACTGATGGTCGCTATGTCGATCAAGCGCAAGCCGAAGTCTTTCAACATCAGGCCGAAGTCGAGATCGTCGAGTGTCGAACGCAATCGGCCATGCATACTGCGGTTGCATCGTTGACTTCAGGAGCATCTTTTGTTCAGTTTCAGGACGCTCAAGTTTCGTACCAACTCTTTCAGTCGCTCAGTAACGAGATCAAGGCGACATTGGTTCCCCTTCACGGTTCAATCAAATTTCTTCGACGGTTCAAAGATGAAACCGAAATTGGACTCATCGAGAACGCCTGTCGTATCGCTGATCAGGCCCTGCAAAAGTGTTGGCCACTTCTATCTGAGGGCCTGACCGAGTCTGATATTCGAGATGAGCTTGACTACACAATGCGCAAACTTGGAGCAGATGGTCCGTCCTATGACACCATCGTCGCTACGGGACCGACAAACGCGGCTCGACCGCATCATCACCCCACCAAGGCCAAAATCGAAAATGGTCATACCGTCATCATTGATGTCGGTGCGCTGGTGGCCGGATATCACTCTGATATGACGCGTTCGTTTGTCGTCGGTCCTATGAACGATGAGCAAACTCGTTACTACGAGGCTGTTCACGAGGCTCAGCAGGCCGGAGTCGCCGCGTGTCGACCAGGAGTTTTGGCTTCTGATGTTGACTCCGCTTGCCGAAAAGTGCTCGCTGATGCGGAACTCGCTCAGTACTTTACTCACGGCACTGGTCATGGAGTAGGGCTGGTTATCCATGAAGAACCGTTCATAAATTCCTCGTCAACGGCAATTCTTCAGCCTGGAGATGTCGTGACTGTCGAACCTGGGCTCTATCGTGGGGGGTTCGGCGGTTTCCGTGTTGAGGACCTTGTGGTCATCACCGAACACGGTTGCCGAATTTTGAACTCATCTCCCAAGGATCCAACATGCCCGCCATTACCACTAACGATCTGAAAAACGGCATCACGCTGCAACTAGAGAACGGTCTTTTTACCATCATTGAATTCCAGCACGTCAAGCCCGGCAAGGGTGGAGCATTCGTGCGCACCAAGTTGCGCAATCTAAAAACTGGCAACGTCTTGGAAAAGACATTCAACGCAGGTATCCGTGTTGAGCAGGCCATGCTTGAAAAAAAGGACATGCAGTTCTTGTACCGCGATGGCAATGACTATGTCTTCATGGACACCGAGTCCTACGACCAGATCAATGTTGCGCCAGTTGCCCTCGGTGATGCTGCTGATTACATCATTGAATCGATGATCGCGATTATCGCGACGCATAACACCGAAATCGTGTCGGTTGAAATTCCGGCTTCTGTTGAACTGCTGATCGCTAATACCGAACCTGGTATTCAGGGCGACCGAGTTTCAGGTGCCCGCAAGCCCGCTGAGTTGCAGACAGGTAAGACCATTCAAGTTCCGTTGTTCGTGAACATTGGCGACAAAGTCAAGGTCGATACTCGTTCAGGCGAATATTTGACGCGAGTCTGATTGTGGCAACTCGCCGGTCGCGTTCATCGCATGTTGACCCTCGTTCGCAATCGCGTGAACGTGCGTTAACTCTTCTTTATGAAGCGGATACCAAAAGCCTAGATGGTCATGCAGTTCTCGCGGGGTTAGTTGATGATCCTGATCACGTCACAGCATTGATCGTTCGTGGTGTTTCAGACATGGCCGCCGATATTGATCAACTCATCATCAAACACGCCGATGGTTGGACAATTGAGCGCATGCCATGTCTTGATCGCAACATTTTGCGTATGGCGACATTTGAACTATTGAAACGTACGGACATTCCCAAAGCCGTCATCATGGACGAAGCGGTCGAACTTGCCAAAACCTTCAGCACTGATGATTCTGGTCGCTACGTCAATGGTGTGCTGTCTGCGATAGCTCAAGAAGTTCGCGCCAGCTGAGAAACTAAAAACTAGGCGTGATGGTTAGTTTCGGGCCATGGGCTTTTTCCGTTAGCCGCGTCAGCCACATTGGCTAATGTGAAACCCGCGAGATGTTCACGCATATGGTCGCCAGTTTGCTTCCAAATAGCTAGCAAGACGCATTGACCTTCATGATCGCATGAACCGTCTTGATGGGGTTCACCAAAGTCGCCCAAGGTAATCGGACCGTCAACAGCAGAAATAATGTCGTTGAGTCGAATTTTTTCAGGAGTACGAGCCAAGGTGTACCCACCGCCAACTCCACGCTTTGACTTCACCAATCCCGCTCCCTTTAAGGCCAACAGAATTTGCTCAAGATACGGCTGGGGAAGACCCGTACGATCTGCGATGTCACGAACCGATGTTGGTCCCGGCTCTCCAGCGTGCAAGGTAAGAGACAGTAAAGCCCGACAGGCATAGTCACCTCTTGTTGAAACACGCACGCTCTCATCGTAGGAGGTTGGCGCCCCGATAATACGAATCTTCAGCGTTCGGGATCAGTTCACCAAGTTTGAATAGAGACTTTTCGCCAGATTTGGTGAAAGATAGACATGTGATTGTTTCGGCTATGACTCCTGCGCCAGTGATTCCAAACTACGCAGCCGACAATCTGACCGGAATCATTCCGGGATGTTTGTTGGGAAGGCCGTCTCAGCGCCCTCAATGGTTTCCCCAACCTCTCCAAGACGCCGAGCGTATCGTTTTATTGGTCATTGACGGACTCGGCTACGAACAGTTACAAAGCCATGCCCATCTGGCACCCCACCTCATGTCCCTTGAAGGCCGTTCGATCACGACAATAGCCCCCAGCACAACTGCGAGTGCGTTGACTAGTTTGGTCACGGGAGCCTCTCCCGCCGAGCATGGCATCGTCGGCTACCGCATGGACATGGGTGACTCAGTCATGAATTCTTTGCGCTGGTGGTCAGATGCTCGAGACCTGCGTAAGGTTCATCCTCCCGCAACGGTGCAACCCATTCCACCGTTTGTCGGGATGTCGATTCCGGTGGTCAGTCGCACCGAACTTGAAGGGTCAGCTTTCACCGAGGCTCACTTACGGGGGAGTCGTCCCTGCGGATGGCGAGCCGCAAGTTCGATCGTGGCGCAGTGCGCACATCTCATCGAGGCAGGTGAAAAGTTTGTCTATGCCTACTACGACGGGGTTGACAAAATCGCCCATGAGCGCGGCTTTGGTGCGTACTACGACGCCGAGATCGCGGCCACCGATTGGTTAGTCGGAACGTTGCTGAATGCATTGCCTAGCGGCACAACATTGGCAGTGACCGCTGATCATGGCCAGGTGCAAGTTGACGACAACGTGGTTCATCTGTCAGACGACATCAGGGCACTAGTGCATCATCAGTCGGGCGAAGGACGTTTTCGTTGGCTTCATGCCAAGCGCGGTCAAGAAGCCGAACTTTTACAAGCGACGTCTGAGGCCTACAGCAATATCGCGTGGGTGGCTTCACGAGATCAAGTTGTGGATGATGCATGGCTTGGACCGGCCCGAGGGGGACGAATGGCTGATCAAATCAAACGTCGATTGGGTGATGTCGCATTGGTTCCTTTTACAGCGACAACCTTTGACGATCCCTTAGATTCGGGACCTTTCAGTTTGATATGTCGACACGGTTCCATAACCGCTGCTGAAATGTTTGTTCCATTTCTCGCTCGGACAACGTGAAGTTGGCGTGAACTTGTGCGAAGGTAGAATGTGACGCTTGCGTGAGGAAAAAACCATGAGTATCTCTGATTCAAATAGCAACACTCCCAATGCCGATGCCGCCGAAGTGCTCGTCCAGGGGATGACAGCTGCCCTACCCGCGCCAGAAACACCAGTAACTGAATCAGTCACTGAACCAGCCAAGGTCATGCGTATCGGTTCGATGGTGAAGCAATTACTTGAAGAAGTACGGACATCGCAATTAGACGCAAGTAGTCGTGAACGTCTCGCCGAAATTTATGAACGTTCGGTCGTCGAACTCGCCGATGCCTTATCACCAGACCTCCAACAAGAACTTCGGATGTTGGCACTTCCTTTTTCTGATGGCATTCCCAGTGATAGCGAACTGCGCATTGCCCAAGCTCAACTGGTGGGCTGGCTCGAAGGTCTTTTTCATGGTATCCAGGCGACACTATTCGCCCAACAAATAGCGGCCCGCCAACAATTCGAGCAATTACGTCAAATCAATCCCGGAGGACCGAACCAACATCCGGGAAGTGACTCAAACTCTGGCGGACTCTCAGGAACTTACCTCTAGAGCACTGCTACTGTTCCTAGACTAAATCGATCAGATTTGGATTGACGAGATTTGGATCCCGAAGCATTCGGGTTTCACCGAGATGTGAGGAGGTAGGTGTTGGGCGACTCTTTCACCCATCTCCATGTTCATACCGAGTTTTCCATGCTCGATGGAGCCGCCAAACTTGACGAGCTCGTCGCCAAAGCAGTCGCCGATGGTCAACCAGCCCTCGGAATGACCGACCACGGAAACATGTACGGAGTTCTCGACTTCTACAAGGAGTGTCGAGCCCAGGGTGTGAAGCCAATCATCGGTACAGAGGCCTATATGGCCTACGAAACTCGTTTTGAACGTCCCAGTCGACGGGGTCAAGTTGACGATTCCGGCGGTGACACCGAAGGTGGTCGCAAGTTGTACTACCACCTCACCTTGCTCGCCGAAAACAATGTGGGGTACAAAAACCTCATTCAATTGTCCAGCTTGGCTTTCCTTGAGGGTTACTACTATCAGCCACGAATGGATTGGGAGTTGCTTGAGAAATATCACGAAGGTCTGATCGCCACGACAGGTTGTCTGGGCGGACATGTTTTGCAGTCGCTGCTAAAAGACGATTATAAAGACGCCAAAATCAAGGCGGCTCGTCTTCAAGAAATTTTCGGCAAAGACAATCTGTTCGTAGAAATCCAAGACCACGGATTAGCGGCACAAACAAAAACAAATCCGCAGTTGTTGCAAATCGCCCAAGAAATTGGTGCGCCCGTCATCGCCACGAATGACTCGCATTACGTACATCGCCACGATAGCGATGCCCACGACGCACTGTTATGTGTTCAGACCAACTCAATGATCAACGACCCAAAGCGTTTTCGCTTTGAAGGCACCGAGCATTACCTCAAGACATCTAACGAAATGCGTTACGTGTTTCGCGAAGTTCCAGAAGCATGCGACAACACTTTGTGGATTGCCGAACGTGCTGACGTCACCATTGAATTCGGTAAACCGCAATTGCCGAACTTCAAAATTCCTCAAGGTTTTGCCGATGACGCGGCCTATCTCGATCACCTCACTCGCGAAGGTGCCAAACAGCGTTGGGGCGACAAACTTGAACCGTCAATCATTGAGCGTTTGGCTTATGAAACCAAAGTCATCTGCGATATGGGGTTCGCTTCGTACTTCTTGATCGTGTGGGACCTCATTCGTTACGCCAAAGACCAAGGTATTCGTGTCGGTCCGGGACGTGGTTCGGCCGCCGGTTGCGCAGTTGCCTATTGCCTAGGCATCACCGAAATTGACCCGATTCGTTATGACTTGCTCTTTGAGCGTTTCCTGAATCCCAGTCGAATTTCAATGCCCGATATCGACATGGACTTCGATTCCAGGTATCGAGAGCAAATGATTCATTACGCGACCGACACTTATGGCCGTGAACACGTCGCCCAAATCATTACGTTCGGCACGATCAAAGCCCGAAACGCTGTTCGCGATGCAGCGCGAGTGCTCGGTCATCCGTACGCCGTCGGTGACAAGTTGGCCAAAGCCATGCCGCCACTTGTCATGGGTCGAGACACTCCACTCAAATATTGTCTCGAGCTAGATCCCAAGTACAAAGAGGGTTATCAGGCCGCTCAAGAACTTCGCGATATCTATGAGTCCGAAGATGATATGCGACAGGTCATTGATGTCGCCAAAGGACTCGAGGGTCTGAAACGCTCGACCGGTATCCACGCCGCAGCCGTCGTCATTTCTAAGGAACCTCTTACTTCGTATCTTCCGTTGCAACGTAAGCCTGAGGCTGGCAAGCCCATTGAAGAGTCACAAGTTACGACCCAGTTCGAAATGCACGGCGTCGAATCACTCGGCCTCTTAAAGATGGACTTCCTTGGTCTACGTAACTTGGACGTCATTTCCGATGCGATGGCGCTCATACGTTTGTCAGAACCGGATTTTGATATTGATGCCATTCCGATCGATAACAAGAAAACTTATGAATTGTTGTCGCGCGGCGACACCATCGGTGTTTTTCAACTCGAATCTCCGCCGATGCAGCAGTTGCTGCGTGCTATGGCACCGACAAGTTTTGAAGATGTGTCGGCTGTGATCGCTTTGTATCGCCCGGGTCCAATGGGCGTCAATATGCACTACGACTTTGCCGATCGCAAAAACGGTCGCAAGAAGGTTGAGTATTTCCATCCCGACGCCGAAGAAATTCTTGGCGACACCTACGGGCTCATGATTTACCAAGAGAGTGTGATGCGCGTTGCGCAACGTTTTGCTGGTTACTCGCTAGCTGAAGCCGACAACTTGCGCAAGGCGTGCGGCAAGAAAGAACGCGCGCTCATGAAGGAAGAGCGTTCGAAGTTTGAAGAGGGCTGCGCAACTTCGGGTTACGGCGATATTCTCGGCAAACAGCTCTTCGACATCATTGAGAACTTCGCCGACTATGCGTTTGGTAAAAGTCACTCATTTGGTTACGGATACATCTGCTACCAAACAGCCTTCCTTAAAGCGAATTATCCGGTCCAATACTTCGCAGCAATGCTGACAAGTGTTAAAGATAATCTTGATAAAGCAGCCGGCTATCTCGTTGACGCCCGAACTGGCGGAATCACCGTTGGTCCGCCAAACATCAATGTTTCCCACGTTGATTTCACACCTGAGGTTGAACAACGAGTTATTCACTTTGGCTTGTCAGCAATCAAAGGTGTCGGTCAAGCCATTTGTGAACGCATTGTTGCCGAGAGGCAAGCCAACGGATCTTTTGAATCTTTCCATGATTTCGCGATGCGGGTTCCCACTGATTGTCTCAACAAGAAGGCAGTTGAGTCGTTCATTAAGGCAGGCGCATTTGACAGTTTGGGACATCCCCGTCAAGGGCTGATGGCCGTGTTTGAAAATATTGTTGACGACACTGTTTCTCGTCGCGCCGAAGCCGATCAGGGTGTGATGAGTCTATTCGATGCCATTGATACCGATACCGATCCCTCATTTGATCTTGATATTCCCATTCCTGAAAACGAATACGACAAATCAGTCAAGTTGAAGTTTGAGAAAGAAATGCTTGGTTTGTACATCAGCGATCATCCATTGTTCGGACATGAGTCATCGCTTGCTAAGCATTCAACAACGACGACCGCTTCATTGACTGAGGCTGAGAATGGCTCCATCTGGACCTTGGCCGGAATCATTACCAAAGTTGAACGCAAGGTCACCAAAAAGGGTGACCCGATGGCGATCGTGCATCTTGAAGACTTATACGGGGGAGTTGAACTCACCGTCTTCGCTAAGACTCTGCAGACGCATGGCCACAAAATTGTCGATGAGGCAATCATCTCGGTTAAATGCCGGGTTAACCGTCAAGACGATCGCATCAGTGTCGCCACCATGGAAATCACTCCACTGCAGTTATCAAACCGCGAACCCGAATTGCGTCTCAACCTCCCCGCGGTAGCCCTTGACCCCGAAAACGTGGCTCGACTGAAAGCGATCTTGTCGAAGTACCCCGGACCTTCGTACGTCTTTCTCCACATTGGCGACGCCAAAGTTTTAAAGCTGGGCGCCGAATTCATGGTCGATATTGACCGAGTTATTCCGCCGCTACGGGTCGCTTTCGGTGCTGGAGTCGTGCGCTAAGCGTTATTTCGTGCGATTTCTCGGTGTTATTTCACGGTCGACGAGTCGTCGTTTCGCCTCAGCGCCTTCCCAAGTGGCAGAATAGAGGGAGTTCATTTTCGGGCCAGACTTTTGGGTCCATTGAGGGAGAAGTCGTTTTCATGTCCGTCGAAGTCGAAACAATAGATTGCGCGGCTCTTACGGAGACTCAACTTGAAGACATGGTCGCAATGGGTGGTTCCTTCGATATGGAGCGCCTCCTCAAGGCCAAGGAAGACTGGGTGCTCTGCACGACGTCTCGTGAAGGTGGCATGGTCCAGGGCTTTACATTTTCGACCCTCGAACGTATTGGCGGCACACCCTGCGTGCTGTTGGGCATGATGAGTGTGAAGCGTTCATCGAAGCGTGATCAGATCCTGAAGGGTTTGATGGCTGAAGCATTTCACCGAGCACTCATGGCCTTCCCTGATGAAGACGTAGTGGTCGGAAGTCGCTTCACTTCGGCAGAAGGTCTTGAGGCTTTCAAACAATTGACCGAACTGATTCCGCGTCCAGGGCATCGCGCGGTAGGCGAAGAAAGAGCATGGGGACGACGCCTCGCGCGTCGTTTCGGCGTCGATGCCAATTACGACGAAAAGACTTTCATTGTTGCCAAGAAGGGTTTGTCTGGCTTCTTAGATCACGAGTCCACTAAGGCTGACAAAATCAAGCCCGAGATTGCCGAAATGTTCTCTGCGGTCAATCCCGCAGTTGGTGGCTGTTTAATCATCCATGGTTGGACCATGACTGAGGATCTCCTCAAACTTGGCAATTTCAAATAGCTCTGCGACCTCGTTTTCCCTCGAGGCTCTTTTACGTCGGCGCCGAATGACGCGCCGTTTTCTAGGCGGACCATCACCGCTTGACATCAGTGCTTTATGCACATTGGCGTTACGGGCCCCTTCCGCTGGTTTTTCGCAGGGCTCTCATTTTTTGGTCCTGACTGATCTCGACCTTCGGAAGTTTTGGGATGTTTCTGGGGCCGGGGATTGGTTTAGGTCAACTGCTTCGGGAGTTCTCGAAGCGTCCTGCGTCGTTCTGATTTTGGGCGATCAAGATGCCTACACCGAGCGTTACAGCAAGCCCGATAAGGCCGCGCATGGTCTTGACCACGCTGATCACTGGGTGACCCCATATTGGCTCACTGATGCAGCCATGGCCGCCGAAAACTTGTTACTTCTCATCGAAGAACAGCATTGGGGAGCGCTTTTGTTTGGTCTTTTTGGCGATTCAAGAAAGGTTCTTGACGCTTTTGGTGTTCCGGAATCAGTGTCATGTGTCGGCGCCGTCGCTGTGGGATACCGCCATCCAGAAGATCAACCGAGTGGTTCTCCAACCACCCGATCCCGCCGACCGACGGATGAGGTCATCCATATCGGTCACTGGTAGTCAGGAATTTGGCCTTGGGGCACAAGGGTTTCGGATCAGGACGTATAAGGGTTTAGGGTGAGAATGTTCGTACAACCGTTAATCGGAGTCACCATCATGGCCAACCAAATACCGCACGTTGATTATCTAGAACTCGGCGTTAAGCCACACCTCGTTGCCAATGAGTGCACGTCATGTGGCGCTCGTTTCTTTGACCGTCGCAACGCCTGTGCGAAATGTTTCAAAAATGAATTTAAAAAAGTCCCGATCGCGACTGATGGTATTTTGAAGTCATTCACCATTGTCGCCTTTGCGGCACCTGGTGTTCCGGTTCCTTTTGTCGCCGGAATTATTGATTGCGCTGGTACCAGCGTGCGTGGCAATGTCATTAATACTGACCCAACACCAGAAAAGGTATCGCTTGGCATGAAAGTACGTTTGGCAACTTTTAGTCTCGGTACCGACGACGAAGGATCTGAAGCAATCGGCTTTGGCTTCGAACCCGCTTGATTCTGTCCAGTCCATCTTCTTAACCATCATTTAACTCATTACCCAAAAATTCTTACGACGAAAGCGAAGGCACTCATCATGGCTAGTGACGACATCTGGATCCTCGGAATCGCAATGACCAAGTTTGGTAAGCATTCCGACAAAGACATTGTTGACCTCGGATCGGAAGCAGCCATCGCTGCATTGGCTGATGCGGGCGTCACGATGGCCGATATCGGAATTTTGGCAGCCGGCAACCTCATGGGTGCTAGCGCAAGTTTCGGTCAGGCATTGCAAAAGCAGATCGGTCAGACCGGTATCCCGGTGTACAACGTCGCCAATGCTTGCGCAACGGGTGCAACTGCCTTGCGCACTGCCATCATGGCCGTGAAGGCAGGCGAAGTGAAGATGGGTCTCGCAGTCGGAGCCGAAAAGCTCGCTGGTGCTGGATTGCTCGGCGGTGGCGGAGTTTCGAAGAAGGACGGCAACAAGTTTGAACCACGTGGCCGTTTCGGAAGCGTCCTGCCAACTGACGGTCGTATCGGCACCGACACCATGCCTGGAACCTTCGCACAAGTCGGAATGGAGTACGGCCACAAGTACGGTGGCGTGTCATTCGATCTGTTCGCCAAGATCTCCGAGAAGAACCACGCTCACTCAGTGTTGAACCCGATGGCTGCGTACCAAAAGCGCTTCACTCTCGACGAGATCATGAATGACATGATGATCGCGTATCCGAATACTCGTCCGATGTGTTCGGCTAACTGTGACGGTGCTGCAGCCGCTGTCGTGACATCGGGCGAAGTTCTCCGCACGTTGTCAAAAGAACAACAGCGTCGTGCGATCAAGGTTTCTGCTTCAGTTCTCACCACCGACCCGTACCAAGAAGCATGTCAGATCCTTCCCGACGTCAACACCTTGACGCGCAATGCCGCCAAGATTGCCTACGAGCAAGCTGGCGTTTCACCGAGCGATCTTGACCTTGTTGAACTTCACGACTGTTTTGCAACTGCCGAATTGGTGCACTATGACAACTTGATGTTGTGCCCCGAAGGTGGTGCGGTTGACTTCTTCATGAGCGGAGCAACCTGGCGTGATGGTTCAATGCCAGTCAACGTTTCGGGCGGTCTCCAATCAAAGGGTCACCCCATTGCGGCTACTGGAATCGCCAACATCTGGGAAGTGTGTCATCACTTGCGCAATGAAGCGGGTGATCGTCAGATCAAGGACGCCAAAGTTGGTCTGGCCCATGTCATCGGCTTGGGCTCAGCCTGCGGCATCCACATTTTGGAACGTAGCGGTCTCTGATCGCCATCGAAAACGGTCTGTAAATCTTGGCCTCACGCACCAGTGGCGTGATACCCGCCATCAACGTGGATCATTGATCCCGTTGTTGCGGGGAACCAGTCAGAGAGCAAAGCAATGACGGCACGAGCGACCGGTTCGCTGTTAGTGACGTCCCATCCAAGGGGAGCTCGATCGTCCCACACATCTTCAAACTTCTTAAAGCCAGGGATTGATTTAGCGGCCATTGTTTTGATCGGGCCAGCAGCAACCAAATTTGAGCGGATACCTAACGGGCCAAGTTCTTTCGCCAAGTATCGATTGATGCTTTCTAATGCCGACTTGGCGACGCCCATCCAGTTGTAGGCGGGCCACGCCACCGTATTGTCAAAATCGAGACCAACGATCGAGCCACCTGGCTTCATCAACGGTACAAATACTTCAGCGAGATGCTTCAGTGAATAGGCGCTGATCTGCATCGCTATCGCAACATCGTTCCACTTTGCGGCCATGAAATCATCGCCGAGACACACCTCTGGTGCGTAGCCGATGGAATGTACGACGCCATCAACTGCACCCCATGTTGACGCCAAATGGTCGCGGACGATCGGTCCATGTTCATCAACCGTCACATCGAGTTCAAGAACTTCGACGGTTTGGGACAGCTTTCGCGCTGTTCTTTGGGTCAACGACATGGCACGACCAGCTCCAGTCAAAACAATTTGGGCTTCTTGTTCGAGAGCCAATTTGGCGACCCCAAAGGCCAGTGAGGCATCAGTCAGGACGCCAGTGACAACTATTTTCTTACCTGCAAGAAGGCTCATACGAACAAACTAGTTCTTTCCCTCTTCAAGAAGGGTCAACTAACGAATCGTGACCTTTTTGTGTCATTGTGTAGGTATGCGCATTGGAATTCTTGGCGGTACAGGTCCTGCCGGCTCAGCACTTGCGGCCCGACTTGCTTCAATTGGATACACCGCCATGATCGGCTCACGTTCGGCTGACAGGGCAGTGGAAATAGCTAACGAATTCACCGAAAAGTTTCCGCAGTTGGAAGGACGATTATCGGGGGGAAACAACGCAGCGGCCTCAGCCTGCGACCTTGTGGTCATTGCGACCCCCTGGGATTCGGCAGCGACGACCGTTCAAGATAACGCCGACGCTCTCGATGGCAAGATCATTATCAGCATGGCGAACGCACTTGTACGAGTGGCCGGAGAATTTCAGCCGCTACTGCCACCTCGCGGAAGTGTTGCCGCTCATATTCAGGCTGCTGTACCTCGCAGTCGCGTCGTCGCCGCATTTCATCACCTTCCTGCCAAAGAACTCGGTCATATTGGCGAGCCGATTGATTCAGACGTCTTGATCTGCTCGGACGACCCGACTGCATTGCGCGAAGTCAGCGCAATTGTCGAGAAGATCCCTGGTTGTCGACCACTCGATGCAGGACAACTCTCGAATGCCACCGCCATTGAAGCATTCACCGCGGTTCTTCTACAACTAAATGTGCGCTACAAGACTCGCGTTGCGCCTAAGTTGACGGGTATTCGTTCGATCCCCGAACAGAAGTAGAAGAGGGATAGTCACTTGCCAATCAGGCTGTTTGATACCACTCGTCAGGCAATAGTTCCTTTCGAACCAGGACCGCGTGTGCTCATGTACACCTGCGGCATTACTCCTTACGATGCCACCCATATTGGCCATGCCGCCACTTTTATGGCTTATGACGTCTTACAGCGGCGTTTGATTGATCTCGGTCACGAAGTGCGCTGTGTTCGCAATGTCACTGACGTCGATGATCCGCTCTTCGCTAAAGCACGTCAACTTGGAGTGCACTATCTCGATTTAGCCGCTGGTGAAGAAGCGCGCTTTGAACGTGATATGGAAGCGTTAAACGCCTTACCCGTGTATTCAACCCCACGGGCGTCTTCAGCAATCCCTGATATTCGTGGATTTATCGGAATGGTTCTTGAACGGGGCTTCGCCTACGTTTCCGGTGGTTCGGTATATTTTGATGTCAGCAAATTTGATTCATTCGGCAGTGTCAGTCACTACACGCGTGAACAGATGATCGAGTTTGCTCGCGAACGTGGGGGCGATGTTGATAACCCCAACAAACGAGATCCCCTTGATTTCGTCTTATGGCACCCATCAGCGTACGATGAACCTTCGTGGGAGGCCGTATGGGGTGCAGGTCGTCCTGGTTGGCATATTGAGTGCAGTGCGTTAGCCCTGCGCGAATTGGGTGAAACGATCGATTTACACGGTGGTGGCAGTGACCTGATTTTCCCGCATCACGAATGTGAGCGAGCGCAGAGTGAAGCAGCCACTGGCTCACCATTCGTTAAACATTGGATGCATGTAGCCATGGTGTTCATGGATGGTGCCAAGATGTCCAAATCATTGGGCAACCTTGTTTTCGTTGATGCATTACGTCGTGAATGGGATCCTCGCGCCATACGTATGGCCATCATTAGTCACCATTACCGCTTTGAGTGGGAGTGGACCAATGACCAAATGCCCGTAGCCAGAGACCGCCTGGAGCGATGGTCAAAGGGCCTCAAAGCACCCGAATCTGCAAACTTGTTGAACGAGGTGCGTGAGCATCTCGATAATGATCTTGACACGCCATCAGCAATGACAGCCATTGATCAAGCGATAGCACAAGGCTTTTCGGCTAAGAACGCGGCGTCGTTATTAGGAATTGAACTGTAAATAGAACGACAGACAGAACGACAGCGGCGAAAATTTGACTCGCTTATTGTTTCAATTGTGCATATGCTTCGCTCAGCGTTCAAGAGAGGCAGGTGATCTCAGCCATGAAAGCACAAGGCGCCGGGAAAGCCCAGACGCGTGCTCGAACGACGCTTGCCCCCGTCGCTCGACGATTGTGGTCAATCAAAATTTCTGGTCTTGACCGTCTACCCGAATCTGGTCCAGCAATTCTCTGTCCCAATCATGTGAGTTTTCTTGATTCTGCCTTTTTGATGTTGGTCGTCCAACGCAATATTTCTTTCGTCGGCAAAGCCGAATACATGGATTCGTGGAAGACCAAAATTCTTTTTCCGATGATGGGCATGATCCCTATTGATCGCTCGGGCGGTGAGAAAAGCCAAGCGGCTCTTGACGCAGCAGAAGGCGTTTTGGCTCGCGGCGAGCTTTTCGGCATGTTCCCTGAAGGAACACGAAGCCGCGATGGGAGCTTGTACAAAGGTCGCACTGGCGCCGCTCGATTGGCTACGAAAATTGGGTGCCCGATATTTCCAGTTGGCATCGTCGGCACCAACGACATTCAACCACCCAACGCCAAAGTGCCTAAACTCTTCCGTTCGTGCACTATCACGATTGGGCGTCCAATACGACCCGAACGATACACATCGTCAACCGATCCGCATATGGCCTGGCGGTCAATGATTGATGAAGTCATGTTTGAAGTTCAATCAATGACCGGTCAGGTTTATAAGAACGTTTACGCCGGAAAAACTGCCGATTCTGAACCCATAACGACCGCAAAAGTTGGCCACGTTCAAGATCAGCAGACCGTTTCAAGTTCCTAACTCGCTTTCTCACCAAAAATCCCACGGTGACCCTTGGGCATTGCCCGTAAACTGTTAACAATGGCCCAGATATCAATCACCCTCCCTGACGGATCCCAGCGCGATATTGCCGATGATTCAACGGTGCTGACTTTGGCGACCTCAATCAGTCGCAACTTAGGCAAAGCAGCTATTGCTGGTGTGGTTAATGGTCAGCAAGTTGACCTTTCGCAGTCGTTAACTCAGGGCGACTTGGTTGAGATCATCACGGTTGATTCTGACTGGGGCCGTCATGTGTTGCGTCACTCGACGGCCCATGTCATGGCCCAGGCAGTCTTGAATTTGTATCCAGGTGCGAAGTACACCATCGGCCCGGCAATAGAAAATGGCTTTTACTACGACTTCGATTTAGGGGGCCGTGTTTTCACTGAAGATAATCTGTCCAACGTCGAAGCAGAAATGCGAAAGGTCATCACTGCGAATCAACCGTTCGTACGCGCCGAGATTTCGGTTGCTGAAGCTCTTTCATTATTTAGAGAGCAACCGTACAAATGCGAAATCATCGAACGAGTGAACGGGGGATCAGCCGATGGAACTGATAGCGCCGAAGTTGGTGGCTCGGGAGACTCCGTCAGCATTTATCGCAATACCGACGAGTTCGTTGATCTCTGTCTCGGACCGCACGTTCCAAGCACTGGTCGACTTGGACACTTCAAGTTGCAAAAGGTTTCGTCGGCGTATTGGCGCGGTAACGAAAAAGGACCAGTCCTGCAACGTATTTATGGAACTGCGTGGGAGAGTAAATCTGCGCTCGAAGAACACTTGCATCGCCTTGAAGAGGCCGAACGTCGCGACCACCGTCGCTTAGCAGTCGAACTTGACCTGTTGTCGTTTCCAACTGAACTCGGCGGGGGACTCGCGGTTTGGCATCCCAAAGGGGCCATTGTGCGCAAATTGATGGAGGACTACAGCCGCGCTCGTCACCAAAGTGGCGGCTATCAATTTGTCTTTACTCCGCACCTATCAAACGCCACGCTTTTCCAGACTTCTGGCCACCTTGATTTCTACGCCGATGGTATGTATCCGCCCATGGAAATGGATAACGGCACTTATTATCCCAAGCCCATGAACTGCCCGATGCATTGCCTGATCTTCCGTGGACGTCAGCGCAGTTATCGCGAACTTCCTCTGCGACTTTTCGAACTCGGAACTGTTTATCGCTATGAACGCGCCGGGACTTTGCATGGGCTCATGCGAATTCGTGGTTTCACTCAAGATGACAGCCACATTTTCTGCACCCGAGAGCAACTACAAGATGAAATCATCTCGCTGCTTGATTTCGTGATGAGCGTTCTGAAGGCTTTCGGGTTTGAAGATTTTTCATTCCACCTGTCAACTAAAGATCCCGAGAAGTACGTGGGTTCCGACGAGATTTGGGAGTCAGCGACCAATGCATTGTCGACTGCGCTCGAAACTCATGGAGTCGAATACAGCGTCAAAGAGGGCGACGCAGCTTTTTACGGACCGAAGATTGATATCCATATTCGCGATGCCATTGGTCGCACCTGGCAACTATCGACTATCCAATGCGATTTCAACCTTCCCGATCGCTTTGATCTTGAGTACGTTGCGACCGACGGATCCCGTCAACGTCCGATCATGTTGCACCGAGCACTCTTTGGTTCGGTCGAACGCTTCTTTGGAGTTCTCGTCGAGCACTACGCCGGAGCTTTCCCCACATGGTTGAGTCCGGTTCAAGTAAAAATCTTGCCCGTTGCAGAGGCCCACGAAACTTATGCTCAAGAAGTCGCCAAAAAATTATTGGCATCTGGTATTCGAGTAGAGATCGTTGAAGCAAACGATCAACTAGGCAAACGAATTCGCACCGCAAAAATGGAGAAGACTCCTTATGTACTTGTGGTGGGCGATGACGATGTTGCTGCGACAACGGTGGGCGTCAATGCCCGAGGACTTGAAGTTGAACGAGGCGTTGCCGTATCTGAATTCACTCGCCGCATCACCGAAGAGGTCAGTCACTCAGTAATTTGAGCGACTGTCGACGAAGATTGGTGCATGATGACGATTGACGCGTTATGGACTGGATGGCGTAGCCAGTACCTTTCGTCACTTCCGAATCCGTTTGAGGGTTCTCATTCATCTGGAAGCAGTATCTTCACGCAGATTCTTGAGTCAGGTCTGACCGATGAAGAAACGTACATCGTTCATCGAGGCGAGTATGTCTTCGCAATTCTCAATGCCTATCCCTATGCGGTCGGTCACCTCATGGTTCTACCAATGCGTCAAATTGCCAATTTGGCCGATTTAACACCGCACGAAAGTTCTGAGTTGTGGTCAACCGTCACAGCGGCTCATGAAGTCTTAAAGAACGAGTACAACCCCCACGGGCTCAACGTCGGTATCAATCTTGGGCCCGCAGCAGGGGGCAGCGTCAGCGAGCACCTGCATGTCCACATTGTTCCTCGTTGGCGTGGAGACGCTAATTTCATGACTTCTGTCGCAAATGCCAAGACAATTTCTGAACCTCTCAACGAAACCGCCGACCGACTCCGCCGCGCGTGGACGAAGTATGGATCTTCGTCGTAAAATTCCTCTCAACTATTGGAGATCAAGATGCCTCAACAAAACTCAACAGACGCAAACGAGATTCGCGATCAGTTGCCTACCGACCTCAACGTGTCTGAATTCGTCGGTGTTTACAAGTTTCCCGATAACAGTCGCCGTCGAATTCCTGGATACATCTACCTTGGACTTGGCGTCGCCATCATTGTGCTCGTGGTTGTCGTTGGCAGCGACGGACCCCTCATCAATTCGGGTGTGTTGACCGGAGGAGTGGTGCTTTCTCTATTCGGCCTGCTGTGTCTCACTTCCGGATGGCGAATGACGATTGACGAACAAGATGCTCTTTCGGCAGCGGGTGAGGCGGTCGGCTTTGCCGTTGGTCACGCTTCAGCACAGCAGGTGTGGCGCGGTTTTCGCAGTCGACCAACGTGGCGAGTTTTGTGCTATTCCAATGAAGATCCACCGATGCGACGCGGCTTGGTGCTGGTCGATGCGGTAGACGGCAAGGTTGTTGAACACTTGGCGCAAGAAAACCTCGAAGATTGGTCATAATCACTCACTTTGACCGAGCAATTAGCGGCGTATGCCATCCCTGAGTCTCTATCTTTCGTAGACTAATGAAATGTTTGACGGTCACTTTCGAAAATCAGTTGATCGAGCGGTCAAACCTCTCGGAGATACATTACGTCGAACAAAAATCACTCCCGACCAATTGACGATTGCGGGAATGCTGATTGCTTGTGGAGCCGCTATCGCTATCGGAGCTGGCTATCTGTCGCTTGGGTTGTTGCTCGTCATCCTCGCAGCCTTACCCGATCTTCTTGATGGAGCGCTTGCCAAAGCCTCCAATACCTCCAGTCAGCGTGGAGCCTTTTTCGACTCAGTTGTAGACCGTGTGACTGATGCTCTTTTGTTTGGCGGTGTGGCGTGGTACTTCGCTTCCAACGAATCACCCCATCTCGCAATTTTGCCGTTTGCAGTTTCTGGAATGAGTTCAGTCATTTCTTACGAACGCGCGAAGGCAGAATCACTCGGACTGTCAGCCAAAGGGGGCTTGATGGAACGTGCCGAACGCATTATCTGCTTATGTCTTGGTTTGTTGTTCCCACCCTTGTTGGTTCCGATCATGTGGGTCATGTTGATCCTGACGACGGTCACGGCAGTTCAGCGATTTATCAAAGTTTGGCAACAAGCCGCAGTCGCTCCAATCACCGCCGCTCGAATTGAATCGCGACGTACGCGTCGCCAGAGTCGACGTTCGGCCATCGCGTCACGCCGCCCCAGTCCGTCTTCACGTCGTTCGTCCTAGCTCACACGCATCTTCTGCACATGGCTTCCTCAGCCCGTCAAGAAATTAGTGACACGCTCGTCGTGGGTAGTTACAAACTTGGTTCATTGTTGTCTAAAGGCGTGCCAGGGTTTCTGTCTGGGACGATAGGTTCACTGGTTGGTCTGCCGGCGTCACTTGGAATGCGCGATAAGCGCAAGATGGTTGAAAGGCATATGCGACGCGTTCGACCTCTCGCATCAAGTATTGAAATACGTCGCCTCACACAGCAGGTTTTTGACAGTTATGCCCGTTACTACCTAGAAAGTTTTCGTTTACCGACATTGACTAGTGCGCAAGTAGCCGCCTCATTCACGGTTGAGGGTTACCACGAAAATATGTTGCCAGCGCTTGACCGTGGCAAGGGTGTCATTCTGGCACTCCCACATTTAGGCGGCTGGGAGTGGGCCGGACGCTGGGCCGCCGATCTCGGTCACAAGATGACAGTCGTGGTCGAACCGATTCAGCCGCCGGAACTCTTTGAATGGTTTGCCGACCTTCGTCGTAAATTTGGCATGACTGTCATTTCCCTTGGACCCGACGCTGGTCCAGCAGTGCTGAAGTCATTACGCAATAATGAGGTTCTGTGCTTGCTAAGCGATCGAGACATTACGGGCGGCGGTATTGAGGTTGAATTTTTCGGCGAGCGCACTAAGTTACCGGCCGGACCCGCGACCTTGGCTCTACGTACTGGTGCGGCTTTGCTACCGACCGCGGCGTATTTCACTAATCGGGGAGTCGGACACCATGGTGTGATAGGGGCGCCCATGAATTGTGATCGCCACGGCAAACTTCGTGAGGATGTCCAGCGTATTACTCAGAAATTGGCCTGCGAGCTTGAAACTTTGATTCGTCGGGCGCCTGAACAGTGGCACCTCCTTCAACCGAATTGGCCAAGTGATCCTGGATACGGCGAAGATCACGAAGGTAGTCATGATCGGTCAAGCTCACAAGATCCGACTTGACCTGAACTGTAAGTAGTCAGTGACAGAGAGTTGACTGAACAAGTCATCAATTCTGTGCCTGGGGTCGTAGTCTTTCCACATGAAGTTGAACGGGGGTTCTTCAGTCCTTACCGGATTAGGCATTTCAATCCTTTTACTGTCCGCTTGTGGTTCGGCTGGCCAAACCACAACTCTGGTTCGTGATGTTGATGCCATTCAGGTCATGACTCCCGAAGAAGTCATCGCTATGCGCTCTACTTTGGTTCCAGCGATTCAATCATCGGTCGACGAGGTTGACAGTTCATTGGCTGCGGGGGAGACGACTTCTGACACGATTCCTCTCAATCAAGACAACCGTCCGCCAGAACTAAAACTGTTTGATGCGTACGCTGAATTTTCAGGATGTATCAAAGATGCAGGGCAAACGATTCGTGGAGATTTGGCAGACCCGAATAACCCCGCCTACCAAGACCCCGCATATCTAGAAGTCATTCAAAAATGCGCTGCTCGTAGCGACATCATCAATGTTCTTCGAGAAGTTGGCACCACCCGAGCCAGTCTCAAGCCAGACGAAATCAAAACTCGTAACGAGGGCTTTGTCGCTCTTTCTGACTGCCTGAAGAAGAAGGGTTGGAAAATCGAAACGTCAATCGACTCTTCCGGTCTGATTAATCCAACACAGTTTCAAAGTGCAGACGGCGATTTGAACCAGCGTGATTTAGATCAATGCCTCACTGAGACCGGCATCAACGACGCCATTGAAAACGGAGCCTAAATGTCCAATGTCAAAAAGATCTCACTAGTCGTCGGTCTCGTGGCCATCGTCGGGGTTGCAGTATTCATCGGTCGGCAGTCCGGTGGAACATCCACCAACAATGCATTGCTGATCACTCCGCGTGCTGTTGAACGGCGCGATCTGTCCGATGTTCTCACTGTGACCGGAGAAGTACGTCGCAATGAAACCAAGAAGATCAACTCAGCAGTGGACGGCAAAGTCAGTCAGATCAATGTTGAAGACGGCGACACCGTTGAAATCGGTGACGGGGTGTTTGCACTAGACGGACGAACAGCTGTCGCTGTTCCTGGAGATTTTTCGTTTTATCGTGAGCTCAACGTTGGCAGTGTCGGACCAGATGTTCTTCAACTTGAAACAATTCTCAATAATGACGGCTACGCGATTCGGTCCGTAGACACACTGTTTACGGAAGAAACTCGTACTGCTTTGGCCAAATGGCAATTTGATCGTGGCTACAGCGGTTCAAGTAACGAAAACGATGAGACCATCACCGTTTCGCTGGCTCCCAACAGTGCCGCCTACTCGGTGGGTCGATCTAATACTGCCGCCTTTATCGTCACCCCATCAGTGCCGACCTCAAGCGGTTCCAGTTTGCGTTCGACAGTACAAAAGCCAACCTTGAATATCTCGGTTGACAACGAGTCGGTGATTGAAGGTGGATCAGTCACATTCACTATTACTTCTGACGTTGCTCCTACCTCAGACTTAACGATCGCGTTAAATACCGGCGGCAGTGCCACACCAGGCGACGATCCGGCCAACGATGACGATTACGACCGAATTTTGGGAAGTGTAATGATTCGAGCAGGAGAACTTTCAACATCGTTTACGTCAAAGATTTTCGTAGACAATACGATTGAAGATGAAGAAGACATCACGGTCGCGATGACCACTCAATTTGGTAACGACCCAACATATGCACTTGGAAATACAAACCAATTGCGAGTAGTGATTCCGGCGAATGGATCAGAACTTCGTCCACTTCTGACAGTGAAGGCCAGCAGTGAGACGATTAACGAAGGTTCAACTGTGACTTTCACGGTTCGCACTTCGGTTAAGTCAAATCGCGACATTAAGTTCAATGTGACGTTGTCGGGCAGTGCGAGTCAAGACGTTGACTTCTTGACACCGAACACCGACACCTACAGCATCAATGCCGGCGCATATAGCGTTGACGTACCAATTCAAATTCGGCGCGACGACACTGTTGAATCCGATGAGAACTTGACATTTACCGTCACTTCAGATCTGCCACCAGAAGGCAAAACAGAGCGCTACTACCTCGGTGATGTCGTGAGTGCTCGAGTCATCATCGAGAGCGGAGATTTACCTGAATTGACTCTCATCGGGGGAGGAACAGTAGGCGAAGGTCGAACTGGTTCATTCCGCATTGTTGCTGATGCTCCAGTTACAGAGGACACTTCAGTCAACTATCAACTGTCTGGTACGGCGCAAAACGGAGCCGACTACAAAGCGCTCAGTGGAACAGTTATTTTGAAGGCTGGTTCAAGCAGCGTGACAGTTCCGATCAACGTGATCAACGATGACGTCGTATTCAAACCATCCGACATGCTCGTCGCTGACTGGCCAGCGCGTATCGGCAAGGTTGAGGTCGATGAAGGCGAGTTTGTCCTTCAGGGAAATGTTGTTCTCAGCCTGACTGAACCACAGTTCACAATCACAATGAAGGTCAGCCCAACCGATCGCGCTGAACTCGTAGTTGGACAAGCTGTTTCAGTTAATCTCAGAGTTGGAGGTCAAATACTTCCTGGAACAATTTCTGAACTAGGCGATAGCGCAACTGTCGGCTCCGCCGGCCAAGAATTGTACGAAGGAACAATTACTGTTTCAGGTGAATTCAGTGCCGTTGACGGAGCGACGGTCTCAATTGACGTCACTCTTGACGAGGCTTTACAAGTCCTCGCTGTCCCTGTTGCTGCTGTCCTGCGTTCTGCCGATGGCGATGAGGTGCGAATCGTCAATGACGCTGGCACCATCACCCGCATCAAAGTGACAATCGGTTTGATCGATGGCGAATGGGTCGAGATCGAAGATGGCCTCAAGGGTGACGAACTTGTCGTCGTCGATATTGCTTCGGGCAATATCGCCTCAGCGGCATAAGCAAGATTGACGAGACCCTTTTGCCATGAACGCATCAACTTCAGCGGATTCGTCAAATCTTACGATCTTGATGGAACTGAGTCATGTATCTCGGGTGTACGGATCTGGAGAAGCCGCAGTATGGGCATTACGTGATGTTTCATTAGTCATCCGCGCCGGCGACTTCGTCTCGATTGTTGGTCCATCGGGTTCTGGAAAATCAACGATGCTCGGACTTCTCGGGTGTCTTGATGTTCCAACCGAAGGCACAATCACCGTTGGCGACGAGGAGGTGACACGACTCGCTGATGCCGCGCGAACCCGAGTTCGTGGAAAAAGTATCGGATTTGTTTTCCAGCAATTCCATTTAATCCCACACCTTGACGCCATCGGGAATGTTGAAACCGCTCTCTTGTATCGTTCGCTCAAACCTGCCGAGAGACGCGATCGTGCCATGGCCTCGCTTGAGCGCGTTGGTCTAGGGCGTCGCGCTGACCATCGACCTGTTCAACTGTCAGGTGGTGAACAACAGCGCGTTGCTCTTGCTCGGGCGCTCGTGACCGAACCAAAAATTCTTTTAGCCGATGAACCCACAGGTGCTCTTGATACCAAAAATGCCGCCAACGTGATGGAAATATTGTCGGGCCTTCGCTCTTCTGAGCGCGCAGTCGTCATCGTGACTCACGATCTAGACATTGCTAATTCGGCGGTACGAAAAGTTTCCATGCTCGACGGCGGAATCGTCTCCGATGAGGTACTGCGCTCATGAGTACCTTCAAAGATCTTGTTCGGGTTGCATTCACTGGCTTACTCGCCCGCAAAGTGCGCACCCTATTACTTCTTCTCGGACCCATGATCGGAGTCGCCGCCATCATTGCGTCGGTGGGCCTCACCGATTCAGCTAAGGGAGACTTAAAGCAAAAAGTCGCAAAACTTGGCACCAATCTGATTGAGGCCGCTGCCTCAAGTTCATTCGGCGGTCAAAATCCAACCCTTCCCACTGATGCTGTGGAACGGGCACTCACCGTGAAAACTGTCGAGAAAGTTTCAGCCGTAGTCGAATTGTCCAACATCGCAGTGACCCCGTATACAGAGGCTCGTGAAAAGTTTGAGACGGTTCCAATACCGGTACTTGCCGCTGACAGTAATTTGCCTGCGGTGCTGCAAGTCAATCTTGTATCTGGTCGCTGGATCAACCAATTTGACGAAGACAGCGAGGTTCGTGCCGCAGTTATCGGAGTTGGATTGGCACGTGAATTTGATGTGTTGCCTGGAGAAAATCGCACCATTGAATTAGCCGGAATTCCCTATGGAGTGGTCGGAATTTTGGATTCGGTTGAACTTGAGCCTGGTTTTGACAACGCTGTCTTCATTTCATTCGCTCGTGCTGAAATCGATTTTCTAGACGATGAGGTTCAACCAAACAAGATGTATGTTCGATGCACCGAAGGTACCGAATCCGAAACTTCCGAAGCACTGAAGACGGCAGTCAATCTCGGTGGTCCACAAGAAATCTCGACCGACATCAAGAGTGAAGCTTTGGAGCTAGCGGCCCAAAGTGATCGTCAACTGCAGATGATCGTAATCTCGATGGGACTCCTCGCGATTATCGTTGGGGGACTCGGAATCGCCAATGTGATGTCAATCTCGGTGATTCAACGCTCGGCCGAAATTGGTATCCGCCGAGCGCTCGGGCACACTCGCAATATCATCGCTGTTCAATTCTTATTTGAAGCCATCGTGGTCGGTGTGATTGGCGGAATACTCGGTGTTCTGCTGGGTATGTTGGCAATTTTCGTTGGTGCGTCTATTGCCGGTTGGGTCTTTGTGATGGCATCGTGGTTAGCCCCAGCGGGAATCATTCTGGCAATAACAATTTCAATTCTTGCTGGTCTGTATCCGGCACGACGGGCCGCCAAACTTGAACCGCTCGAAACTTTGCGACTGGGTTAAAAGAGACATCAGGTCACGAATAAAGGTCAAATAATTCGTTAATGGCTTTGATCTGACCGCCACTCGTACTTGACATCACGGCGATGGGTTCGACCCCAATGTCATACCAACGTTGCAGACCGTCGCGCACCTCATCAGCGTTGCCATACAAGGTGCAGTCAGATAGCCAAGCATCACTCATATAGGCAGAATGGTCATCGCGGTTGCCAGCGGCAATGGCACTTTCAATTGCTTCCATCTCTTTGACGTAGCCGGCAGCCTTCCAATAATTGCGATAGTTGGGGAGCCGGACGTACACCGCCATCGTTTTGCGGTTCACTGCAGCGGCTGCTTCACGGTCATCGCTAATGACTGTGGGAATCATGTTCGCAAGATGAAAGCCTCCAGCAATCTGTTCTCGAGATACTTGATGAACCTGCTTGACCGTATTGTTGTAACTCGCGTTAGCCCATAACGCACCTTCACCAATCTCTGACGCCAAGGCCAGCATGCGATCTCGAAGCGCGGCGAGATAAATCGGGGGGAGAGGACCGCCGAATTTTTCTTGTTTACGCAAAGCATCGACGAAAGCTCGCATATCTGACAGTGGAGGTCCCATTTCAACACCAAGACGCTTCACCATTGCTTCGTGACTGACTCCGAGTCCTAACGCGAATCGTCCGCCTGATACTTCTCCTATATGGCTCGCTATCGAACCGATTTCAGCCGCTGACGTGCCGTAGATACCTTGAATCGCTGTGTAAAAACGTATACGTTGGGTCACATGAGCCAAACTCACGCACAGTCCAAAAGCATTGCCAAGAGTCGGGCAAGCCAATGCTGGAAAACCTCGGCGTTCGGCTTCTGCTGCAAGTTCAAGTATCTGAAGCCGCTTGGTGGGGGAAGCAACAATTGATAAGGCGGGAAGCATCATTCCTCGAAGTTAGCCGAACACTCCGCACCCTTCTGATCTCGCTAGTTTGGAGATGTCATGTCTGTACCCCCCGATGCCCTCGCTTCAGAGTCCGTGTCACGTCTGCGTATTGGATTGCTGTGTCCGTACAGTTTGACGACCCCAGGTGGCGTCCAGGGGCAGGTCATGGGACTCGCTCGAGCGTTGCGCAAAATGGGACACGAGGTACGAGTACTTGGTCCGTGCGATGGTGCTCCGCCCGACACCTTTGTCACACCGATTGGCGAGTCACTACCCACTGTCGCCAATGGTTCGATTGCACCGCTAGCCCCAGATCCTTCAGCGGCCTTACGAACAATCCGAGTTTTACGCGATGAGCAATTTGACGTGTTGCATCTACATGAACCATTGACCCCTGGCGCAACCATCACTGCGTTGGTGATGCGAACTGCACCCATTGTCGCAACATTTCACGCGGCGGGCGAGAGCCTGAGCTACAAGTATTTGAGCGCACCTCTCAAAGGGTTTGCCAGTGCGATTGATCATCGTGTTGCCGTCTCCAAAGACGCAGTTCAATTAGCGCAGCGCTATCTCGGTGGCGATTATCAAATATTGCCAAATGGGGTTGAGCTTGATCGATTTCTCTCGACTTCACGAATTGCAACCTCGTCAGATCGTCAATCTGTTTTTTTCTGTGGTCGACACGAACCCCGCAAAGGATTGGAAGTTCTCTTACAGGCTCACGCCACTTTGCCCGACAATGTCGACGTCTGGATAGCTTCGGAAGGTCCTGAAACTGAACGGTTAAAGCGTGAATGGGCCGGTGACTCTCGTTTGATATGGCTGGGCAGAATCAGCGATGCTGAGAAAGCTCAACGACTTTCCCAAGCTGATGTTTTTTGCGCTCCGTCGCTTGGAGGCGAAAGTTTTGGGGTGGTTTTGATTGAAGCCATGGCCGCCTCCACACCAATCGTCGCTAGTGCACTCGACGGATATATGAATGTGGCGACTCACGAAGTCGATGCTCTTCTTGTTGAACCCAATGATCCTCAGGCTCTTGAAAGCGCTCTTCGACGAATTTTGCTCGACCAAGACCTCGCGCACCGCCTCGTCAGCAACGGTCAGAAACGGGCGAGTGGCTTTTCCATGGTCCTATTGGCTCATACATATGTGGATATCTATCGGCGCATCATCGCGGAATCCCGTCACCGTCCTACTCGGCGGCAACGACTGCGCCGTTTCCTGGCCCGCGATGGCAGTTCGTCCGATTGATCGATTGACCGATGGGTTCCCGTATTTGAACCTAGGATGACGACATGACTCTTATCGTTATCGCAGTCGTCGCCTTGCTAGCCATCTACGTCGTCATTACCTATAACGCCCTCATTAGGCGCCGTAACCAAGTTGACAATGCCTGGTCCCAAGTTGATGTCCAACTCAAACGTCGTCTTGATCTTGTGCCTAATTTGGTTGAGACAGTCAAAGGTTACGCGGCCCATGAAAAGGCCACGCTCGAGGCGGTTATCACGGCCCGTAATGCCGCCATGGCTGCGGGTCCCGGTCCAGAAGCACAGGGGCAGGCTGACAACATGCTGACTGGAGCGCTGCGCCAATTGTTTGCGCTATCAGAGGCTTATCCCGATCTCAAAGCCAACCAAAATTTCTTGGCCTTACAAGAAGAACTCACATCGACAGAAAGCCGTGTTGCCTACGCCCGTCAGTTTTACAACGATTCGGTCCTTGAGTACCACAACAAACTTGATACCTTCCCAACGGTTCTTGTCGCCAAGATCGGCAGATTTCCGCATCGTGAATTTTTTGAAGCTGAAGATGCCGCTCGCACTGTTCCTAACGTCAAGTTTTAATCTTCGTGTATCAACAGATTGCCTCTAATAAGCGACGCAGTGTGGCGTTGATCTTTGGTTTCGTTCTCTTGGTCGTCCTAGTAGGTGTTGTCGTCGGCTTTCTAGTCGGTGGAGGGCCAACCGCCAGCATCGTGGCCCTTATCATTGCGGCCGTCATGGCAGTGACCTCGTACTGGAAATCCGATGCAATCGCGCTGTCAGTCAGTCG
>LFFB01000002.1 GCA_001510335.1 Actinobacteria bacterium casp-actino2 | reverse complement strand
GAATACATTCGCGCCGGCGACATCTTTCAGGTTGTGTTGTCTCAGCGCTATGAATTGCAACTCGAGGCCGATCCGTTTGATATGTACCGCGTTCTGCGGCAAGTGAACCCCAGTCCGTACATGTACTTCTTGCGTCATCCTGGTGTCACCATTGTGGGCAGTTCACCCGAGCCCATGGTGCAATTGCTCGGGGGTCGCGTGATTAGTCGACCAATCGCCGGCACCCGTAAGCGCGGTACGAACGATGAACACGATCGACGACTTGCTGCTGAACTTCGGGAAAATCCCAAAGAAGTCGCCGAACACGTGATGTTGGTTGATCTTGCTCGCAATGATGTAGGTCGTGTGTCATCTTTTGGCACCGTTGTCGCTGACGAACTCATGACTCTTGAGAAATACAGCCACGTCATGCACCTCACCTCACAAGTGAGTGGAGCGCTCATCCCTGGTAAGACCGCAATCGATGTTTTGCGTGCGACTCTTCCCGCAGGCACCGTCAGTGGTGCGCCAAAAGTTCGAGCCATGGAAATCATTGACGAACTTGAGCCATTGAAGCGTGGCCCGTACGCCGGAGTCGTTGGTTATGTTGACTTCAGCGGCAACCTCGACACTGCTATCGCCATTCGCACCATGTTTATTGGTGAATCGGCGGCCTACTTGCAAGCAGGTGCCGGAATCGTTGCCGACAGCGAACCCGATGATGAAGATCTGGAATGCCGTAATAAAGCAGCCGGTCTGCTTGCTGCAATTCCTGCAGCCCGTCGAATGACCAAGCGTCGCCTTGACGGCGGAACGAGAGCGTGAGCAACACTGTGAGTACCACCATGAATAACAACATCATTGCCTGTGAAATTGAACATTTAGTTTTCTCGGTGACAGGTGCCGATGCTGGCAAGTACTTGCACTCGCAATTGAGCAATGACATCGCCTCGTTGCCCGTTGGTGGATCGCTCTATTCGTTCGTGCTTGAGCCCATGGGCAAAGTGATTGCTTTTGTGCGAGTCACCCGCACCGAAGAAGAGACATTTGTTCTTGACACAGAAAATGTTGCAGATTTGGGCGAACAATTGCTGGCTCGTTTGAATCGTTTCAAGATCAGAGTCAAAGCCGACATTGCCGTCTCAACCCAAAAGTATTTGTGCCTGCGCAGTCGTGATGGCGCACCAATTGAACAAGCCGGATTTGCAGTGTCGCAATGGGGAAGTGGCGCAATTGTTGATGCACCACTGACAACTATTGACAACTCGGTGGTCTCGCAATTTGTTCACGTGTCGACTGAAGAGTTTGACGCACTGCGTATTCGCTCTGGTTGGCCAGTGATGGGCCGCGAAATCATCGCAGGCGAAACTTTGCCTGCGGCGATCGGGGTTGTTTCACTTGCCGTGAGTTTCACTAAAGGTTGTTATCCCGGTCAAGAGCTCGTTGAGCGTATGGACAGTCGTGGATCAACCGCACCGAAGAATTTGCGCTTGTTGACCGGCCCAATTGTTGCCAATGCGAAGCCTGGCGCTGCGGTCATTGTTAACGGAGAAACCGTTGGTGAATTCACGTCGGTGGCACCTGACTGCGCTCTTGCGTATGTCGGACGTGCAGTCGAACTTGGCGTCGTTGTCCATGCAGCGATGACTTCATGAATGCGTTATGAAGTCGTTATGACGGCTGCTCATTTCTGAGTTGAATCACGAGTTCTTCAATATCGGTACGCCAGCGTAACGCTTGGAATTCAGCGTAGTTTTCAACTGCATGAAGAAGTTGGGCGTGTTGATTGTCAACTCGTCCGGCAATAGTGAGCCATTGGGTTGCAGTGTCGTGATGGCCAAGCGTTGCGATACATCGCGCGGTCTCAATGGCAACATGCGATGACGGATGAACTTTGAAGAGCATCGACCCATAGCGTGCTCCGTCTTCATAGTGAGCGGTTCGTCGTAAGGCACTGAGCAGGGTTGCGGCGCTTAACTCTGAAGTGTTCTGAGTTGGTTCGGGAAGCGGTCGTGGAAGTTGAAGGACGAGTGGCTTGAGTTGTTCATCGCTTGCGGCGTGTGGCGGCCACCACGGTGCACGATCTAACTCGGTATTCAATAAGTCGTTGACAATGAACGAAGTTGCCGATGAATGGCCGGCACGCATCTTCGAATATGCATCCCACCATGGCGACATCACCTGCGGGCTTTGCAACATGCCTGGTCGGCCAGTTCTCCACGCAGTGTCTTCGGCTTCGGCGGCCAGTCGCCGTTGCTGTTCCAATGCAAATGAGCGGCGATCGGGTGTTGTCGCGGCTAAGGCCGACATTGTTTGCAACTGTAAAACCAACAAAATGGCAGCGAATGCAGCGAGGGGGCGGAGGTCATCAACAAAGACCATTGCGATAAATGCTCCTGCGGTGAGCAACGGACTCGCTTTGATCATCATGTTTCGGCCCCGACCCGGCGACAAGTAGTCCAGGATCTCGGTAGCAACATTTCCTCCGTCGAGTGGCAGTACCGGAATCAGGTTGAAAATTCCGATTGCCGGTCCCGCCCACCAAATAGCGAATGACCAATAGTCGGCGGCGAATTGGTCATGGCTGAGCGGATTAACACCAAAGGCAAGTAAGACAACACAACCGGTCGCGATTTGGATGAATGGTCCAGCCAAAGAGATTCCTGCTCTTTCCCAGCGTTGCAAGTCTCGCGTCGGGGTAAACGAGGCATATCCAGCCAAGAAATCGAGGGATATTTGTGCTGTTGCTCCGGTTCGGCGGGCGGCAAAGGCATGGCCGAGTTCATGAAGCAAGGTGAAGCCGGCAACTGAACCTGCGAGCCAAGGCCCCATGGGGACTCCGTTAATGACAATGATCAGCAACATGAACAGGGCGAAACCTGGACGTATCTGCACTGGAAACCCGAAAATGCGCATGCACTTTGATGTTATGCCTCAACTTGAGAAGTCGTAGACTCGGTGCTTGTGCCGTACGTTTATTCATTTGATCAGAAACATCGTCGCCCACCAATGCAGATGAAAGATCTGCTCGGGGGTAAGGGCGCCAACCTTGCCGAGATGACCAGTGTCTTGAAGTTGCCGGTTCCGCCTGGTTTCACCATTAGCACCGACGCGTGTCGCGATTACATGGTAAGTGGTTGGCCCAAGAGCATTGATGCCGAGATAAAAAGACACATTGCGAAACTTGAAAAGGCTATGAAGCGCAAGTTGGGCGATCCCAACGATCCTTTGCTCGTGAGCGTGCGTTCGGGTGCCAAATTCTCAATGCCAGGAATGATGGACACGGTTCTCAACCTCGGACTCAACGACAAGAGCGTGAAGGGTCTCGCCAAGGTCACCGGTGACGAGCGTTTCGCCTACGACTCATACCGTCGCTTCATTGCGATGTACGGACGCATTGTTCTTGGTGTTGAAGGTCATCACTTCGAGCACCCACTTGAGGCCGCCAAAGAAAAGGCCAAGGTAAAGAACGACGCCGAGTTGACTTCAACGGTTTTGAAAGAACTTTGCGCGCAGTACCTCGAGGTTGTCAAAAAAGAGACCGGCAAAGCATTCCCACAAAAGCCCGAAGCGCAGTTGCGCGGCGCAGTTGAAGCAGTCTTCAAGAGCTGGAATGGCGCTCGTGCAATTGCGTATCGCGTTCGCGAAAAGATTGATCACAATTTGGGCACCGCCGTCAACGTGCAAACGATGGTGTTTGGTAACCGGGATGACAATTCAGGTACGGGCGTCGGCTTTACCCGTAATGCTGCAACTGGCGAAAACGTTCCGTACGGTGACTTCTTGGTCAACGCCCAGGGTGAAGACGTGGTTGCTGGTATTCGTAACACCGAAGACCTCGATGCTTTGAAGGCCAAGTTCCCGAAGATTCATGATGAATTGATGGCAATCTTCGTGCGCCTTGAAGCTCACTACAAAGACATGTGCGACACCGAGTTCACCATTGAACAAGGCAAATTGTGGATGTTGCAAACGCGCGTTGGCAAGCGCACCGGTGCTGCAGCCTTGCGTATGGCGGTCGACATGACCAAGGGAACGGTTGGCTCCAAAGGCAAGAAAAATTCTTGGAGGATCAGTAAAGAAGAAGCGATTACTCGCGTTGCTGCCGAGCACCTTGATCAGGTCCTTCACCCGCAGTTCGAGGCTGGTGCCAAGAAAGTGATTGCTAAAGGTCTTGCTGCGTCTCCGGGTGCTGCTGTCGGCAAGGTGTACTTCACTGCCGATGAAGCTGCTGATGCTTCAGATCGTGGCGAAAAGGTCATCTTGGTTCGTAGCGAAACGAGTCCCGAAGACGTGCACGGCATGATGGTGTCTGAAGGTATCTTGACTGCTCGTGGTGGACTCGTGAGTCACGCCGCTGTGGTTGCTCGTGGTTGGGGAACTCCCGCTGTTGTTGGAGCAGAAGCCATCAAGATTGAAGGCAAGCAGTTCTCAGTTGGCGACATCGTTGTCAAAGAAGGCGACATCATTTCGCTTGATGGAACAACTGGCGAAGTCGTGCTCGGTTCACTTGCATTGCAAGATGCCAAGCCACCCAAAGAATTCGACATCATTTTGCAGTGGTGCGATCAAGTCCGCAAGGGCAAGATGGCAGTGCGGGCAAACGCCGACACCGGTGAAGATGCAACAAACGCTCGCAAACTCGGTGCTGAAGGTATTGGACTGTGCCGTACCGAGCACATGTTCTTGGCTGAAGATCGTCTGCCCGTTGTGCGCCGCATGATCTTGGCGCAAAGCGCAGAAGAAGAAGCCAGCGCTCTTGAAGAACTTCGCAAGGTGCAAAAGAAAGACTTCATCGACATCTTGAAGGCCATGGACGGACTTCCCGTCACCGTGCGCTTGCTTGATCCGCCGTTGCACGAATTCTTGCCCAATGTGCACGAACTCGAAATTGAAAAGGCAACTACTCCTGCTGGTGATTGGTCAAAAGAAAAAGAACAGTTATTGAAGGCTGCTCACGACTGGGCTGAACACAACCCCATGCTCGGAACGCGCGGTGTACGTCTGGGCGTTGTCAAGCCAGGTTTGTACGCCATGCAAGTGCAGGCACTCATGGAAGCAGCAGCCGATCGCGCGGCCAAGGGCGGTAAGCCCATCGTTGAAGTCATGATTCCGCTCACTGTGACGCGTGAAGAATTGGCCTTGGCTCGTTCGTGGGTCGTGAAGGGAATCGCCGATGCAACTAAGGGTTCGGCCAAGAAGCCCAAGGTGTCCATCGGAACCATGATTGAAACTCCACGTGCTGCCTTGCGTGCTGATGAATTGTCGGAAGAAGCAGATTTCTTCAGCTTCGGTACAAATGACCTCACGCAGATGACTTTTGGTTTCAGTCGTGACGACATTGAAAGCCGCATGATGCCGGCCTACCTTGAAGGTGGATTGTTGAAGCGCAATCCGTTCGAAACCATCGACCAAGATGGTGTGGGCGAATTGGTTGAAATTGCTGCCAAGCGTGGTCGTGTTGCCAAGCCCGGTATCAAACTGGGTGTCTGTGGCGAACACGGTGGCGATCCAGAGTCAATTGATTTGTTCTACCGAGTTGGTCTTGACTACGTGAGTTGCTCACCGTTCCGAGTTCCGATCGCTCGCCTTGCTGTTGCGCAGGCTGTGCTCGCTTCCGGCGGAAAAAAGAAGTCAGATACCAAATAAGTCCATGGCGGGCCACAAAACATAGGAGATCCATCATGCAAATTCAGACTCGACAGGGACCCGCTTACGGCGTGGCTCGAATTACCTTGGCCGGCAATGAACTTGTGCGCGTCGAAAGTGGGGCCATGATGACAATGTCAACTGGTGTCACATTGTCCGCAAAAGCCGAAGGTGGAATTATGAAGAGCCTCAAGCGCGCTGCGCTCGGTGGCGAAAGTTTCTTCGTGAGTACATACACGGCACCAGCCAATGGCGGATTTGTTGATGTGGCGGCGCGTTTGCCTGGCGACATCGTTTCTTTTGATGTCACTCCGGCAACACCGTTATTCATTCAAAAAGGTTCATGGCTCGCCAACGACACCAATGTCACTATTGATACTCAGTGGGGTGGCTTCAAGAACATGTTTGGCTCGGAAGGCGGATTCATTATCCGTGCTGAAGGTCAAGGTCCAGTTGTGTTTGCTTGCTACGGAGCCCTTGAAGTGTGGGACTTGCAAGCCGGTCAATCGCTGACGGTTGATACTGGGCACATGGTCGCGTATGAAGGCACAGTGTCAATGAATATTCGCCAAGCCAGCGGTGGCTTGATGCAGACGTTCAAGAGTGGCGAAGGTCTTGTGTTCGATTTCACGGGTCCTGGAAAAGTGTGGACTCAAACCCGCAACCCGAACGAACTATTGGGTTGGATTCAGAGCATGATGCCGACGGGTTCAGGCTCAAGTGGTGGATCAATTGGTGGATTGTTTAATCGCGCCTAGCGATTTGCGGTGTTTTTCCATGAAGTCGAATCGGGATAAACCCGCTCAGACACCGGTGGATTAGTCTCACCTGCATGGCATTTGTTGAAGACGACATCGAGAGGGTGCGGGCATCCACATCCATCGTTGAAATCATCCAACAATATGTGGCTTTACGTAAAGCGGGACGAAACTGGGTGGGTCTCTGCCCATTTCATACTGAGAAAAGTGGTTCGTTTAACGTCCGCGAAGAAACTGGTCGTTATAAGTGCTTCGGATGTCAGGCCGCGGGCGATGTATTTACTTTTGTTCAAGAAATTGAACATATTGACTTTGTGTCATCGGTGGAAAAGTTGGCAGCCCGGGCGAATATCACGCTCACTTATACGACCGGTGGCGAAAGCCAAGACCGTCAACGACGTAAGAAGCTGATTAGCGCGATGGCGGAGGCCGTTGATTGGTATCACCAGCGCCTTCTTCATTCACCTGATGCTCGAGCGGCACGCGACTATTTGCGCGACCGTGGTTTAGCCGGAGACGTTGCTCGGCAATTCCAGTTGGGTTATGCGCCCGATGAATGGGACGCATTAAGTCAACACCTCGTCAAAAAGGGGTTCGCGACCGATGTGCTCAGCGATGTCGGTTTGGCATTCACCAATAAGGCGAACCGTTTACAAGATTCATTTCGGGCGCGCATTATGTTTCCGATCTTCAGCGACAACGGAGATCCAGTCGCTTTCGGTGGCCGTGTCTTGCCCGGAAGTGCCGACCCCGCAAAGTATAAAAACTCGTCTGAAACTAAGATCTATTTCAAGTCAAAAACCCTGTATGGTCTGAACTGGGCGAAGAACGATGTCGTCAAGGCCGATCAAGTCATTGTGTGTGAGGGCTACACCGACGTCATCGGATTTCATCGTTCAGGCGTAACGCGGGCGGTGGCAACGTGTGGAACGTCGCTGACCGAAGAGCACGTTCGTATCTTGAAACGTTTTGCCAGCAAAGTTGTGTTGGCCTTTGATGCTGATGCTGCTGGCCAAGGTGCAGCTGAAAAGTTCTACGAATGGGAAAGGAAGTTTCAAGTTCAAGTGTCGGTGGCAAAGTTCCCCGACGGCAAAGACCCGGGTGATCTCGCGATCTCCGATCCGGCGGCTTTGGCAGCAGCAATTGATGAAGCAGTTCCATTCCTGGGTTTCCGCGTGAATCGTGTTGTGTCTGGCAAGCCTTTGCGAAGTCCAGAAGATCGTGCTCGTTTGGCTGCGCAGGCGATGGAAGTGATTAACGAACATCCCGATGTGAATGTACGCAAACTCTATGCCGGTGAAATCGCCGCTCGAGTTGGTTTACCAGTCGCCGATTTGAGTCGGTTGGCTGAACGTCGTTCGGCTCAACCAGTAGTGGTCGCGCCAGTTGCTCGCGGCGTCGGCGTATCTGAAAATGCTGAATTCATCGCGATTAGTTTGCTATTGCAGAGTTGGGATGACATCGCACCGTGGTTGATTGAAGCGCTCTTTGTCTCGGAAATCCCTCGGCGTGCCTTTCTCACGTTGGCAACTGCATCCGAAATTGAAACGGGCAGTTTGCTGAATAATGCTCTAGGAATCGCTGATCCTGAAGTTCGCGAAATGCTTGAACGGGCCGCTGTTGCTGATATCGAGGTTGAACCCAGTTCGGTGGCTCTCAATCTCATTGGGGTGACTGTTCGGCGAATTCTATCGCAACGAACACGAATAGCGATACCCGAAGAGATTCGCGAAGATCGTGACGCTCGTGTGCAACTTGAGAATCTTAACAATGAGCGCACGGCTTTAGCAGCCGCTGAGTCATTGCTAATGTGGCTTGCCACACGAACATTTCAACCGGGGGGTCGAGGTGACAACAGCGAAGAGTGATAGCAGCAATGATTTTGCTGGAACATCTCTCGTTCCTGTTGTCGGTATCGATGAAGCAGAGTGGCTGGCGCTGATTACGTTTGGTCGTCGTCAAGGTGAGTTGTCAACTCAAGACATCGTTGATGCGTTGCGCGATATTGAATTGTCTCCAGAAGTAATTGATGCAGTACGCGCATCAATTGAGAAAATCGGTATCAGGGTTGATCAATCATTTGAACTTGATGATTCGGGTGAGTTGCGTCGACCGTCTTTGAATGGGACGAAATCTAAGTCATCCGATGGGCGAGTGGCTCGTCGTGAACGCGGTAGCGATGACTCGGGTCAAGATGCCATTCGTATGTATCTGCAAGAAATCAGCCGCATCGCTTTATTGACCGCCGATGAGGAAAAAGTACTCGGCCGAAAAATCGTTCTCGGCAGCGAAGCACACATTGAACTTGAAAGCCTCGGCGACTCTGCATCAGTTCTTGATCGTCGTCGGCTACAGCGGGTCATTGATCAAGGGCGTCGTGCTCGCGAAGACCTCACGAATGCCAATCTGCGGCTTGTGGTAAGTATCGCCAAGCGTTATACGAAAGTTTCGATGCCGCTTGCCGATGCGATTCAGAGCGGAAATCTCGGTCTCATCAAAGCCGTTGAGAAATATGATTACACGCGCGGCTTTAAATTTTCCACCTACGCGACATGGTGGATCAAGCAAGCAATCTCTCGTGCGGTCGCCGAAGAGAGCCGCAATATTCGCATCCCCACTCACGCGATGGAAAACATCAATCGGGCTTTGCGTGTTCAACGTGAACTTACTCAACTTAATCAACGTGAGCCAACAATCATCGAGATCGCTAAGGCCCTTGGCGAATCTCCCGATCGGGTCGCCGAATATTTCAGTTTGGCTGCTGACACGACCAGTCTTGATCAAGCCACTCGGGTTGATGGAGACTCGACGATCGGCGATCACATTGCTGCAACCGATGAGGGTGATCCAAGTGGCGGTATTGAACTTGAAGACATGCGTGAAGCCATGCGGGCTGTCCTTGACGAACTTCCTGAACGCGAACGTGACGTCATGAAAATGCGCTTTGGGCTCGACGGTGACCAAGGAGCGACCCTTGAAGAGGTGGGTAAAGCCTTTGATATCACCCGAGAGCGGGTCCGCCAGATTGAGGTTCGGGCACTCTTTCGCCTACGCCACGTGGCAAGTGGGCAGGCCTTACGCAATTTCGTAGAGGATTGACACTGGTTGTTCAGGGGTATCCTGAAATGGCTATGTCAGATCAAGAACCCCGTTCATACGTCGTACGCACCTTTGGGTGCCAAATGAACGACCATGATTCTGAGCGAATCTCTGGTCTTCTTGATGCCGACGGTCTTTTAGCGGTTGAGGAAGAAGACGACGCTGATGTCGTGGTACTGAACACCTGTTGTATTCGTGAGAACGCTGACAACAAGTTGTACGGCAACCTCGGAATGTTGAAGCGTTGGAAAGATGCTCGCGAGGGTCGGCAAATTGTGGTCTCGGGCTGCCTGGCGCAGAAGGACCGCGACATTGTGCAAAAGCGGGCGCCGTGGGTTGATGTGGTGATGGGAACCCACAACGTGCATCGAGCAGCCGAACTTTTGGAAACCGCCCGCGTTGACGGACCCTTAACCGAAATTTTGGAAGAAGCAGTGCTTGATGATCACGCGATGTTCCCGTCGGCCCTGCCAGCCAAGCGCGTGACCTCATATGACGCGTGGGTCACCATTCAGATTGGTTGCGATAACTCGTGCGCATTCTGCATCGTGCCCTCGGTGCGCGGCTCTGAAATCAGTCGCCCGTACGATGACATTGTGTCTGAAGTTCGAGCACTGGCCGATCAGGGAGTCACTGAAGTGACGTTGCTTGGTCAGAACGTCAACAGTTACGGACGTGACTTGCAGCTAGAAAAGCGGCGTGCCGGCGAAGATGTTTCGGCACGACCATTGTTCAGCGAATTGCTTCGTGAAGTCGGAACAGTTGCTGGCATCAAGCGCGTTCGCTTCACGAGCCCGCACCCGAAAGATATGCGGCCAGAGACTTTTGCGGTCATGGCTGAAGTGCCAACCATTTGCGAACACTTGCATTATCCCTTGCAATCAGGCAGTGATCGCCTGTTGGCCATCATGCACCGTGGTTACAACGCCGAACGTTATTTAGAGAAGTTGCATCAGGCGCGTCAACTCATTCCAGACTTGGCGGTCAGTACGGACATCATCGTTGGATTTCCTGGCGAAACCGAAGAAGACTTTGTACGTACGCTTGAAGTGTCCGCTGAAGCCGATTACGACTACGCCTACACATTTATGTTCTCACCCCGTGAAGGCACCGAAGCCGCAACAATGGTTGACCATTTTGTCGATCCGGCAGTTGTCGCCGACCGATTTGCCCGTTTGCGCGTCGTCGTTGAACATTCGGCGGTGATTCGTCACGAAGCGCGCATCGGACGAATTGAAGATGTTCTGATTGAAGGCCCATCGCGCCGCAACCCTGATGTGTATCAGGCTCGCACGCGACAGAACAAAGTTGTGCACTTCAGGCCTAAGAACGCGATTCGGGCTGGAAGTTACGGATCAGTCGAAATTACTGAGGCTGCGCCGCATCACTTGCGAGGAATTTTGCGTGAGGTCACGTCAGACCCTTCGCACAAAGTACGTATTCCCGTCGCATCAATGTGATCACACAATGACGAGTCATGCGCAAGTCGTCCCGCAGTCATTAGTGATTTTGGGTCCAACCGCGAGTGGTAAATCCTCAGTTGCAATGGCAGTAGCCACATCCGATATTGGCCGACAACTCGGAATTGAACTTGTCTCGATGGATGCGATGCAGGTCTATCGCAAAATGGATATCGGAACTGCCAAGCCCACGACTGATGAACAGCGTTTAGTACGGCATCACCTAATTGATGTAGTCGATGCAACCGCATCATTTACGGTGGCCGATTTTCAAGTGGCGTATCACTTGGCCGTCAGTGAGATCGAATCACGTCAAGGTCGGGCATTGCTGGTCGGCGGTACCGGTTTGTATGTGCGGGCAATTGTTGATGCGATGACCTTGCCTGGTCAGTGGCCCGAAGTGCGAGCTCGTTTAGACAATGAAGTACTTGAACTAGGACCCGAGGTCTTACACGCGCGGCTGGCGACTCTTGATCCGTCGGCCGCGACAAAAATGGAACCCAATAATGTGCGTCGTATTGTGCGGGCGCTTGAAGTGTGTGAGGGGAGTGGCAAACCCTTTTCCTCATTTGGTCCAGGTGTTGATTCATACCCCGACAGTCCCGTACAGCAGGTGGCCCTGCGCTGGCCTCGTGATGTATTGGCTCGGCGGATTGAACAACGTGTGCACATCATGATCGAGGGGGGTTTGCGCGAAGAAGTCGAGCAGTTGCTGGTCGCTGGCTTGTCTCCGACAGCGATGCAGGCTCTTGGATACAAAGAAATGGTGGATCATCTATCGGGACGAATGTCGCTTGATGAAGTGGTGGAAACCATAGTTTTGCGGACCCGTCAGTTTGCGGTTCGCCAAGAACGTTGGTTCAGGCGAGACCCCAGAATCAACTGGTTTGATATTGAGAACGATCCTGTTGCTGAAGTGGCCCCGTTCATTATTGAACGTCTTAATCAGCCCAATGTTTGATGAGCCATTTGGCGTAGTCTGAAGGCAACTCTTATGCAGATTGAACTCACTAAACACCACGGTCTCGGCAACGACTTTCTTGTTATGAATGTTGCTCAAGCAGATGCATCTTTTGATTGGCCGACTTTGGCGCAACGCTGGTGTGATCGCCGATTTGGTGTTGGTGCCGATGGGTTGTTGCTACTCGAGATCAAGTCGGGCAATCGGCTCGGAATGGTTTTGTATAACGCCGATGGCAGTCGTGCTGAAATGAGCGGGAATGGCATTCGTTGTTTAGTTCAGGCTGCGCACTGGCAGATCAATGGCCCGACTGGGCAACCGACAACATTCATAGTTGACACCGACGCTGGCGAACGGGTGGTCAGTGTTGAAAGTGATTGGACCGATGGTGCATTGCACATCAGCGTTGACATGGGTCGCGTGACTGATCTGCACGAGCCAAACAACTGGGCGTCACTTGGTTGCAATCCCGATCGTCCCGTGCGTCATGTTTCGATGGGTAATCCGCATTCGGTTGTTGGCGTTGATGATGTACGCGTGGTTGACTTGGCAGAACTTGGACAAAAGGTTCCACACATCAACCTTGAAATTATTGAACCTGGTCCCGAGCCATATGCGATCACTCTGCGAGTGCACGAACGTGGGGCTGGAATTACCATGGCTTGTGGAACTGGCGCTTGTGCCGCCGCTGAAGCCGCAGTTGCATGGGGTCTTGTTCCAGCAACAACTCCTGAAGTGGTCGTGCACATGGATGGTGGAGACGCCAAGGTTCGTGTCGATAGCGCCACACGTGCAGTGACCTTGATCGGCCCAGCAGTCTTTATTGCTTCGATTTCGGTGCCCGCGTGACGAACACGAATTCGAATCCGAATTCGCCCTACAACCAAGCGCTTGGTCAAACGCTCATTGAGCGCACGATTCGTGAACGAATCGTGCTGGTTGGCGTGACATTGCATGGCAAAACCGAAGAAGAAACCGAAGCCAGTCTTGATGAATTGAGTTTGCTCATTGATACTGCGGGCGCTGATGAAGCGGGACGACTGACGCAGAAGCGGGACGTGCCAGATCACACCTGGTTTGTGGGTAAGGGCAAGGCCGAAGAGTTGCGCGATTTGTGTTTGGCAGTTGATGCCGACACTGTGGTGTTTGACAATGAGTTGTCGCCAGGTCAGCAATACAACTTAGAAAAGTTACTTGGACGCACTGCGCTTGATCGCACCGCGGTCATTCTTGACATCTTTGCGCAGAATGCCCACACCCTTGAAGGTAAAGCACAAGTTGAGTTGGCGTTGCTGCGTTATCGCTTGCCTCGTTTGCGCCGTGGCGCTGACGCAAAAATGTCGCAGCAGCGTGGTGGTGTGGGCTCGCGTTTCGGTAGTGGTGAAACCAAACTTGAGGTTGATCGCCGTCGAATCAAGAACCGTATTTCACGGCTTGAACAAGAATTGAAAGACCTCGGAAGCACCCGCGATCTGCAACGAAAAGGTCGTTCACGAAGTGGACTCGCCAATGTGGTCATCGTTGGCTACACCAACGCCGGTAAATCAACGTTGCTCAATCGCCTCACGAATGCGGGTGTTTTAGTTGAAGATCGGCTCTTCGCCACGCTCGACCCCACCACGCGCCGGTTGTCGTTTCCTGGTGGTGAACCGGTACTGGTCACCGACACCGTTGGTTTCGTGCGGCGTCTTCCGCACGGACTTGTGGAATCGTTCAAGAGCACTCTTGAAGTAGCCGCACAAGCTGATTATCTGGTGCATGTTGTGGATGGTTCGTCATCAGACCCCGATGGACAAATTGATGCAGTGCGCACTGTCTTATGTGAAATTCATGCCGATGAAGTCCCCGAATTCTTGGTCTTCAATAAGAGCGATCTTGATCCAGTAGGTGTTGCCGATGTGGTGGCTTGGCACCCAGGTTCGGTTGGTATCAGCGCTCACACAGGTGACGGAATTGACCTCTTTTTGCAGACTTTGTCCGATCGCTTGCGCTCGGTCAGCAAGGTGATTGAACTAGTCATCCCGTATGAGCGGGGCGATGTTTTGGCCTCGGTACATCGCGAAGGTGAAGTTGTGTCAACGACGCACGAAACCAATGGTGTCCGCGTTCGGGCTCGTCTTGCCGAGGCCTCGGTGGGTCGATTGAGCGAATTTGTCGTGTCTGATGGTGGCGTTGACCCCACTCCAACAGGCAACATGGGAGTCTCATGAATTTGTCACCTGATCGCACAACCGGTTTTGTTCCGCCGCCCTATCCCTATGAGCGGTTGGACTCATTTAAGCCATTGGCCGCTTCATTTGATGGTGGTCTCGTCGATCTGTCGATTGGGACTCCGTGTGATCCGCCGCCTGCTTCGGTGATTACCGCGCTTGCTGCGAGCAATAGTGAACGGGGTTATCCACCGTCGATTGGTTCGGCTGGTTTGCGTGAAGCTTTCGCGGCTTGGATGCAACGCCGTTTCAATGTGGCGATTGCGCCGATTGATATTGCGGCATGCATTGGCACAAAAGAGTTCGTCGGCACTTTGCCACAGTGGATGAAATTGCGCTCGCCTTGGCTTGACACCGTGTTGTATCCGGCCGTTGCGTATCCAACCTATGAAATGGGCGCAACTTTGGCGGGCTGTCGCGCCGTCGCGGTGCCTTGTAACGATCGTGGCGGAATTGATCTGAGCGCCATTAGTGACGAAGACGCCAAGCGCGCTTTGTTGCTGTGGGTGAATAGCCCCTCAAATCCGACGGGTGCCATTGACGATCTTGGGGCTGCCGCAGTATGGGGTCGCGCTCACGGAGTGCCGGTTTTCAGTGACGAGTGTTATGCCGAGTTCACTTGGGAGGGTCCAGCGCAAACCATTTTGCAACATGGTTCCGTTGGAGTCATTGCTGTTCATTCATTATCAAAGCGTTCAAACTTGGCGGGGTTGCGAGTTGGGGCCTACTCCGGTGATCACGAACTCGTGCATTACTTATCCGAAGTTCGTAAGCATGTCGGCATGATGGTGCCAGGCCCAGCGCAAGCAGCTGGCGTCGCTGCCTTGAACGACGACGAACATGTTGTTGAGCAGCGCAAGGTGTATCGCCGCCGACTTGAGCGTATGGCGAATATTTTGTCGCAGTGGTCGGGCGTTGATATTTCACTGCCTGATGGTGGTTTTTACTTGTGGTTCAAAGTTGAAGATGCTTGGGCGTTCACCGAGCGTTTGGCGCGTGAAGCCGGAACACTCGTGAGTCCTGGCGATTTGTACGGTGAACAAGGTCAAGGATTTATTCGGGTGGCCGTCGTGCAAAGTGATGCCGCTATCAAGCGAGTAGCGCAGCGACTCGGAGTTTCCTGATGTCTGATGACACCACCAAAATTCGCTCAGTGAAATGGTGGTGGATCTCGGCAATTATCGTCTTTGTTGTTGGTGTGACTGTGGCCTTGATCGGCGTTCAGCGCGATCAAGAACTCATCGCCGATCTAGTTCGCACGCCAAGTGGATGTGTGTCAACCGTAGATATTTCGGCGACTGGTCGCTATTACGTCTACGTCGAGACCAAGGGAACAATCAACGAAATTGGTCCGTGCAACAACGATGCGCGCAACTTTGAATTTGATACTCCACCTGAAGTTACCGTGACACTGACAGATGCCGAAGGAGACGTAGTTGACTTGCGGCCCGATGATTCGGTTGAATATGACGCACCCGATTTCAAGGGAGAATCGGTGGCGACATTTATGATTTCCGAACCAGGAACATTCACAGTGGCTGTGCAATCACCGCAAGCCGATGCGGTGGTCGCTATTGGTCGCAACGCGTCAATGATGGATGGAGCGCTCTTGGTGAGCGGCGCTTCACTGGTTTTGATTGCGCTGCTGTTATTGATTCTGGCAATCATCGTCACACGCTCACGTCGTCGTGCTCGTCAACGAGTCGACGCCAATGGTCGACCCGAGGTGTACGTCACTTATGAATCAGACGATATGTGGGCGCCGCCCCGTCCCGAAGATCGAGTTGGTCGCTCGTAACCCTTGACGAGATCAGAGGCGACGTAAGACCGTCACGACTTTGCCGAAGATACGGACATCGTCGGAGGAAAAGTGCATGGGCTTGAGGCGCGGGTTAGCAGGCATCAAGATGATTTCGCGGCCCTTACGGGTGTACGTCTTGACTGTTGCTTCATCACCCGGAATGCCCGCAATGACGATGTCGCCGTTGTTCGCAGTGAGTTGTTGACGCGCGACGACATAGTCGCCATCAAGAATTCCGGCCTCGATCATTGAGTCGCCACGAACGCGCAACATGAACAAGTCGCCTTCGCCGGTGAAGTCGGCGGGGAGTGGTAACAGTTCTTCCACATTTTCTTGGGCGAGAACGTCGGTTCCGGCGGCGACATCGCCGATGAGTGGAACGTGGTGTACACGACTGCGGGCAATGATCGCACCGCTATTGCGATCCCAGTTGACTTTGATCGCACGTGGCAAGTTGGGATCACGTTCAAGAAAGCCTAAACGCTGCAACGTATTAAGGTGATTGTGCACGGTCGAAGGTGACGTGAGTCCGATGGTTTCGCCAATCTCGCGCACGGAGGGCGGAAAGCCCCGCTCTTCCATGCTGGCCTCGATGCACTCAAGGATGCTGCGTTGACGGTCGGTGAGAATGTGTTCGCTCATGCCAGCATCGTACGGGTGTTCGTGTCTGGAGTCAAACACCTGTTCGTAAAAATTCCATAAGTGCTGGTCGGGGGCTTATTTAATAACAAAGGTTGACACCGAACACGCGTTCGCATAGCCTACGAACAAGCGTTCGTTCGGGTCATCACCAGAGAACTTCTGTGCCATACCCCTCACGAATACTGAGAACACCAGCAACATCAGCTACTTGATCAGAAAGGTTCATCATGGCCCTCGCACTTGACCCCCGTTACATCGTTGAAATTCAGCCCCGGCGATCCAGTAGCAGTTCTTCGATCTCAAGTTCTTCTATTTCAATTTCTTCTATGGCCCCTACTCGCCACCTGTCCCACGACGTGTACTTGCGTCGTCGGCTGCTGGTGGGTTTGGCCGTATTCGGTGTTGTGGTGGCCGCCTGCCTCGGCTTCCGCACTTTGGTAAGCCGTGGGGATGGGACTGCCTCCATCCCTACGGTGACGCCCCTTTCTGCGAGCGCACAACCCCTCAGCACGACAGTCAACGGGGTTGACGTGTCATTGGCTTTTGCTCAAGGTGACGGCTTTTACATCGTTCAATCCGGCGACACCTTGTGGTCAATCGCTTCGTCATTGACCAGTGGAAACATTCGAAATTATGTGCATTCGTTGATCGAATTGAACGGTGGCGCATCCATTGATGTGGGTCAGCGCCTCATTGTCCCCACCGAATAGTTCAGTTCTCTACTACGCTGGAGGCATGCGTTGCGTCATCTGCCGACATGAAGACACTAAGGTAGTGGATTCGCGAACGGCCGAAGACGGTGCCGCGATTCGCCGCCGCCGTGAGTGCCCGCACTGTTTGCATCGCTTTACGACCTTTGAGCGCATGGACGAGGTGCCCTTGATGGTTACCAAAACCCTGGGTGGCCGCGAAGCATTTGAACGCGCCAAATTGATTTCGGGTGTGAAGGCTGCTTCTAAGGGTCGCCCGATCGATGATGATGCCATCAATGCACTAGCCGACTCGGTGGAAGAAGAACTCCGCAACATGGGTGGCGGCGACGTACCAAGCACCAAGGTTGGTTTGGCCGTCCTCGAACGTTTGCGGGCCCTTGATGAAGTGGCCTACATGCGATTTGTCAGCGTTTACAAGAACTTTGACGCGGCCGAAGACTTTCAGCGCGAGGCGGCATTGCTCGACAAATCTCCCGTCAGCTGATTCGCTCATTCAGTTTTCGCTGAACTCAGCGTTCTAGGGTGAGGGAATGAGCGACCAACGTATTGCCTACCGAACCTGCCCGTTATGTGAAGCCGGTTGTGGATTAGAGATATCCGTGAAGGGATCAACTGTCGGACGTATTCGCGGTGACATGGACGATGTATTTTCACATGGGTTCATCTGTCCGAAGGGTTCAACCCTCAAACAACTCCATGAAGATCCTGATCGTTTGCGTAAACCTCATATCAAACGCAATGGTGTGCACGTCGAAGTTGAGTGGGATGAAGCATGGGCCGAAGTTGCGGGTCGTTTGCAAGATGTGATTGAACGTCACGGTCGTGATGCGGTGGGCGTGTATCTCGGCAACCCTGGTGCCCACAGTTTGTCAGCCATGTTGTACAACCGAACGTTGTTGCAAGGTCTCGGAACCCACAATCGTTTTAGTGCTTCAACCGTTGATCAATTGCCAAAACAAGTCGCGGCTGGCTACATGTTCGGTACCGGAGTATCGGTTGCGGTACCCGACCTTGATCGCACTGATTACTTGATGATTTTGGGGGCAAACCCCTATGCCTCGAATGGAAGTGTGTGTACTGCGCCAGATTTTCCAGGACGAATTGAAGCCATTCGCGCCCGTGGTGGCAAAGTTGTGGTCGTTGATCCGCGACGAACACGAACAGTTGAAGAAGCCGATCAATGGATCGCCATTCGGCCCGCGACCGATGCGCTGTTCTTGATGGCGATTGTCAATGTTTTGTTTGCGGAGAACTTGGTCAAGATTCAAGATAACATCGCTGCTCTTTTGAATGGACTTAACGATGTGCGCGAAGTGTCGCGTGAATTCACACCTGAACGAGTTGCCGAGGCAACTGGGCTTGAAGCAGAAGTCATTCGTCAAGTTGCGCGTGAATTAAGCGCGGCTAAAACGGCAGCCGTGTACGGACGAATCGGAACAACGACAACAGAGTTCGGTACGACTGCTTCGTGGCTTGTCGACGTAGTAAATACCTTGACCGGAAATCTTGATGCGGTTGGTGGAGTGATGTTTACCAAGCCTGCACTTGGTGGACCGACGACTCGCGGAACATCAGGAAAAGGCGGAGGATTTCGCATCGGACGCGGTGGCGGTAAAACAAAAGTGAAGGGCTATCCCGAAGTGATGGGTGAATATCCCGCTGCCGCCATGGCCGAAGAAATAACTGACGCCGGTGATGTCGGTATCAAGGCTTTGGTCACGGTGGCTGGTAACCCGATTTTGTCAACCCCGCATTCACGTCAACTAGACGATGCCTTCGAAAAACTTGAGTTAATGATCAGCGTTGATTTGTATTTAAACGAAACTACTCGTCATGCCGATGTCATTTTTCCGGTGCCATCGCAGTTGCAACGCGATCATTACGACGTGTTGTTGTTGCAGTTCGCAATTCGTAATGTCGCCAATTACAGCTTGCCTGTGTTGGATCTCGATGAAGGTCAACCCGATGAATGGGAGATACTTGCCAAACTCGGAATGATTGCGCAAGGTCTTGGACCTGATGCCGATCCTCATCTTGCTGATGATTTAGCGATTGAGGGATTGGTGCGTAACAGTATTGGTGATCCGTCATCGCCGATTCTCGGGAGGCATGCTGATGAGATCATTGACTTATTGAATGCTGATGGTCGACGAGGACCAGCGCGCATGTTGGATTTCATGTTGCAAACCGGACCATATGGTGCAGGCTTTGGATCAAATATTGGGGGAGCGTCGCTGCAACTGTTGTTGGATAATCCACACGGTGTTGACTTCGGTGCTCTTGAACCGCGATTGCCTGATGCATTGCGCACTCGAACCGGAATGATTGAACTTGCACCTGAAGCGCTCATCGCGGATGTGCCACGTTTGCTTGATTCCATTGAGGAATTTACGAAAAATCGCTTCGTGTTAGTCGGACGACGCCATTTAAAAACGAACAATTCATGGATGCACAACATTCAAGTTCTTGTGAAAGGCAATGTGCGCTGTTCGTTGCAAATGCACACTGATGATGCAAAAAGCCTTGATTTATTGGGTCAATCAGGTGATGAAGTTTTTGTCTTGGTGACGTCGCGAGTTGGCAGTGTGGTTGTGTCAGTTGAGATCACTGATGACATTCGCCCCGGCGTGGTGAGTTTGCCGCACGGTTGGGGACATGATTACGCCGGAACCAAGATGCACGTCGCCGAGTCGTTGAGTGGTGTGAATTCGAACATCTTGAGCGATCACGAGGCCATGGACCCACTCTCCGGGACATCAGTTTTGAACGGAATTCCCGTTTCCATCGCTCGAATCGGCTGATTTCGTTCAAAAGCGGTTATGCACACCTCTATCCACAGGGTTTTCCCCTAAACAAAGGGCTAATTCACAGGGTTATCCACTTCCTCCCCACAGGGTGTTGCGCCTAAGGTAACGGGTGTTGAAAGTAGTGGCGGAGGACCGTGGCTAGTGGTCTGGCGGCACAAGATCTGGTGTTTTCTGGGTCGAATCCGGCGGACTTGGGTGGGATGAACAGGTCCTGGACCTACGGAAATCCGTTACTCTTTCAACGAAGACGGGATGTGCAGGAAGGTTTGTGGATCGGCCGACGTGCCAACCACTGTGACGGTTGGCACTGAAGTTTTTCCAAAAACCCCATGTGAGCAGGTGTGACGCAGTGGTATTTGACACGGGTGTAACTACGCTGCTGTAATTCCACTACTGCTTGTGGTGACACGCGCAGTCAACGGGGGAATACACCACATCTTGTGTCTGATGTGTCATGATCTATCTCCAACAAATATCCACATTAAACATCTCGCTCGCTCGACTTTCAGAAAAAGGAACCAACATGTCACTCGCCCCGGACCGTCTCGCCATCGGAATCCGCCGTCACTACACCACCCCTGGTGTGCATCCCTATGACCAAGTGGTCTGGGAGAAGCGAGATGCTCGCATCTCAAACTGGAAGGACGGCTCAGTCGCTTTCGAGCAGCTCGACGTCGAGTTCCCAGAGACCTGGTCGTTGAACGCCACCAACATCGTGGCTCAGAAGTACTTCCGTGGTACCCCAGGTACCGCTGAGCGCGAGCAGTCGCTCAAGCAGGTCATTGACCGTGTCGCCGACACCATCACCACTTGGGGTGTTGAGGGTGGCTATTTCGTCGATCAGGCTGAAGCCGACAACTTTAGTGATGAACTCAAGTTCATCTTGGTAACCCAGCGCGCCGCCTTCAATAGCCCGGTGTGGTTCAACATCGGTGTCAAGGGTGTCCCGCAGCAGGCGAGTGCCTGCTTCATCTTGGCCGTTGAAGACAAGATGGACGCCATCTTGAACTGGTACCGCGAAGAAGGAATCATCTTCAAGGGTGGTTCGGGCTCAGGCATCAACTTGTCGAAGATTCGTTCAAGTGTCGAATTGCTTCAGGGTGGTGGAACCGCTTCTGGTCCCGTGAGCTTCATGCGTGGCGCCGACTCATCGGCGGGCACCATCAAGTCAGGTGGCAAGACTCGTCGCGCCGCCAAGATGGTCATTCTCAACGTTGATCACCCCGATATCGAAGAATTCATTTGGTGCAAGGCCAAAGAAGAAAAGAAGGCTCGCGTGTTGCGCGACGCTGGCTTCGACATGGACCTCGACGGTTCAGATGCATTCAGCGTGCAGTATCAGAACGCCAACAACTCAGTGCGTATCACCGATGACTTCATGCAAGCTGTTCGTGACGACACAGAATGGTCATTCCGTGCAGTCACCGACGGAACTCCCGTGCGCACCGTCCAAGCTCGCGACTTGTGGCGCCAGATTGCTGAAGCCTCATGGGATTGCGCCGACCCCGGTCTGCAGTTCGACACCACGATCAACAAGTGGCACACCTCGCAGGCGTCAGGTCGCATCAACGGATCAAACCCGTGCAGCGAATACATGCACATCGATAACTCGGCATGCAACTTGGCTTCCATCAACTTGTTGAAGTACCTCGATGATCAAGACGTATTTGATGTTGAGGCTTATAAGCACACCATTGAAACAATGTTTACTGCCCAAGAAATCTTGGTTGGGCGTGCCGATTATCCGACTGAGAAGATTGGTGAGAACAGTCGCAAGTTCCGACAATTAGGTCTTGGATACGCCAACCTTGGAGCAATGTTGATGGCTCGTGGTTTGGCTTACGATTCTCTTGAAGGTCGTGCTTGGGCCGCTTCATTGACCAGTTTGATGACTGGTCATGCCTACGCCACGAGCGCGCGAACCGCGAGTCGTATGGGATCTCACGCCGGCTTTGCAGAGAACGAGCGTTACATGCTGAACGTGTTGCGGATGCATCGTGATGCTGATCAGGAAATTGACAATATTGACATCGTCCAATCTGACCTAGTTGCCGCTTCGGCAAACTCGTGGGAGTCTGCTGTTCGCGATGGCGAAGAATTCGGCGTGCGCAACGCACAGGCCACAGTTTTGGCTCCCACTGGGACAATTGGTCTGATGATGGACTGCGATACAACGGGCATCGAACCAGACTTGGGCCTTGTCAAGTTCAAGAAGTTGGTGGGTGGTGGCAACATGGTCATCGTCAATCAGACGGTGCCTCGTGCCTTGAAGAACCTCGGTTATGAGGGGCCAGTTGTCGATCGGATCATCTCTTACATTGATACCAACAAGAGCATTGTTGGTTCACCTGACTTAAAGCCCGAGCACCTCTCAGTTTTCGCTTGCTCAATGGGTGACAACACGATCCACTACGAAGGTCACGTGCGCATGATGGGTGCGGTGCAGCCCTTCTTGTCAGGTGCTATCTCGAAGACGGTCAACATGCCCGAAGAGGCAACTGTTGAAGAAATTGAAGCGCTGCACATGTTGTCTTGGGAACTCGGCTTGAAGGCTGTGGCGGTCTATCGCGACAACTGCAAGGTCGGTCAGCCCTTGTCAACCGCCAAGAAGGGAGACGAGCAAGGTACCGCTGAGTCATCAGCAGTCGCTGTTGTTGAGAAGATTGTTGAAAAGATCATTGCGAAGCCCGTACGTCAGAAATTGCCCCGCAGTCGTCGTGGACGCACCTTCGAATTCCGCGTGGCTGATTGCAAGGGTTTCGCAACGATTGGTGAATACGAAGATGGTCGTCCCGGTGAAGTGTTCTTGACCGTGTCGAAGCAGGGTTCAACCTTGTCGGGCATCATGGACGCCTTCGCCAAGAGCATCAGCTACGGCCTGCAGTACGGCGTGCCAATGCGGGCCTTCGTTGAGGCATTCGTCAACATGCGTTTTGAACCAGCCGGCATGACCGACGATCCGGACATCCGTTTCGCCGCTTCAATCATGGACTACTTGTTCCGTCGCTTGGCCCTTGAGTACTTGACCTACGCCGAGCGCGAAGAGTTGGGAATCTTCTCGATTGACGAGCGTTTGCAGCCCACGTTGCCAGGTGTTGAAGAGTCGTCCTACGTCTCATCAATTGGAAGCGATGTTGCTGCCGATCCGAAGAGCATTCCTTCAGTTGAAGAATTGGTGACTCAGCTTGAAATGGGAATCGCTCCGGTGGCTCCTGTGAGTGATCACTCGGCCGAGATTGCCCGTCAGACACAAAAGCACAGCGATGCACCGATGTGCATGCAATGCGGTGTGCAAATGATCCGTGCTGGTTCATGTCACGCCTGCCCGTCGTGCGGTAGCACTTCTGGCTGCAGCTGAACACTTCAATAACCCGTCACGATCTGGTCGGCTTTTGCTGAGGTTTTCTCCGCAAAACGCCGACCAGATCGTTTTGGTGCTCGCTGTGTTGTCGATCTGGGCTGGCAAAAGCTGAGAAAACCTCAGTTATTTCCGACCAGATAGCCCCAGTGCTTCGCAGCGTCCATGGGCGTACGCCTCAATGGCGCGACCCTTATCGAACAGATGATGCGGCAATGTGGCAATCTTGGCCGTTGCCGCAGTCGGTGCAAAGAGACGAACGTTTCCGCTACACGATTTTCTCCAGGCAGCGATTTCTCGATCGGTATTGCGCTCAACCAAATTATTGAATGGTCCAAACATTGCGCCGGCAAGTGGCGCTATCACGATCAACAGATCTGCTGGAGCCGCCAAGTCAACACTGACACCCGAACGCACACCACCGTCGATATACCAACGGCCCTCAATGCGTTGCGGTGCCAGTAAACCCGGAACCGCAGATGAAGCCGCGACAATCGTTGACAACGGAAACTTTGCTCCATCAAGTTCGGTGCGACGTAAACGGGGGAGCGCACACGCGATTGCCCGCACGTTGGCGCGCGTGGCGTTTCCGAAGACACGACGTGCCGAATTGGCTAAGACACCAGACCTTGGATTCGGGAAGCGAGGCACATTGAGGGTAGCGAGTTTGTAAAAGTCAACGCCAAGAGCGGTCGCTGCGGCTGCCCATGATCCGGCCGACGTGCCAACCATAGGTGCAGTCGATAGATCGATGCCTTGCTCGCGCAATCCATCAATCACCCCCATCGCATATCCAATGCCAAATAAACCTCCGCCCCCAAAGGCGCCAGCGAGCGGAACATGCGTGACGTGATGCATCAGCGGTCACCAATCAGTTGGTGTGTAATCCTTCAAAAATTGGCCCCACACATGATTGCCAGTGTTGGCTCCATCGATGATGGGGTCAACAATGCGGGCTGCACCATCAACAATGTCAAGCGGTGGATGGAAATGGTGCTCTGAACGTTTGCGGTCAGCCAAGTGAGCGGGATCTTCGTCGTTGATCCAGCCAGTATCGACACTATTCATGTGAATACCGTCGGCGTGATAATCGGCGGCGGATGTACGCGTCATCATATTGAGCGCGGCTTTGGCCATATTGGTGTGCGGATGGCGTGTGGTCTTGAGCTTGCGGTAGAACTGACCCTCAACTGCTGAGACATTCACGATGTGCTTGTCGCGATTCTCGGTGCGCAGCATCAAGGGCTTCAAGCGTGCATTCAACACAAAAGGTGCGACTGCATTCACTAACTGAGTTTCCAGTAATTCAACTGAAGAGACCTCGGCAAGAGTGAGTCGCCAGGAATTGCGATCACGCAAGTCAATCTGTTGCAAGTCTTGGTCAAGTTGGCCCTCGGGGAATAGGTGTGAAGGCAGGTCGCGATCTTCGGCAATGAGCTCAGCTTGCGATAATTCGGCTGAGCGCGTAATGCCAGGTGCTGTTGTGGAGATAAGTCCCTCAAGTTCAAAGGCTTCGTCTTCGCCAGCGGGCAACATGTTGTAGCCACGCAGTCCTTCGTATGCACCTACGATTTCACGAACATGTTCGGGCATATCGGTAATCGACGCGCTTTCAAGTTCCGTCATGTGGCGATAGAACTCGGGTGGTCGACGCACGGTTTGACACGCATTATTCACGATGTAGTCAAGGCGATCGTATTTAGTCTTCACGTGATGACAAAAGGCTTCCACGCTCGGCGTGTGGCGAAGATCGAGACCGTAGATCTCGAGGCGATGACCCCAATCGGCAAAGTCGGCTTCGGCCGCATAACGCATTGCTGAATCACGCGGGAAACGCGTTGTCACAATGAGGTGAGCTCCAGCACGCAACAACTTGATGCCGGCTTGGTAACCAATCTTTACGCGGCCACCAGTGAGTAACGCAACACGACCAGACAGATCAGCAGTTTCACCACGCTTGTTGTAATTGAATTCGGCGCACGCAGGACACAACTGATCGTAAAAGAAATGAATCAGCGTGTACTTGACCTTGCACACATAGCAATGCTGTTCTTTGTTGGTCTCGGTAAATGCTGCGCTCGTGAAATCATCGCTGGTCTCATCGTTGATCTCGTCGCCTTCGACAAGTTCGGGTGGGAAAACGTTGGGCGTAACAAACACTGGCTTGGCACGAAGCGCACGAATAGCGGCTTGGGCCAAATTCTGTTGGTGGTTCGCGGTCTTTTCGTTTTTGTCGCTGCGCCGTTGATCTTTGATGAGTTTGCGACGTAAAGCTAAATCGGGTTCATATAATTCGCCGGCGAGCCTCAACAACTTGACACGAACGTCTTTTGGAATAGCCGCAAGCAACGAGCGATTGCCAACAAGCGATTCAAGTAGTTCAATTGTTGCTAAGACTTGCGGGTCTAAAGCATCATTGTCAGGATCGTGATTGGGCATTGATGATTGTCACGAATTCAGTTCGAGAAATACCAAAGGAATTTCGCGATCGGTCTTGTTTTGGTAGCCGCCGTAGTTGGCGTACTTGGCGGTGATTTCGGGCCACAACGTGGTGCGCTCTTCTGAAGTGGCAATGCGGGCGGTACGAGTGGTCTTCTTACCGCGGATATCAACCTCAACAGTGGGGTTGGCTTGCAGATTTAAGAACCAGGCCGGGTGATCGTCGTCGCCACCTTTGCTCGCCACAATGACCCACGTTTCGCCAATCTGAATGGGCGAGGTGAGCATGACGAGACGCTTTTGTTCGCTCTTGCGACCCATCGTGGTGAGCTTGAGAACGGGCATCTTGCCAGCATCCCAGCCAACTTTGCCAAACGACACCGTGAGGAGTGTCTTGTGGATGGCATTCATGGACTTCAGAACAAAGCGACTGGGCATGGCGATGACGGTATCGGGGTCACCAGTCGCCCCGTCGGCCCGCTTTCTTGTCGCTGTCCTTTTTCTTGCTTGAGAGACGGCGCTCAATGGCCCCACGGCTGGGTTTTGTCTTGCGCCGTGGTGGAGCCGGGGGAGCCGCAGCAACATCAATCATCTCGATGAGTTTGGCAAGGCATAACTCACGGTTGCGCCACTGGCTACGAGTCTCTTGGCAGGTCACGGTGATCTGCTCGCCAAAGGCTGCAACGACACGCTCGCACTTGACGATTGATCCACTTAGAGAGGCCGTTAAAACGGTCAGAGTCGCCTTTGACGAGACTTTATTGACATATTGACCGCCAGCACCGGTAGAGCGAGCAAATGACCACTCAATGGCGTCATCAGGAATCTCGATTCCGCGCGTGGATTTCACAACGCCATTATGGCGCATAAAACTGAATGCCTGAGTTGCCTAATTGGACTAGTTGCCTGAATGGTTTAGTTACGTGGAACTTTGATCCACGGCTGATCTTTGTCAACACGGGGTTCGCCGGGGAGACCAAGAACCTGTTCACCCAAGATGTTGCGCATGATTTCGCTCGTGCCACCTTCAATCGAGTTGGCACGTGAACGCAAGAATGAGTGGCGCACACCGCCTTCTGAACCGTCAACTGACAAACCATCGGGGCGACGGAATGTGAAGTCGTAATCAACCATGCCATTGGCACCAAGCAATTCGACGCTGAACTCGGTGACCTTCTTGTTGAATTCGGCCAACATCAATTTCGCGATTGAACCTTCGGGACCGGGGTTGCCGGCCTTAGCGGCGGCCGCTCCACGAGCATTGGTCAAGCGGAGTGCTTCGCTTTTGCAATAGAGCTGCATCATTTGATCTTTATGAGCACCTGTTTGTAGTTCTGGTGCCAGTTCTTTCCAAATGCGAAAGGTCTCGTCGATGGGTCCGCGGCGCTTGGCATTGCCGCCGCCACCTCCACCAATTGCGGTGCGCTCATTCATGAGAGTTGTCAAAGCAACGCGCCAGCCTTCGCCGATTTCTCCGACTCGTTGTGAATCAGGAACTCGAGCATCGGTCATGTAAACCTCGTTGAATTCTGCTTCGCCGGTGATCTGACGAAGAGGACGAACTTCAACCCCGGGCGAATGCATGTCGATCGCGAAATACGTCATGCCTTTGTGCTTGGGCTGATCGGGATCGGTGCGCGTGACGAGCATGCCCCAGTCGGCGAGGTGCGCTAAGGTGTTCCAAACTTTTTGTCCGTTGATGACCCATTCGTCACCGTCGCGTACTGCACGCGTTCCGAGACCTGCAAAGTCTGAACCCGCACCGGGCTCACTGAACAACTGACACCACTTCTCTTCGCCGGTAAACATCGGGCGCAAGAAACGCTTCTTCACTTCATCAGAACCATGAGTTGCGATCGTTGGTCCAGCCAGTGCAATGAAGAATGTCGCGGGGTCTTGCGGTGCCGCGCCAGCTTTGCGAAGACGCTCTTCAACGAGACGATTGAGGTCGGGTCGAACACCGAGGCCACCGCAACCGACGGGGAAGTGGACCCACGCCAAGCCGTGGTCGTAACGGGCGCCACGGAATGCGACGTTGTCCATTGACTTCGGATCGTTGCTGGCGAGAAACGCGTCAAGCGCGGCTTCAACGGTGGCTTTGGCAGTATCAACTAATGTGGCGGTGCTCATGAAGACAGTCTCTCAGCCAAAAGGTACTCGGGCAAAGTCGAGGTAGCGCACAATTGGGGTTTTGTTGATCGTTCTAGTGGTATGAAACCAAAGAGGAAGCGCAACAGGCTCTCTGGACGGGGCGAAATGGAACGGCGAATGCAGTTGTTATTCGCTGATCAACGATTCAACGTTGAACTCTGGGAAGAAGCAGGATGCCCAGCTGTGATCGGCTTTCGCATTCGCCAATTCATTCAGTTGCCACCGGGCGAAATGCCCTCAGGTTGGGAAGACGCGACCGTGATGGACGAAGATTTCTGGCCAAAAAACCGACGGGGCTTGCCCGTCTTGTGGATTCGGCGAGTGAAGCCAACAGCGATGCCGAAGGGATTCTTCTAGTCATGGGATTGTTTGGCGCCTATTTGGCCTATCGACATGGCCGAAAAAAAGCTGAGCGTCGCGCCGACATGCAAAGCGCACGTGAGGAACTTCTGCTACGAAAGAGCGACCCAACCTGCGAGTCATGTGGTTACCGACTCAGCAAACATTCAGACGATGGCCAGAATCTTTGCCCGTCGTATAAATAACTAGTTGCTGGTCATGCTACCGAAGACACCACGAGCTTGAACGCGCTCCATGAAATCCGGCAGGTATGCATCGGTCGGAATTTCGCGCACCATCTCATCGAGGATTACTGCATCGGCTCCGACCAAAATGCGCCAGTCTCCACGCTTGACGCCATTCAGAATGACGGTGCTTGCTTCGGCGGCCGACATGGGAGCGTTGTCGCGGAAAAACTCTCCTTGTGCCTGAATTCCAAGACGTAAGTCTTCGTCACTCGCGGCGCTGACATCGAGACCAGACTTGGCTAAGCGAACACGTAGTTGTGCAATTTGTTCTTCGGTCATCTCTTTCGGGTCAGCCCCAAGGAGTTTGCGTGAGTTAATAGCAATAGACGTCCCGATATGGCCGGGCATGACGACCGATGCCCGCAACGTTGGAGCATTCATCCGGAAATCGGTGATGAGTGCCTCGGTGAATCCCTTCACGGCAAACTTTGCTGCACTGTAGGCAGTGTGAGGAATATTCGGACCAAGTGACGCCCAAAAGCCATTCACTGAGCTGGTGTTCACTACATGGCCGATCGGCGCATCAAGCAAAAGTTGCAAGAAGGCTCGAGTGTTGTAGTACACGCCGTACCAGCACACTCCAAAGGTTTTCTCCCATGATTCGCGCTCGTCTTCAACGATGCTTCCGCCGCCACCGATACCGGCGTTGTTGAACAACAGATTCACATGCGGGCGCCATGCAGCAACTGCATCACGGAAGGCCAACACTTGCGATTCAATCGAAACGTCGGCAATGAATGTCAAGACTTTGCCAGAGTTGCCGTCGGCTGCGCATATGGCGACCGTTTCAGCAAGGTTATCTTCCATGACATCGCAGGTCGCCACATCGCAACCATCGGCGGTGAGTTGGCGAACAAGTTCGCGACCCATACCAGTGCCACCGCCGGTCACGACGGCAACTCGTCCAGCAAACCCATTTTCAAAACGTTCAGTCATGGTTTCCCCCAGTGTGTTACTGGAGGAAACCATAATCCAACGACAGATCGATAGAGCGGGTCGATCAGGGTGATTCAGTCAAATCGCTTGATGCGACCCTTGCTTGATGAACGCATTGATGAATACTGGCCCTTCATATCGCGTTCCGTGAACTGCTCAAGGCGATTGGCCAGGTCTACTAATTCTTCAATCTCACGCGGGTCGGCTCCGATAGTAGTCAAAGCGCTAATTGCTTGGTTGAACAAGCCACGAGCCACAGCGATTTCACCGTGACGAGCCGCTTTGATTGCCGCCTTGCGAATACCAGCTACGTGAAGGAGCAATACTTCACGCGTGACGACTGGATCAATTTCTTGAATGTCGGCCGAATTGTCAGTTGCATTGACAACGACTGGGATTGACAGCTCATGTAGTTCGATTGAGCCAACAGTAGATGCCCAACGCAAAGTGAGGTTCGCAATGGTGAATGCGCCCGGTAACAGGCGGGGGCGAAGTGTGAACCGCACGACGAGACGACGCACTTCGTCACCACATGCATCGCCGATTGACACTTGTTGAGCGCCAAGAACCGCTGCAAGATTTGTAGTTTCGTACTCATTGAGAACTTCAAAAGCTGCAGTCGAGTCGGTAGGACGGATTTCAACTGACAGGTTTTGCGCAACGACACTGGCGAGACCTTCAAATTCTTGATTGAAAACATTCAGGGCCTGATCGGGACCAGCACACCAGTAGTCATTTCCGCCACCTGCATCAGCCATCGCGGCTAGGAGAGTTTCGTCGTAGCCATCAGCAAAACCGATCATTGACGTCGTGATGCCCTGAGCGGAAGCACCGCGAGTCATGGTGCAGAGTTCGTCATGGTTTCGAACACCAGCATTGGCGTGGCCGTCAGTGAGCACAATGATGCGCTTGATTGCTGGTGCACGTCCGGCGACAGCTGAAGAAGTTGAAAGTAGTTCAAAACCTTTCAACCATCCTCCCGACAAATTGGTTGAACCTCGGCTATGGATGTTGGCGATATGTCGACCCACAACATTGATGTCGTGATGAGCCAATGGCAACACCGTTTCAATGTCGTCATCAAATGCAATGACTGCAATTCGGTCTGTTGGGCCGGCGACCCGAATCAGTTCAGCCACAGCTCGACGAACCGCTGACATTGGTCCTCCGCCCATAGAGCCAGAACGGTCGACTACGAGGGCGATATCAAGGGGTGCTCGATCGATTTCGGGTGCTGGGGGAGCGGTGAGTTCGAGCAACATATTCACGATCTCGTCGTGTTGCGTGAGGATGATTGATTGGTCGAGGGCGATTGAGGGTTTCATCATGGTCTGCTTTCGTCCAGTTCTTCTGGAATCTCTTGTGAACAGAATTGTTCACAAGACATAAACGGTTGAGTCATCCAAAAATGTGCGTTTTCCCTGCATATGAGATTTTTCGCACAAGTTGCTCAAGAGTTCAAAAGTGAGCGCCGATACCTCTTTTCGTGATGAGCCAGCAGTTTTTTCAGAATCCCCATGAGATGCAAGATCACTTGCCCCGCAAGTTTCGCTTTGCACCCTTTGTTGTTTTGATCGCTCTCGTGTCATATGCCGTCATCGTGATTGCCATGTTGACCGCCCCCGACACCGCTCAGGCCAAAGGCTCGGCTCCGGCCACGAAGGTGGCAATCGACACCTCTAACTCAACTCCTTGGACCTTGCCCTCAATGCCCGCTAGATGTACCGATGTTCAAATTGCAGCTGGCGATGTTGCATCCTGCCTGATTTCTAAATACAACGGTGCCGCTAAAAATGGTTGGGGAACTCCACCGTTTCCCATTGCCGCCGATGGGACATTGAACGCTGGATGGAAAAGTAACGGCTGGGAATATTCGGGTTCACCTGCGTTAATGGATTGGGAAGCGGCGTTATGGAAAAACGCCGACAAAGTTGGAACGATCAGGGCCGGAAGAATTCAGGCGCCTCCAGCCGCCTTGGCTTTATTCGAAGGTTTTTTGGGTGAGATTCAGGCCAACGGATACAGGATCACCGATGCGATTAGCTACAACTATCGTTGCACGTCAAACACGCGTAAAGATTGCGTCGGCCTCACGAGCGCGTCATTGTCAAATCACGCGTGGGGATTGGGTATCGATATTAATGTCGGTGCGAACCCAGAAGTGCGTTACTTTCCAACTGCCGATTCACCGACAACTGCCTGTTCGGTACCGATGGCCACCAACCTTCCGCAATGGGTCGTGCAAACCGCTGAAAAGTGGGGCTTGCTCTGGGGTGGTTACGGTTGGAGTGGAGGTTGTACTACTCCTGAGACAGTGAAGAGCAGTGTTATTCGTGATCCGATGCACTTTGAATTTCGTGGAACTGTCGAAGATGCGGTGAAGATCGCCTCGGTCAATGGCGTGTCGGTCAAGCGTTATTGCAGCAATGTTGTCGAAGCGGGCACAACTATTCGTAAGTGCACTTGGCAGGATCGTCCCCAGGCTGGATGGCGTACATCAGTGCCGTTACAGGGGCCCGCTGGAGCAACGTCAGCACTCGTCAACATCACGTTGACTGGTGCCAGCGAAACAGGATATGTGGCCGCTGAAAGTTGTGATGGAAATGTGACAGGTGATCGCGCTTGGTCTAATGGCAATGTCGCAGTCGGTGCAACGGTAGCCAACCTCGCCGTGGTGCCCCTCGACGCTTTAGGTCGATTCTGTTTGTATAACTCGACGCCGATGCACATGATCGTTGACGCTCAGGGATTCTTTATGCCCTCACGTCTTGCGGGTAGTGACGCAACGAGATTTACGCCACTAGTGCCGACCCGTGTTCTTGATACGCGCAAAATTGGGAGCAAAGTGTTGGCGTCTGGTTTGCGGGAAATTTTAGTCAACGGAATTCCGAAAGATTCTGTGGCATTGCTGACAAACCTGACTGTAACAGCGACGGCCAGCGAGGGCTATCTAGCCGGAGAGTCATGTGACAAACTCTCTTCAAATGCCCCTGAAAGTTCAAACTTGAACTTCTCATCGAACGACACCGTCGCGAACTTGGCGGTAGTAACTCTCGGGAACTTGAGTCAGGGAGCAGGGTTTTGCACTTGGTCAAACCAGGGACTCCATCAGATCGTCGACATTCAAGGAGTTTTCACTCCAGGTTCGTCAGGAATGTGGGGATTCAATCTTGAACCCCAGAGGCGTTTGGTAGATACACGCAAATGTGTCACCGATTGCGCAGAAGTCTTTCGTCCTGGTGCAATGATCAAGTTGAAGGCACCAGCGGGAGCGTCGGCAGTCTTGGTGAACCTGACATTGACTGACGCAGCAAATTCGAGTTTTGTGATTGCTGATCGTTGCTCAACTCTGATGCCGAGCACCGAGACCCCATCTAATGCCAATGTGGCAGTTGGTCGCGTAGCCGCCAACTTGGCAGTCGTACCGGTCGATGTGGACGGTTCTTTCTGCGTATATACCTCGTCAGCGACTCGGGTCATTGTCGACATACAAGGAACTTTTTCACCATCTGCAGATCTCCGGTTTATTCCAGTGAGTTCGGTGCGCCGATTTGACTCGCGCAAAGTAGCCAACTGAAAACTTTGGCAGTTATAACAATCGCCAAGAGAGTCTGTAACCCATTTCATTGCACTTCTTGTGAGAGAATTACCCGATGCGCGGACGGCTCACGGCACTCTTTATTTGCCTGGCCTTAGTTGCCTGCTCGCAAGGAGAATCGTCGGTGGTTTCGAGGCCGGTAACGTTGCCACCAGTTGCGTTACGCCCGCCAACGAATCTTGATCAAGGAACTTTTTCGACAGCGGCGAATAATCCGAATGTGACGACCAACTCAAGTCCGACTTCGGTGCCTGAGGTTGAAATCACTGCAACAACAATCGCCCCAAAGACAACGTCAACAACTACGACGACAACTACGCCACCGAGGCCGATCACCTTGGCTTTTACTGGCGACATTTTGGTGCAGAAGGGGCTCTGGCCAACCGCAGCCAGAATTGCCCAAGAGTCAGGCTCGACCGAACCCTTTGATTTCACGCCGATGTTTGGCGATGTTGCTGAACTGTTGACTAGCGCTGACTTGGCAATTTGTCATCTTGAATCGCCTATTGCACCGCCTGGTTCCGAACCTTTCTCGTATCCCAAATATCAAGTGCCTGCGCAAATCATCCCAGCGATCGCCGAGGCCGGTTACGACGCCTGCTCGACAGCAAGTGAACATGTCTTTGACGGTGGCGGTACAGCAATGAACGCAACAGTGAGTGCGTTGGAGTCTTTGGGAATCATGCAATCGGGAATGGCACGAACACCTGATGAAATCAAACCATTGCCAACACAAGTCGGCGATGTCGTTGTTGCCCACTTGTCGTACACCCTGCGTTATGACTCTCCGCCACCGGCTGGCGAAGATTGGCGATCGGCTTTGATTGATGTCCCACGAATTATTGCTGACGCTCGCGATGCACGATCTCTCGGCGCGCAGGCTGTCATCATGAGTCTGCATTGGGGAAACGAAGACTCGGCGGTACCAACTAAGCAGCAGCGCCAGTGGGCCAATGAACTTACCGCTTCTGGTGAGATTGATCTGATAGTTGGATCTCATTCGCATGTGCTGCAACCGATTGAACAAATCAATGGGGTGTGGGTCATGTTTGGTCTCGGTAACTTCTTAACGAATATGCCCACAAAATCGTCGCGTCCAGAAGAAGGTCAAGATGGGGCGATCGTAACTCTCACCATGACTCGTGCCTCGAATAATCAGGTGACCGTGAGCCAACCGGTTGTCTATCCAACTTGGGTTGACAAGAGGTCGGGCTACACCATTCGCAATCTGAGCGTTGATCTTGCCTCGGCGTCGGCAGTCGAGGCGGGAATCGCAAGCTCGCGCTGGTCGGCAGAGTTGGCATCCTTGCGGCGTACCCGAAGAATTCTTGGCGATCAATATCTCGTCCCTGGGTCGTATCTCAAATGAGTGGGAACAATTCCGAATCTTGTATGCGCTTGATGACATGGAATATCTGGCATCACTTTGGTCCGTGGCAAGAAAGACAGGCTGCAATCGAGCATGTCATTCAAGCTGAAAATCCTGATGTTCTTTTCATGCAAGAAGTGCATACCACCGAAAAGCAAGCCGAAAACTTGGCGGCGAAATTCGGTTATCAGTGTGTCGTGACAACAAGCCCCTGGAATATGGGGAATGCAATTTTGTCCAGGTGGCCAATCGTTCGATCTGGTCAAGTGGCGCTTCCAAATGCCGCTGGCGAACCAGCGCATCGTCGAGCGCTATGGGCAGTGCTTGACACACCGTGGGGCCAATGGCCCGTCATTGGTACACACATTGATCATCGTTTTGATGAATCACATGCTCGCCAATTACAAGTTGACGCAATTTCTGATCTTGTTTTGACTTTACGCACCGACCCAAGCGCCGATCTGCCCGTTCTCGTCGGCGGCGACTTCAACGCGGTTCCTGATAGTGATGAAATACGTCGCTTGACCGGTCGAACAACTGTCAAGAATCGCAATGTTGTCTTCGCCGATATGTGGGAACTTAAAGGCGAAGGGCTCGGGCATACCTGGAGTGACCGTAACGAGTATTTGGCAAATGCCAATTGGCCTAACCGCCGACTTGATTATCTCTTCGTGACCTGGCCTCGGCCTAAACCGGTCGGCAATCCAGTTTGCGTATGGCTTGCGGGAGTTGAACCAGTCGGGGGAGTGCAAGCCAGCGATCACTTCGCGGTCGTTGCTGATGTGCTGACCGAGCGAGCAGTTGACACTAACGAATAGGCCTGCCACCGACTAAGTTTGTTCGAGGTATGGCAACTCTGCGGTTTAGTTTCGGCACTATGGGCTCGGGTAAGAGTACATTGGCACTGCAGATTCATCACAATCTGGCGGTTCGTGATCGACAAGGACTGTTGCTCACCAAACTTGACCGAGACGGGACTCAGGTAACAAGCCGATTGGGTGTTTCGGCCCCTGCAGTAGAAGTGTCACCAGAGATTGATTTGTTTGAACTTGCGCAATCGCGCATGCCACTTGATTTTGTGGTGTGCGACGAAGTTCAGTTCTATTCCATCGCCCAATGCGATCAGTTGGCACGTGTCGCAGACGATCTTGATGTTGATGTGTACGCCTTTGGCCTGATTACTGATTTTAAAGGACTGCTTTTTGAGGGCACAAAACGCATGCTTGAGGTGGCCAACGAACGAGTCGAAATGCAAGTTGAAGCCCGATGCTGGTGTGGTTCGCGAGCAACCCACAATGCACGCGTCGTGAATGGTGTCGTTGTGTACGAAGGTGAAACTGTTGTTGTCGGTGACACGAGTGATGTTGCGCCACCCCTGTTTGGTGATGTCGTTCGCTACGAATTACTGTGTCGCCGCCATTATGTGCGTGGCGACATGGGCGAAGCCTCGGCTACTGACTGATCAGTTCCAAGCGCACGGCATGCGCTTGATGCCGTTGATGAATGCACTTTGCAACATCGCCGGTTCACCAGTTGTTCGCATGTTGGGCATACGTCGACGGATTTCATCAAACATCACCGAAACTTCACGTCGAGCCAAGTTGGCGCCGAGGCAGAAGTGAGGTCCGCCGGCACCGAAACCAACTTGTGGCGTTGCAGAGGTGCGCGTGATATTAAACTTGAATGGATCAACAAAGACTCGTTCATCACGGTTGCCTGAGCAGTACCACATCACGACTTTCTCGCCGGCAACTAATTTCTGCCCCGAAAGTTCGGTGTCTTCGGTGACGGTACGACGGAAGTGAATCACTGGTGTTGCATAACGAACGATCTCTTCGACAGCGGTTTTTGTGTGTGCGTCAAAGTTGTTGAACCACAAAGCCTTTTGATCGGGGTGATCGGTTAACAACTTCATGCCATGGCTAATGGCGTTGCGTGTTGTTTCGTTTCCAGCCACTACGAGCAAGATAAAGAACGAACCAAATTCTTGGGCGGTCAGGCGTTCGCCATCAACGACGGCGTTCATCATTGCCGACGTCACGTCTTCTCGTGGATTCTTGACGCGATCTTCGCCAAGCGCTTGGGCATACGAAAACATTTCAATGGCGACTTTCATTAAGTCGTCCAATGATGAACCGAACTCGGGGTCTCCGACGCCCAAGATCACATTGGTCCAGTGAAAGATCTGCTTGTGATCTGATTCGGGAATTCCCATCATGTCGCAAATGATTTCGAGGGGGAGTGCGGCGGCGACTTCTTCAACGAAATCGCATTCGCCTTGTGGAAAGCGTTCGAGCAAATCGGTCACGAGCTTCTCGGCTCGCGAACGAACTTGGTCTTCAATACGTGCGACTTCTTTCGGGGCAAAACCGCGCGACACGATGTTGCGCAAACGGAAGTGCTTGGGATCGTCCATGTTGATCATTGAGCCGAAGAACTCATTCATCTCGGTCGGTAAGTCGCCGATATTTGAACCTTTACCACTGCAGAACAATTGCGGGTTACGGCTGACATGCCAAATGTCGTCGTGGCGAGTGATGGCTCGGTAGCCAGGACCTTGGGGGAATGGTGAACCTTGGATAACGGCTTCTTCAAAATACTGAAAGGGCGATTCGTCACGCAGAGTCTTGAATGCCCCTTCACGGAACGCTCGATCCTTGAGCCAAAACTCTGGTGATGAAAAGTTGATCTCCGAAAGCGCGACCTGGGGAATTGATCCAAAATTGAACGTACTCATGGTTTCTTACCGTAGTTGGCGAAGGGGTGCTCAGACTTGTTCAGCCCAATGCGACAGTAGTTTGTACATGTGGCAATCTGAAAATATGAGCGAGGAAACCGTTACCGAATTCACCTTTTTCGTGGACGCCGAGCAGTTTGGCCTCGGCGGATACGAAAGTGCTGCTCTTGCTGCTGACGAGTCCGACCTGCACGAAGCTGGCGTATACAACGTCGATATTCCGCGTGGATTTGGTAACGATCTGGGGGACCGTATACCGGTACGAGTCACTGGGACCGCGCGAGGGCTGAAGTTCTACGCTCGACTGCTCTCGTTAAAAGACCCAATTCAACTCGAAGAACTTGAACGGGTACGGGCGGCGGCGCTCACGCGCGAGGATCGATAAAGCTTGGTGGTGACAGTGAGTCAGTCTGTAAGCGGGATTCTGTAGATCGAGTTTCCTCGATCCGGTAACCATCCATCTATGCGGTCTACCCGAGGAGTTTCCGGTGACCCGGATGGACGGACCGCCCGTCTCCTCTGCTTGACCTTGCTCCGAATGGGGTTTGCCAAGCCATATGAGTCACCCCACATGCTGGTGCGCTCTTACCGCACCGTTTCACCCTTACCTGTGCTGGTTGCCCAGTCATCGGCGGTTTCTCTCTGTTGCACTGTCCGTGAGGTCACCCCCACCTGGCTCGCGCCAGCACTCTGTCCTACGGAGTCCCGACTTTCCTCGAATGACTTGCGTCATCCGCGATTACCCGACTCACTCACTGTCAGCGAGAAGTGTACGAGGGAAAAATCACTCGCCGTCGAGGTATTCGTACACCAACGAGTTCAGGCTTGGTGTTTCAAGGTTGAGCGAAGTGCGAATTCCTGATTCGTTGGCAGCGCCAAGAGTGACCGGAACGGGAGCCTTGGTACCGAATGCAGTTGGCACGGCGTACGCAGCGGCGGGCACATCGGTCTCTTCTTGGTACTCAGCGGCAATAGAAAGCCCGAATGAGGAGACCAAGCGACTCGGGTTCAGAAGTGAACCAATGACTGCCGCATGTCGAGCTTCTTGTTCACCAATTCCGATGGCAGCGCCGCGCAATGCGGGGTCGGCCAACATTGGGACATAGACCTGGTAGGTCGAACCAGCAACGGTTTCGAGGGCATAGGCCAAAGCCAACACATCGGCTACGGGATCGTCGGTTGCCGGGATCCCGTTAGCTTCGTCGCCGGTGATGAGTCGCAAAGCGGGCTCGATGTAGATCGATTGCAAACGCGGGTTGGGTTCGTTGAAAGCCTTGCCACCCAACTTCTCGGTGAGCGATGCGGTTGCCTCAGCGTGGGCCTTATGGTCACTCAAAAAACGAGCGGCCAAAGTGGCCGCATCACCTGACAACAGGCCAGCGGCGACGACGGCTTCGTAAACAAAAATGGCATTGTGTTCAAGCGATGTCGCAGTGCGCAACAAAGCGATATCGGTCACTGGTGCGTCAACGAGTTTGGTTTTTTCGGGGGCGTTACCGATTCGAGCGATGTCGGTTGTTGTCGAACCGCCACATGCTGCGAGAAGTGCGCCGAACGAAATAGTGGCGCCTCCAGCAATGAAGAAACGACGACGAGAAAGTGACGACTGCACAGCTGATCCAAAGTCGGCGCCTTGGGTCGCCTTGACAATTTTGGAGAAAGTATGAAGTTCTTCGCGATGTGAGTTGTTCATGATGATCTCCGAATCAGGCGATGGTCGTCGTGGTCTGAGCGTCTGCTGTTGCAGCCTCGGGGGTGACTAAAAACAAATCGGTGTCACTGACAGGTGATTTGCCCGCGATCGTGGCTAACGCCACAACATGGCGGGCTTCGATGATGATCATTGACGCCACTAGTGCGGCACCTTCAGTTCCTTCAAGTGAGCCGACAACTTTGGTGTGGGCGGCAACAAGATCATTTTCAAGAGTGTGGGCAGCTAGGGCAACTGCCGTGGTGTCAGCACCAAAGTCGGCTTTGTTGTCCGTGAACAGTTTGCTGTCGCGTGCCTGCGGAGCGGCACGACCAATCAATGACGAGATTGCTTGGGCATAGGCGTCATGGTGAGCGGCGATTGCGACAAGACTGGCCACATGATCGCCACCAGCACCCGCTGCAATAGCGGCCTGGTAGAGATCGCGTACTGCCAAGTTAGAGGCTTGGGCCGATGCGAGAAGCTCGGTGTCGGCCTCAGTGGGTCGAACGGGGCTAGCGCTGATGATCTTCGGAGCGGTCACGGGGTTCCTTTCACAAACTCTTATTGCCAGCCTTATGTGCCGAAACAGGCAAGAGCAACTCCAAACTCTAGAAGTCGAGACTCGAAAGTTCGGTGATCCATCCGGCGGCACGGGTCACAGCCCGCTCCCACTGGGCACGAACCGCAGGTCGATCGTAGTTGGACTGCGGGTCAACAGTGGCGTGAGGCGACCACAAAGACTCAATTTCCTGAAGATTTGACCAAGTTCCGACGGCCAAACCTGCCAAATATGCCGCCCCGAGCGTGGTGGCCTCAGTGATCGGGGCAACCGAGATTGGTCGGTTGGTGGCATTGGCTAGCGCCTGAATAAAAGTGGGGTTGCGACTCATCCCGCCGTCGACCCTGATCTCGGGTACCGACACATTGGGATAGTCGGTCTCGATGGCCTCCAAAAGGTCGGCTCCTCGGTGGGCAACACCTTCGAGGACCGCCCGAACAATATGAGCGCGAGTTGATCCGCGGGTGAGACCGAAGAGGGCTCCTCGTGCGCCGTAATCCCAGTGCGGAGTTCCGAGGCCAAGAAGCGCAGGCACATAAACAACTCCGTCGGACGTTTGACAGGCTCGAGCGACCG
>LFFB01000001.1 GCA_001510335.1 Actinobacteria bacterium casp-actino2 | reverse complement strand
TGGGGGCGTTTAGGGGGCGGGGGTTTCGAAGCTGGCGTCGCCTTCGACCGGCAGCGTCGTTGTCATAATCGACTCATTCTGATTCCCAGCCGGGATCTTCATATCGCGACCGTCATCGGCGCAAGCACCAAGCGTCAACAAAACGGGAATCAGGACGAGGGGAAGCAGGCGCTGTGTCATTGCTCTCAACTTTACGGTGGCTGAGCGACCGAGGCGTGCAACTAGCCTGAGAACGATGTTGACGGCCCCCGAGAGTCCATTGTGCGTGCTCACAATTCACGCTCACCCGGACGACGAAGCGTCCAAAGGTGCTCCGACTCTGGCCAAATATCACGATCTTGGCGTTCGGACCGTTCTAGTGTGCTGCACCGGCGGTGAAGAAGGCGATCTGCAAAATTCGACCCTCCGTGATGAAGGCGGTCCCTTTCACGGGTTGACCCCCGAGCAAGAAAAACAGCATTTGGCTCGAATCCGGCCCGTTGAATTAGCCGAGTCGGCCAAGGTCATTGGGTTCGATCAAGTCATCATGTTGGGCTACCGCGATTCGGGAATGGCCGATTCTCCTCCCAACGCCCACCCAGATTGTTTTCATCAGGCCGCGCTTGATGAAGCGGTTGGTCGACTGGTTTCAATCATTCGGCGTGAGCGGCCGCAAGTGATCATTACTTATGGCGATGATCAGCGTGGCTATCCGCACCCCGATCATTTGAAAGTTCACGATATTTCGGTTCCGGCATTTGAACGTGCCGGAGATGCAATGTGGTATCCGTGGGCGGGTGAACCGTGGCAGCCCCTCAAGATGTATTACTCGGTGTGGGCGCGCACGCGATTGATCGCAGTTCATGAAGCAATGTTGGCGAAACTCGGTAAATCACCGTACGACGATAAATGGTTAAATCGTCCAGGCCAAGACGAACGCATCACGACTCGTATTGATGTGGCCTCACACATGCGAGCGCGTTCAGGCGCATTGCGCGCGCACGCAACGCAAGTAGACCCCAAAGAGCCATGGTGGTTTGGCCTTGACGATGATGAGTTGGTCGCTGCGTACCCATACGAAGACTGGGTATTGGCTAAATCAGCAGTTGGTGCACCCGATGCTGATGTTGTTGAAATTGATTTGTTTGCCGGAATAAAAGAAGTGATTGCGCTTGAACCTGGGCAGTCATTTCCTGGTCGTTTGTCAAGCCCTGCATTAGTTGAAACAGAAGTCGGAGAAGTGGCATGAGTGTTGCACGCACAATTCAGTTTCGCCTCGTCATGGGTAAAGGTGATGAGCGAGTCTCTGGCCCAGATGATGCAGATACTGTGGCGACAGTAATGAAGGCTGATGCCACGATGGATTTGTCGGTCGCCTTTATGAAAAGCAAACTGAAAATTACCGGTGCGACTGGTCCACTTTTTGATGCGTTGTCAAGTGGTGAAGCCGCCGCAACAATCGCTCGCTTGTTGAACGAAGGCTAAGAAAGCCAAGGAGACAAGGAAAGCTCAGTAGATCTAGTTCGCGCGACGCATTGCAGCGCGAAGTTCGCGATAACCAATCACGACGGCATCTTGCTCTTGCAACAAGTCGGTGACTGTTGTGTCGTGCAGGGCCAGATCAAGATCATCGATCCACTCATCGGCATGATCGGTGAGTGCACGAACTTCGGCAGTGTCAATACTTGGCTGAATGTGAATTTCGGTCACGCCCGGTTTCAGGCCGCGAATTGCGTTGTACACCCGCTCGCGACTTCCGGCGCGCCAGTCATGGTCGAAGTGGTCGGGGAAAACAATTCCTTCCTCGGCCGCAAGTCGACGGAATGGGAAGCCAGCTTGCTCAGCAGTCAACGTTGAAGGAAGACGAATGGGCAACTGAAATTCAACTGCCAACTCAAGATAGATGTCAAAGAATTCGGGTCTCAGTGTGATCACACTGAGATGAGGTGCGAGATGTGAAACATCAAAGCCCCAGATTGTGGCGCGTTCAATTTGGGCGCGACACTCACGAAGTACTTCAGCAGGATCAGCATGTTCCCAAAGATCATCCACATTTCGTGGAAAGCCGCCATCGCCAGACAGAAGTGATGGTGCATGAGTAATAGGACCCCAGCGATAGAGCGGATGCTCGGCATTGAGAGTGATGTGTACGCCGATGTCTTCGCCGTCATACATTTCGGCAGCATGGCGCGCCCACGGTGCAGGAACCATGACCGAAGCACATGAGGCAATGCCATGACGAATCGCTTCATACACGCCGATATTGGCGGCATGGCATGAACCAAGGTCGTCGCACGAAACGATGACCAACTTTTGGCTGGCTTCGTAACCGAGTCGCTCGGCGAGACTGATCTCGTTGTTGCTCACGCCGTCACGCTATCGGCGAAGGTTATGGCTCTGGTGGGCACTCGCCCCACAGTCCGGTTCGGGTTGATCGTGCGAGTTGGCTCTGACCGGCAAATTGGGCAGTAAACGCAGTGTTTGGGGCGATTGATAATGGGCGGGCATAACCATTCACAATGAGGTATTCATTGACGAAGAGACGATCGGAGGTGCGATAGACATAACCCAAAAGTCGCCCATACGGGTCTCGGGCCTCGATATCGCGTTGCACCAATACAGGGGTGCCGACTGGCAAAAGCTCTTTGATGCGATCGGTGGCCTCGGGACCAAAACACTCAAGCGGGGAATCGGGCTTCTTTGTTTCGGGAGTATCAATACCAATCAGTCGCACGCGTTCGGTGTGACCATTCATGGAGACATCAATGGTGTCGCCGTCAATGACTTTCACGATGCGACCATTTGCTCCTTCGGGAAGAGGCGATTCACTTGGTGAACAGTTGCTCAAAATCAAACAGGTCAGGACTACGCCGAGTCCTGAACTGTTAATGAATTTCATTTTCATAACCCCAGTGTGGGAAAAGAAAACTTTTGAGCGGTTATGAATTTGGATGATTAGTTCAGAGACGCTCGATCAGCGTTCCGGTGCCAAGGCCACCACCGCAGCACATGGAGATCAATCCGTAACGACCACCAGTGCGCTCAAGTTCATAGAGAGCCTTGGTGGTCAGAATTGTGCCGGTGCTTCCGAGTGGGTGGCCTAAAGCAATTGCTCCACCATTCGGGTTGGTCTTTTCAAGATCGGCACCGACCTCTTTGGCCCATGCCAACACAACTGAAGCAAATGCTTCGTTGATTTCGAAAGTATCGATTTGGTCGATGGTGAGGTTGTTGCGCTCAAGCAAACGCTTGGTGGCATCGATGGGGCCAGTCAACATGAGTACTGGGTCAACGCCGACGAGGCAACTATCAACAATGCGCGCACGCGGCTTGAGACCAAGCTCTTTGGCTTTTTCTTCGGTCATCATCAAGATGGCGCTGGCACCATCGGAAATTTGTGATGAGTTGCCAGCGGTGTGCACGCCGTTTTCGCGAGCGACTGGCTTGAGCGACGCGAGTGATTCGAGCGTTGTGTCGCGCATACCTTCGTCGCGGGCAACTGCATGAGTTGAACCAGTTGGCTTGCCATCGGCATCGAGATCGGGTGCATTGACGGTGATGAACTGACCATCAAAACGACCTTCGGCCCACGCGCGCGCGGCGCGCTGTTGCGACTGCATTCCGAAGTTGTCGGTATCGGTACGGGTGATATTCCACAAGTCTGCAATGCGCTCGGCACCTTCAAACTGTGAAGTGAATTCGTAATGTTCGAAGTAGCTCTTGCTCACGGCCTTACCAAGTGAAACTTCAGCCTTGGTCTTGGGATCTTTGGTGAATGCGTTTGAGTTACTGCCGATCGGGACGCGACTCATTGACTCGACACCGCATGCAACTGCAATATCAACAACGCCCGATGAAATGAGTGAAGCAGCAAGACCAGTTGCTTGCTGACTTGATCCACACTGTGTATCAACAGTGGTGCACGCAGTTGTGAGCGGAAGACCTGCCGACAACCATGCGGTGCGAGTGACGTTAAAGCTTTGTGCGCCAACTTGGCTGACGTTTCCACCAACGACCTGCTCAATTTTGGACGGGTCAATGCCGGTGCGCTCGACGATGGCCTTTTGCACCAAACCAAGAAGGTCGGTGGGGTGCAAAGTGGACAAGCCACCGTTCTTGCGGCCAATGGGTGTGCGGACGGCGTCGACAATAACGACGGTGCGGCCGGTGTTGGGGGTGTTGGAGTTAGACATAGTGGTCATCTTACGGTCATGCTCTAGGGGTGACCGATTCGCAGCAACCCGCATCCTTTGGCCCAGGTTCGATTTCGCGCCCTTCGCGCTTTCTGCCCTCAATGAAACCCGCGCCCGATCTGGTTGGACATCGGTATTTTCACGTTGTTGAATCAAAGGTCTGGATTCATGATGAGGCCGTCGAGACTGACTATTCAACCCATTTCTTAGGAATGCTGGATGGACATGCTTGTTGGGGCGTCGATGTGCCTCGGGGAAACGACCCGTCAGATGGCGGAGCGCTTGATCTCTTTAGTTTGTTTGGACGTGCTCCCGAAGAAGATTGGCTAGTCGCCGGTCGAGCCGTTCAATTAGTTGAGTGGGCTCGCACGCATCGGTTCTGTGGTCGTTGCGGTGAAGCCACCGAGCCAGCCCGTGGTGAGCGCGCTATGCGTTGCCCAGCGTGTGGTCTCGTGAACTTCCCGCGACTTGCTCCAGCAATGATCACATTGGTGACGCGCGGTGAACCTGGACCCGATCAAGAAGCATTGCTTGCGCAAGGCGTGCAATTTCGCGGACCGATGTATAGCTGCCTCGCTGGGTTTGTTGAGCCAGGTGAAACTCTTGAAGGTGCTGTTGTGCGCGAAGTCTTTGAAGAAGTTGGCGTGAATGTTGGGACCGTGAAGTACATGGGTAGTCAACCGTGGCCGTTCCCGCACAGTTTGATGTTGGGCTTTCGTGCCGAGTGGGTGAGTGGTGACATCGTGTGTGATCCCACCGAAATTTTGGACGCGAATTGGTATCGCAAAGATGCCCTGCCAAATATTCCTCCTGGAATTTCGATTGCCCGCAAACTGATTGATGCTTGGCTCAACGAAGGTTAATGTGTAGAGCAATTAGCTTGTGATCAGGTTTGGGGGACATGATGAAGCAGTTGAGAAAAGTCGTTGGACTTTCGGCACTGGCAACTCTCGTAATTGTTGGTGTTTCGTGTAGCTCGGGTGATTCTGATGGCTCAGAAAAAACCTCAGCCACGACTGCGGTGGTTGACTCAACGGTGGCTCCCGACTCAGAAGTGGATTCGGATTCGAGTCTGCTTGCAGGATCCGCGAGTGCCTCAGTGCTGCCGACGGTAAATGGTACGACTGATTATTTGTCAGAGGCTCCTGGTTGGAATGGAGCGACTCTTGACCCTAATGACATTGGCGTTTATGTGGAGTCATTTGATCAAGGTTCAGTTGATGTGGGCAATGGTTCGGATAATGCCAGTTGGGTACACGACGACATTCGAGCAACGGCGTTAGCCCTTGACAATGATGGTGAACGCGCCATCGTGGTTGCCGTCGATGTGTACTTGATTATCTCCGGTGACAGTGATGAGATTGTGCGTCGGGCCAGGGAGCTACTGCCTGAAGATTGGCAGGAGGTCCCAATCTTGATTAACGCCACTCATAATCATCATGGCCCAGATTCGGTGTTTTCGATTAACGATGATTGGTATTCGCATATGGCTGATGTTGTCGCTGGGGTCGTTGTTGCGGCGGTTGCCGACCTTCGGCCGGCAACCGCAACAGCCATTTCTGGTGAGCATCGGTTTGGCATGAATGACAGTCGTGACCCGGTTGTGTTTGATCCACGCCTGAATGTTCTCAACTTAACAAGTTCTGTTGACCAGTCGGCGATTGCCACAGTTGTTCAGTGGAGCGCTCATCCAGAGGTCACTCTTGGATGGAACCCACCTGATGTGCCCAATCTTGATGCCATTTGCTTGGAAAAAGGTTGGGATGCCGATTCATGTTCGGCCGAGGGTCGTTACCTCACCGCGGATTACCCAGGTGTCTTGCGTGAACGACTACAAGTAGCGGGATTTGGCGAGATTTTGTATCTCAATGGGGCGCTTGGTAATCAGGTGGGTCCAGGTGGATCTGACATATGGAATGTCACGACAGCCCATCCCATTGGTGACGGATGGAATGCACCGATGGGAGCCGAACCGGTAGCGGGCTGTGAGGATTTACGTTGTCGTAATTTGGCGCGTACTGAGGCCATTGGAGCTCAACTAGCGCAGGCTGTGACTGATTTGCTTGATCGGGCTGAAGCGATCACCATCAGCAAGGTTGCCTTTAAGACAGAATCTTTTTACACCAATCTGACCAACATCGGCTTCCGTTTGCTCATCGCCGACGGTGACTTGGCATGGCAGGATCCAGTGTTATTCGTTTGTGAGGAGGGCCTGCCAAAGACAGACGCGACCTGTGTGAGCGATAACCGAGAACTTGAGACTGATCCAGTATTGACACCTTTAACTGATAGCGAAATACGAGTGGGGAATGTGTTAAAGACACGTATCTCATTCTTGGATCTTGGTTCAGTCGGCTTCATTTTTATGCCTGGTGAAATACCACCGGAATTGGTCATCGGTTTACCGGAAGATTTTGATACGAATACAGCCAAGTATTATCTCGATGCTCCCGGTATTCACGCAGAAGGGGTTGACTACGAGTTTCCGGGCTACTTGACGTTATTGGTTGAGCGTGATGTGCTGTTTACGGTGGGTCTCGGAACTGAGGCACTTGGATACTGGGTTCCTGTGGCGGAGTACCGCTTGAAATGTCTTGAGATCGCGCTACCAGTTGGCGTCACCTGCGCCGATCTGAATGCGCGCGGCATTATTGAATACCCTGATGCGGTCGGCGGGTTGACATGCAAAAAGATCACAGATGACGCAGCGGCTCTCGCTGCATACGGAGATGACGCAGCAGCAGTTGCTGCCGTTTGTCGCTACGGACAAGCGTTAGGTCGAGAGTTGGGTGAACCGGAGGGTCACTACGAAGAGACCAACGCTGCCGGCTGGGACCTCGTCGATGATATGTGGGATGCAGCGACCCGTTTGTTCGGCGCTCAGGGTTCTGGTCGAATCAACCCTGATAACCCTGGATACACAATTCAATATCCACCAAACTGAAAGATGAGACTGTCAACGACGTAGGGTTCGCCTATGGCTTTCACAAAGAACTCACTTGGCAAATTAGGTATCTGGACCTTCCAGCTTGATATGCAGCCCATGAAAGAGGCGCAAAAGGTTGCGGCTCAAATTGAAGAACTGGGCTTTGGTGCGGTGTGGGTTCCAGAAGCCGTCGGTCGCGAACCATTCGCGTCATGCGGACTGTTGTTGTCGGCGACGGAAAAGCTCATCATGGCAACAGGCATTGCTTCATTGCATGCTCGTTCGGCAATGACGATGGCGGCTGGTCAAAAAACATTGACCGAAGCTTTTCCCGATCGCTTCTTGTTAGGAATCGGCGTGAGTCATCAGCCAGCCGTTGAGGGATTTCATGGAGTGCCATATGGAAAGCCGTACTCAAACATGGTCGCGTACCTCGATGCGATGGATCGCAGTTTGTTCTTCGCGTCTAGTCCAACTGAACCGACCGCTCGTTGCCTCGCTGCGCTTGGTCCGAAGATGCTGAAGTTGTCGGCTGAGCGAACCTTGGGTGCGCATCCTTATTTCGTTCCGGTGGAACACACGCCAATCGCGCGTGCAGCTCTCGGGCCTGATGCATTGCTGGCGCCCGAACAAGCAGTCGTCTTCTCAACCAATGCCGAAGAGGCTCGCGCGGTTGCACGTGGCCACATGTCGACATACATGGGACTTCCGAACTACACCAACAACCTGCGTCGTTTGGGTTGGGGAGACGGAGACCTCAACACCGCAAACGGTCCGTCAGACAAATTGGTTGACGCGATTGTTGCTTGGGGTTCCCTTGACGATATCCACGCACGCATTAAGGCCCATTTAGATGCTGGCGCCGACCATGTGAGCATTCAGGTGTTGTCGGCCAATCCGGCTGCTGTCACCATGAACGAATTCAAAGAACTCGCCAGTCTTATTCCGAGTCTCTGATTCGGGGTCTCTGATTCGGGGTCTCTGATTCGGGGTCTCTGATTCGGGGTCTCTGATTCGTAACTAGTGGCCAGTTAACGCGCCGTACAGCAAAGTAGCCAAGGTGTTGCGAATGGCATCACGATTGGCACCGCGCTTGGCCATTTCGGGTTGAAACGCCAACAATCGTTCACACATCGCAACAACAGCTGCAGCCGTTGTGAACGGGTCAAGTGATTCGGGAAGCCGCTTGGAAGCGACTCCTTCTGAGACCATTGCTTGTAGCGCATCCATCACGAGCAAGTTGGCTTCGGTGCGTACGGCTCGGAAGTGACGGTTACCTTCTTCGGCCTTTAAGTTGCGGGCACGAAGCACTGCATGGTGGTTGTCCCAGAAGGCCATGTAGGCATCAACAAATTGACCAGCCCGCTCAAGTCCATCTGGTGCATTCCAACCTGGTTGCAGCAATGCAACTAATGGTTTTTCGTCGTCGGTTGCTTCTTTGGCAAGTTCAAGAATGGCCTCATCAACATCATTGAAGTACTGATAAAAAGTTGCCGGTGAAGAACCGATGTCGCGCGATATATCGACAACGCGCAGATCAAGAATTCCTTGTTCATCCAGCAACTTTGCTGTTGCATCAAGGAGTTTTCGGCGAGTTACTAAAGCACGAGATCCGATGACTCGACCGTCGGCGGCAAATACATCATCACTCATCAGTTAGCACCGTACACGGGTGCGGGCTTCGGTGCCTCGCGAATGAGGTCGGCAACAACTGCACCAATCTCGGCAGGTTCGTAACGCGCACCCTTATTGAAGGGTGCGCCATGTTGCCAGCCATCGGCAACAGAAAGTTCGCCGCCGACTGTTTCAAACATGCGTCCTGAGATTTCACATGCTGATGAACCTAGCCACACAACGACTGGGCTCACATTGGCAGGGTCCATGGCATCGAAGCCAGACTCGGGCTTCTTCATCATGTCAGCAAACGCTTCTTCAGTCATTCGGCTACGTGCTGATGGCGCAATGCCGTTGATCTTCACGCCGTAACGATCAAGTTCGGCGGCAGCCACGATGGTGAACGAAGCGATACCGGCTTTGGCTGCTGAATAGTTGGCTTGTGACACGCTGCCGAAGAGTCCCGCGCCAGACGATGTGGTGACAACACGGGCATCAATCGGTGTGCCGGCCTTGCTCATGGCTCGCCAATAGTCAACTGCCTGGCGCACTGGACAGAACATGCCGCGTAAGTGAACCTTCATCACGGCGTCCCATTCATCGACTGACATGTTCACAATCATGCGGTCGCGCACAATGCCAGCGTTACACACCAAGGTGTCGAGATGACCGAATGTGTCAATGGCTTGCTTGATCATGCGACCAGCACCATCCCAATCACTCACATCGTCGTCATTGACGATTGCATCGCCGCCGAGACTTTTGATTTCGGCAACAACCTCGGCAGCAGGGGTGAGATCGTGTCCTTCGCCAGTGAGCGAAGCACCAACGTCGTTCACGACAACCTTGGCTCCTTCAGCAGCGAAAGCTAAAGCATGAGCACGACCAAGACCGCGTCCAGCTCCAGTGATGATGACGACCCGTCCGTCGCAGATTCCCATGATGTACTTCTTTCAGCAGGTAATGCCGCCGTCGATGACGACAATTGAGCCCGTCATGTAGCGACCTTCGTTAGATGCGATAAATGCAAAGAGATTGGCCATCTCATCGGGTTCGGCCTGATCCATAGGAGTCATGATCTTTCCCATGAGCTTGTAGTCGGCATCGGCGGGAAGGCTCATGAATGAGTTAACGATGTTGGTATTCGTTCCACCTGGTGCAATGGCATTAACGCGTACGCCTTTGCCGCGGTATTCATAGGCAAGCGCACGAGTGAGGTTGACGACTCCACCTTTGCTTGCACAATACGCAGCGCTCCAAGGCGCACCCATCAAGCCTGAGGTTGATGCAGTGTTCACAATGACTCCATCGTGACCAGTCTTGGCATATGTGTCAAGAAGATGGGGAAGCGCGTAGCGCGCCACATAGAAAGTGCCATTGAGGTTGACCGACACGATGCGATCAAACCACTCGGGAGTTTCTTCGTGGCTGTTTGCGAAGTGTCCGATGCCAGCAATGTTGCACACGATGTCGAGACCACCGAGTGCCTTGGCGGCTTTGTTGAGAACCTTCTCAACATCGACTGCCTTGGTGACATCAAGGTCGTAGGCGGTAGCGGTGCCGCCGGCCTTCTTGATTTCAGCAGCTGTCTCTTTGGCCCCGCGAAGATCGGCCAGTGCAAGTTGGGCACCTTCGGCTGCGAAACGAAGAGCAGTCGCGCGACCAATGCCAGATCCTGCACCAGTAATGAAAATACGCTGACCCTTTAGGCGCTTATATGTCGGCGCAGGCTTGAGGGCGGCCTTCTTGGTCGGTGCCTTTTTTGCAGTTGCTTTCTTCGCGGTACTCATGATGCTCCTCCGTAGGTAGCTCGTAGATCTTTCTTGAGAACTTTTCCGCTGGGGTTGCGCGGAAGTGCGGCAACAATTTCGAGTTGTTCAGGAATCTTGTGTACCGAAAGTTGTTGAGTCTTGAGAAAACTCACCATCTCGTCAAATGAAATTGTTGAATCTGCTTTGCACACGACAACCGCGCACGCGCGTTCGCCGCTGTTCTTATCGGGCAAACCGATTACTGCAGCATCGGCAATTGCCGGATGAGCGAACAGCAGGTCTTCAATTTCTTTGGCTGAAATGTTCTCGCCCTTGCGGATGATGATGTCTTTTAAGCGACCAGTGATTGAGACGAATCCTTTAGCATCAATGACTCCGAGGTCGCCGGTCCTGAACCAGCCATCTTCGTCAAATGCATCGGCGTCAAGAGATGAATCTAAATAACCCTGACACACCTGGCGACCTTTAACGCGTAGTTCGCCTTCTTCGCCTGGAGCACAAACGCGACCATCAATGACGGTGCGCAGGGTGACACCAGGACACGGCCGACCATCGGTAAGAGCTTTCTTTTCATCAGGATCGTCAACGTGAATCATGGTGTTGATGGGTGCTTCAGTGAGACCCCACCCGCCAATCAGCGGAGCACCAAATGCTTCCATCATTTCTGCGTTCAAGGTTTTTGGCTTAGGGGCACCGCCACCGTTAAAGATGCGGACATTGGGCAGTAGTCGTTCACCAACTGGTAGTTGACGTTGAGCGTTGAGGTAGGTCAACCAGAAAACAGTTCCGGCGCCGGCGCACGTTACGCCATTTTCTCCCAACCACTTCGGTGTGTTTGCTGGATCAAAAGTTTCAACCATCAACAATTCAACGCCAGTTTGCATGGCATTGAAGAGCCACACCAGTCCACCGACGTGAGTGATAGGGAAGACCACCGCTGCTTTGTCGCTGGGTCCAACCTCCATGCTCCATTGCATTCCGTCATTTGCCGCCGACATGCTGTTGTCACTGTGTTTGGCGCCTTTGGGATCGGCGGTTGTTCCTGACGAATAAAAGAGCCAGCGAATTGCATCGAGGTCGGCTCGATATGTGGGTAAACCAATTGCGTCAGGGTCAGCCTCGGGTAGGTCGGGGTCAACCACGATGATCTCTACGTCTTGATCAAGTGTTGCGACCACTTCTTGAGCCATCGTCAAGTAATCAAAGCCACGGAAGACGTGCGGGACAATCAAAACCTTGCAGGTTGACTGCGTCGTGATGAACGTAACTTCACGATTGCGATAGATCGGCAAGATTGGGTTTTGAATGGCGCCCATACGGGACAATGCGCCAGTAAGAACGAGCGATTCAAAACGTGAAGGAAGCACCCATGAAACATTGGTGTTTTCGATGATTCCTTTTTGCGAAAGACCAGCGGCGACACGTTCGCACCAATTCTTGTATTCGCCGTACGTCATCGTGCGACCACTTTCGTCGAGTGCCATACGCTTGTCGGGTGTTACTAAGGCACGCTCTGAGATCAGTTGCCAGAGAGTCTTGCCCTCTGTCTCAATTGTGCCGGCAATATGCGAAGTCATTGTTGTGATTTCCGATTTCTAGAAAGTGATGACAGCGCGAGCAACGTTGCCGCTCTCGAGCCCATGAACGGCGTCTTCCCAATTGGCAAGGGGAAAAGTTGCGCTCACGAGTTCGTCAAGCAACACTTCGCCGCGGCGGTACAGATCGATGATGTACGGAATGTCGCGTTGTGGACTAATGGTTCCGTAACGACAGCCGATGATGCCACGATCAACTTGTGTCAGACGCGTGTACAGACCAGAGAATTCTGCGGTCTGACTAGTAACGCCGATGACGACAACGGTGCCTTCCCAATCGAGGCATTCAAGAGCATTGCGAGTTACTGCCGGATGAGCGACACAATCGAAAGCCCAGTTCACTCCGCCGGCATTGAACGGTCCGCGGGGCATTGACTCGTTAAAGGGCATGATGGCACCGACTTCGGCGATGACGTCGGCGGTACGGCCATCTAAGAAGTGGGTCGCGCCAAACTGACGTGCGAGTGCTTCTTTTTCTGGAACGGTGTCAACCGCGATGATGGTGGTGGCGCCTTGTACCTTGAGTGCTTGGATGACGTTGAGTCCGACTCCACCAACACCAAACACAAGTGCCGACTGTCCACGCTTGACATTGGCACGATTGAAAACCGCACCCATTCCGGTGACGACACCGCAACCAACAAGTGCAGCCGACGTGAGCGGAACATCTTTCGGAATCTTGACGCACTGCACATCACGTACGAGGGTTTTTTCAGCAAACGCACTGGTGGCAGCGAAGTTGTAAATGGGATCACCATTCAATGTGAATGGTTGACTCCAGTTACCAAGAGTTGCTCGACACGCCGTTGGTCGACCGTCCATGCAGTATTGACAAAATCCGCAGGCAGCAAGCGTAGCGATGATGACGTGGTCGCCGGGTTGAACATGGGTGACGGCATTGCCAACTTCGGCAACGACTCCGGCAGCCTCGTGGCCACACACGCCAGGAGAAGGAACGGGGTACATGCCGCTCATATATGAGATGTCGCTGTGGCACAGGCCGGCGGCTGCTACCTGAACCACGACTTCTCGTGGGCCAGGAGCGCGAAGTGTGAGTCCGTCGACTAGTTCGGTTGTGGTCCCGTTGTAAACGATGCCCTTCATGGATTTCCCCCTCAAACAGTGAAAGAACTCTAGTGCAGCGGCCTCGAAAATCTGACGGCGAGTCAGAAAGGTCTTTCAATGGTGCCCGAACCGTTGTACGGTGCGCCTATGACCAATTTGATTTCTGGCTCAAAGATTGCAATTTCACCACTTCCGGGCGCTCTTGGGGCGGTCGTTGAGGGTCTTGAAGTCACCAAGTTGAGCGACGAAGCCCTTGCCGAAATTGCGGTCGATCTGAAGGCGGCTTGGGCCGAACACCTAGTGCTGTTTTTCCCTGGAGCCAATTTGGCCCCCGCCGATCAAATGCGCTTGGCGCGACTCTTCGGAAACCACATTGCGGCGACCACCGAAGCCGGTGGCGATTACCGCAACGCACCGTCTTTGCGCGATGAGGGATTCCCCGAAATCTTGGTGTTGGACACAGAGCTGAAACTCGACCCTCGTCAGACCGCGGTGTGGCACACCGACGTGACTTTCACTGGTAATCCGCCAATCGGGTCGATGTTTGTGATGGAGATTGCCGCGACCTCTGGCGGCGACACCATGTGGTCGAATCAAATCAAGGCCTTCAATTCTTTGAGCACTCCGGTGCAAGATTTCATCAGCGGACTCAATGCCATGCATGGCCGTCCACCAAAGACCGGGACCGCAGTGCATCCGATGGTGCGGGAACATCACGTGACCGGCGAGAAAGTTCTGTTTGTTAATCGCGGTTGGACGAACTCGATTGTCGGATTAACGCCAATGGAGAGCATGCACCTCCTTGAGGTCATCAACCAGACGGCAGAACGACCCGAGTTGCAGATTCGGTGGAAGTGGACCTCGGGCGATGCCGCACTGTGGGATAACCGTTACACAATGCATTACGCCTTAAATGATTACCACGGGCAACGCCGTCGTGCCCGTCGCGCCACGATCTACAACGTGTAATTATCTAACAGAATTTCGCAGTTCAAATTTGAGAACTTTGCCGCTGGCGTTGGTGGGAAGTGCATCAACAAATGTGATGTATCGCGGAACCTTGTAGTTCGCCATTCGATTGCGCGCCCAATTCAACAGTTCGTCAATGTCAACGCGTTGATCATGGCGCTTCACCACGAATGCATGTCCAACTTCGCCCATACGTTCGTTGGGGCGACCAACAATTGCGACTTGTGCAATTGCTGGATGATTCATGAATTCATTTTCAATTTCTGCCGGGTATGCATTAAAGCCTCCGACGATGAACATGTCTTTGAGTCGATCGGTGATCGTGATGTATCCATGTTCGTTCATGACACCAATGTCGCCAGTGTGTAGCCACCCATCAGCATCGATTGTTTGTGCCGTGGCCTCTGGATCGGCAAAGTATCCAGGCATCACGTTGTAGCCACGGCAAACGATTTCGCCAGACTGTCCATGTGCTACCTCAAGATTGTTTTCATCGACGACTCGAACTTCGACATCGGTGATTGCGCGACCACTGGTTGTTGAGATTGTGACGGGATCATCTTCGGCGCGACACATTGTGACGGTGCCCGTTGATTCGGTGAGGCCGTACGCAGTCAAGATCACTTCAAAGTTCAATTCATCGCGCATTCGTTTGATCATCTCAACGGGAACAGCGGCAGCACCAGTGACAGCGAGACGTAACGAAGACAGATCAAACTTGGCCCGGTCGGGATGATTGAGAATTGTGAGATACAAAGTGGGTGGACCTGGAAGTGCCGAAATCTTTTCGTCGCTGATTTTTTGCAGAACCGATGGAACGTCAAAGACGGGTACGGGCACCATTGTGGCACCACGCAATAGGCATGCGAGGAAACCGGCCTTGTATCCAAAGGTGTGAAAGAACGGGTTGACGATTAAGTAGCGGTCAGTCTCGTTCAGGCCAACAATGTTGGACCATTCAAGAAAGACGCGAATTGTTTGATCGTGGCGCGACATCACGCCCTTTGGTTTTCCGGTTGTTCCGGATGTGAAAATGATGTCGCAGAGATCTTCTGGAAGTACTTGTGATTCGCGCTGTTTAACCAATGCGTCTGATGTCGTTGAGCCGCTGGTAATGAATTGCGACCAAGTCTGATCGTCGTTGGCGGCATTGCCTGAAATCACGATGATGTTCGAAAGGCATTCGGTGTTTTCGCCTGCCTGACGTAGCTCATTGACGTAGTTGGTGCCGAGAAAATCGTTGCAACAAAATAGAAACTTGGCGCCACTTCGTTCAATGACGTACGCCGCCTCGTGGCCCTTGAAGCGGGTGTTAATTGGTACTAAAACTCCACCGACCAGTTGAGCGCCAAGCGCAGCAAAAATCCATTCGGCACTGTTGGGCGCCCAAATCGCAACGCGGTCACCATGTCCAAGACCTTGGGCAATGAAGGCGCGTGCTGCCGATTCGATTTCGTGGACGACTTCAATGAAAGACCAACGTCGTGAGCCGTCAACTAAAGCTTCACGTTCGCCGAACTTCGCGGTGGCCCGCACTACTTGCGGGATGGTCAACACAATTACTTGAGGTGCGTAATGCTGAGCATCTTGATGGCGTTGCCGCGCATCAACTTGTACACGACCTCATCGCTGAGTTCGCGGGTCTGCTCTGCAGCAATCTTGGCAGTGTGTGGCCACGTCGAATCTGAGTGCGGGTAATCGCATTCAAAGGTGACATTGTCGACGCCGATTTCTTCGAGTGAACGCAAGCCGTGCGGGTCATCGAAGTAACAGCCGTAGATGTGCTCTTTGAACAACTGGCTCGGTGGAACCAAAACTTTGTCGGCGATGCCGCCCCAACCACGATTCTCTTCCCATACGTTGTTGGCGCGCTCGAGGATGTACGGAATCCAACCGATCTGGCCTTCGCTGTACGCAATTTTGAGATTGGGGAATTCGGTGAAGACACCACTCATGAGCCAATCGACCATGCTGAAGCAGCAGTTCGCGAACGTGAGTGTTGAGCCAACAGCTGCGGGCGCATCAGGTGAAGTGCTCGGCATCTTTGATCCTGAACCAATATGCATGTTGATTGTTGTTGCTGTTTCGTTACAAGCAGCGAAGAAGGGCTTCCAGTATCCATCTTTGTCATGGATACTGGGCAATCCGAGGTTGGTGGGGATTTCGCTGAAGCACACTGCGTGAACACCTCGTGCTGCGTTGCGACGTACTTCGGCAGCAGCAGCTACTGGGTCCCACAACGGAATAATGCACAACGGCAACATACGTCCGCCTGATTCGCCACACCATTCTTCAACCATCCAGTCGTTGTACGCACGTACACACAACATGGCGAGTTCTTTGTCTTTGGCTTCGTAGAAAGTCTGTCCGCAGAATCGCGGGAAGGTGGGGAAGCACAATGAAGCTTCAATGCCTGCAGTGTCCATGTCTTCGAGACGTTCTTTGAGTTTGTAACTACCTTGACGCATTTCGTCATAGGTGATGCCCGCTAAGATGACTTCATCACGTGAGAAACCGACAGCGGTGTCGAGTCGAGTGAGTGGACGACGGAGGTCTTCGTAGAACCACCAATCGGCCAACGGGCCCTCTTCACCTTTTTCGCCGGGGATGGCGGTGAAGGTTCCACCGACGAACGTCATTTGCTTTACGGGCAGGCGGTGGACTCGTGGTCCGACGTCGGCGTACTTCGAGGGAAGGCGGTCCGACCAGACAGTCGCTGGTTCAGTGATGTGGTCGTCAACCGAGATGATTTTTGGCAATTCGCGCATGAGTCTGAGGGTAGCACCCGAATCTGACGCCGCGTCAGATTCTGCGTGCAATGGGCGTTGTCGGCCTGAGGCGACCTACGCTCGGAGCATGGTTCCCCCTAAGCAGACTCAAGCAAAGCCCCGAATGACGGTCGGCGTGGCGTTGCCGCAAATGGCGACCGGTCTGGACCGAAATCGACTGGTGGAATGGTGCCGCGAAGTGGATTCGGGCCCATTTTCAAGTATTTCGGCAGGTGAACGCATCACTTTTCACAATTTGGACGGTTTTACCCTGTGTTCAGCGGCCGCGGTCCTGACCGAGCGAGTGCGAATTTTGGTCAACGTGGCGGTGCTGCCCTGGCATGCGCCGGCGCTCGTGGCCAAAGAACTGGCGTCAATGGATGTGGTGTCGGGCGGACGAGTTGAAGTGGCGGTCGGAGTGGGCGGACGTCAACAGGACTATGCCGCATTGGGTTCGCCATTTGCTGGCCGCCACAAACGACTCGATGAGGCAGTTTTTGAACTGAAGCGACTGTGGGCGGGCGGCGTCGCTGCTGATGGTGAGAAGGTGGGGCCTGCCCCGTTGCAGGCAGGTGGTCCGCCGGTCTTGGCGTCGGCAATGGGTCCGAAGTCGTTAGCTCGTGCGGCTCAGTGGGCTGTGGGCGTTAGCGGTTTTACGTTGTTGGGTGATTCTCGTGAAGCCGGACGACTATTTCGGGCGACAGAAAGTGCTTGGAATAACGCAGGTCGTACCGATAAGCCTCGATTAGTGACGGGGTCGTTTGTTGCACTTGGCGCGAATGCTGCTGAAACTTTGCGCGATTTTGCGGCAACGTACTTGCATGTGTTTTCACCTGATTTAGCGAAGTCATTATCAGAGGCGATGACGCTCAACGAGCAATCACGACTGGTTGACTTACTTGATCAAGTTGAAGCAGAAGGCGCAGACGAGTTCATTGTTGTTCCCGCAACTAGCGACCCTGCGATGATAGAAGAACTTGCTGAGGTTGTTGCTTCGCGTCAGTGATTGTTGTCGGGATTACGTTGCAGGTCCCAAACCATTCGGATTGCGACAATCAAAACAAGTGAAGCAAACAAAACATTGGAAAGATCTTGCGACATCTGATCGGCGATGATTCCTCCGCCAATTGCCGAGATGATTCCAGAGACACCGACGATGCTTGCGACACGCAGGTCAACGTTGTCGGCCTTCCAATTACGCCACGTTCCCATCATAGATGTTGGAATAATGACTGCGACTGACGTGCCCTTGGCAACGACGCTGAGTTCGCTAAAGAAAACAGACATCGCCGGAACCATGACGACGCCGCCGCCGATACCAAGTAAGCCGGCCAACGTTCCGGTGACGAAACCAATAAAGACAAGGGCAATCGCCGCAAAGACTGTCAAGGCTTCACGACCATCTGCGTTCAACGGAATGAACAAACGAATGGCGGTGATGAGAAGCATGACTGCAAAGAGATTGCCCAAAACTTTTTTGGGAAGAATGTGAATCCACTTGGTGCCAACTACTGCACCAGCTAAGGCTCCAATGGCGAGCCACAACGCCATGAACCAGTCGACGTTGTCTTGGGTCCAGTAGGTAATGAGGCCTGCGACAGAGATTGGTAAAACTGCCCCAAGAGAAGTTCCGTTAGCAAGGCGCTGATCAAACTTGAGGAGTAAAACAAAGGCCGGCACGATCAAAATGCCTCCACCGACGCCGAACAGTCCTGAGAGCAAGCCGGCACCAAGACCGACGGCCAGAGCGATGGCGAGTCGCGATCTAGTTTCTGTCGCTTGAACTGTCACATAACAGTTCTAGTCGCTGGGGTGAACTGGCGGTGGCATATGCCGTCGCCGCGATTGGTGAAATATAAAGTTGGGGACTGTCCAAAAAAGAAAGTTGTGATTCTGATGCGTAGATCTTTTGCACTTGGTGTCATTGTCGCCCTATCAGGTTTAGTGGCCTGCTCGAGTGGCGATAGTTCGAACAACGCCTCTGATCCTTCAGTTGTTGAAACGGAAGTACCGGTTACTGACGCTCCGACGACTGATGCTCCGGTGACCGAAGCTCCGACGACGACTGAAGTCACAGAACCGTTGCAAATTTTGGTGACGAATGATGACGGTATTGGTGCCGATGGTATTGATGTGATCGTGCAGGCATTGCTGCAACTCGACAATGTTGAACTCACCGTCGTTGCGCCGCTTGAAAATCAAAGTGGTAGTGGCAGCAAAACGACCGAAGGTGCTTTGACGGTTACCGATGCGACAACCAAGAGCGGTTACGCCGCCAAAGCAGTTGCTGGTTTCCCTGCCGACAGCATGGTGTGGGCCATTGATCAAGGCGGTATTGACTTTGTACCCGATCTTGTGGTCTCTGGAATTAACAATGGACAGAACTATTCGCTGGAAATCGTCTCGTTGTCGGGCACAGTTGGGGCGGCGCGCGCTGCAGCCCAGCGGAATATTCCATCAATTGCAGTGAGTCAGGGATTGGCTGATTCTCCGGATTATCCGACGGCAGCCGATGCAGCCGTGAAATGGATTGAGGAACATCGTGATGAACTGATCGCTCGTGCTGATGGAACCCCAGTGACCGAATTCGCCAGTATCAACGCTCCGACGTGTGCTGAGGGCCTGAAAATTCGAGGAGTAATCGAAGTGCCGATTGAGTCAATGGGTACTCGTGATTACAACGCCAACAATTGTGCATCAACAGTTGAGCCCACTGGAGATGTGAGTGGCTTCCAAAATGGGTATGTCACGATTACCAAACTGCCCATCACCGGCGGACCATTCGCAGACTGAGATAACTGACCGAACTATTTGCTGAGTACTGAAGCGCCAACGCGACGGCGATGGAAGGTTGCATCGCCGTAAGCGCGCATGAGCGCCCACGACTTCTTCATCCACAGTTGAAGATCGGCTTCCCAGGTGTAACCAATGCCGCCGTGCACCTGCATGGTTGAACGACTCGCTCGGTAAGCGGCTTCACTGGCGAGAGCCTTGGCCATGCTGATGTCACGAGCTGCCGTCGCAGCACCAGTACTTGCGCTCCATGCGGCTCGGTAAGTAGGCGCTTTGGCGAATTCAACTTTGAGTAACGCATCAGACATGAGGTGTTTGACGGCTTGGAAAGACCCGATGGGCTTGCCGAATTGTTCGCGTTGACGCGCATATTCGGCAGCGACTTCGATCATGCGCTCTGATGCACCGATTAAATAAGCGGCACTTGCGAGTGCCATGACATCTGATGCGGGTAGTCCGAAAACTTCAGCAGACGCACTTGTTTCAGTTCCGCCAGAAATGGTGAACAGTTGACGTCCGCCGTCAATGCCATGAGCATCGCTGGTCGAAAAGCCAGTAATGACTGCTTCGTTGCGTAAAACAAGATTGGCAACTTGGGCGTGAGCAACATATGGAATGTTGTCAACCCAAAGTGTTGCAATCTGCGAACCGTCAACTAATGAGGGCCCCCACGAAGTATTCGCAAGTGCAGGTGCTGCCACCGCCATGTGTTCGAGCACCGGTCCGGGAACGCCTGCTCGACCTAATTCTTGGAATAACAAAATGGCATCAATCAACGTGCCACCCATTCCGCCGGCCGATTCGGAAACGAGCATCGAGAGCACGCCCATCTCGGAGAGGCGGGTCCACAATTGTGGAATGTGTCCGGTGTGATTTTCCCAAGCCTCACGAACATGAGCGGGAGTGCACTCATTCGACAATAAATCGCGAAGACCCTCGGCGAAGAGGCGTTGATCATCGGTAAATGAAAATTTCATGACGTCACATTCCCTTCGGCAATTGCAGCACGCGGTCAGCGATGATGTTGCGTTGAATTTCGTTGGTTCCGGCGTAGATCGGACCACTCAATGAAAACAAGAAGCCGTCAACCCAGCGTTCAAAGGGTCCTTCCATACGTTCGGATTCGGGTCCAAGGATCTGCAGCGCGATTTCATGGATGCGCACATCCATCTCACTCCAGAAGATTTTGTTGAGGCTTGCCTCGGCCCCAATTGCCCGACCTTCAAGCATTCCGGTCACGGTTTGATACGTGTGTAATCGGTAACCCTCGGCCTGCATCCAGACATCAGTGACAGCATCTGAAAGTGCAGTATCTGTTGGGTCGGCGTAAGTGCGCCACAAATGAATTAAGCGGTTGACAGCCTCAGAGAATCGTGCGGGACTACGCAAACTCACGCCACGTTCAAAGCCAGCAGTCGCCATGGCGACACCCCAACCTTTGTTTTCTTCGCCCAAAGTATTCGCTAACGGAACGCGTACATCGTCAAAAAAGATTTCGGCAAATCCAGTATCGCCATCAAGTTGTGCGATGGGTCGAACAGTGATACCAGGCAGATCAAGGGGACACAGAATAAAGGTCAAACCCCGATGGCGATCGGCAGTCGGGTCAGTGCGGAAGATTCCGAAACACCAGTCAGCCCATACGGCACGGCTCGCCCAAATTTTCTGGCCATTTAAAATCCATTCATTACCATCGCGAGTTGCCTTACTACGAATACCCGCCAGGTCGCTGCCGGCATTGGGCTCGCTCCAGGCTTGACCCCACACAATTTCTGATGAGGCCATAGAGGGCAAGAACTTGGCTTTTTGTTCTTCGGTGCCGACTTCCATAATGGTGGGGCCGAGTAAGAAAATGCCGTTTTGATTCACTCGACCGGGCGCACCCGCTCGGTAATACTCCTCTTCAAAAATCAACCACTTGATGTAATCGGCGTTGCGGCCGCCGTACTCAACAGGCCACGACACGGCCGACCAGCGACCCTCGTACAACTTTTTTTCCCACACACGATGGAGGGCGAAGCCTTCTTCGGTGTCAAAGCTAGGAAGTGGAGAAGTGGGCACGTTGGCCTCAAGCCAGGCCCGCGCCTCAGCGCGGAATGTGGACTCTTCACTGGTTTCGTTGAGATCCATACGGTGACGAACCTTAGTCGCAGTCGATCAAAAATCTGACGCCGTGTCAGAAATCGTTGGTGAGACATATTCGCTGAACATTCGCCCAACTATCCTGACCCCGTGGGGGATCGCAATCACGGGGGAATTGAGTATGTCGCTGGGCTAGATGGCCTTCGCGCACTCGCCGTCATCACGGTGATGGCGTTTCACCTTGGATGGTCATTCGTGCCTGGCGGAGCTTTTGGAGTTTCGCTGTTTTTCACCTTGTCGGGTTATTTGATTACCCAGGTGATGTTGGCCGATCATGCCCGAGCCGGGAAAGTTGACCTCAAGCGGTTCTGGTCGCGTCGATTACGTCGACTTGCCCCAGGGTCGATTGTTTGTTTGATCGCGATCGCAATAGTTGCTGTCTGTGGTCTGTTGGATGGCGAGCGCCTTCGGGGCGATTTGTTCGCGGCGCTCGGATATTCGGCCAATTGGCGTTTCGCTACTGCTGGCACAACGTACGCACAATTGTTTGAGTCGGCACCATCACCGGTTTTGCACTTCTGGTCTTTAGCCATTGAAGAACAGTTTTATCTCGTCTTTCCGCTGCTGATGATCGTTCTGCTGCGTTGGCGCAAAATGCTCGCCCCAGTTCTTGTTGTATTAGCCGCAGCGAGTGTCGCGGCAATGGTGTTGACTCAATCACGGAACTTGGCGTACTACGGAACGCATACGCGTGCAGCCGAATTATTGATTGGTGCTTTGCTGGCGTTGGCAATTCCGGTCAGTCGTCAATTGGCTGGAGTATGGGCCAAGATCATTGCATTGACGGGGATTGTTGCATTAGGCGCCTACGTCTACATCGCGACTCACGCACACACTTCAGACAATTGGTTGTACCAAGGTGGCCTGAGCGCGTTTTCATTGATCTCGTGTCTACTCATTGTTTCGGTTTTGGTTCCTGGTCCGATCCGAAAGTTGATGTCGTCTCGGCCAATGGTCGCAGTTGGGAAGATCACCTACTCGTTGTATCTCTTTCATTGGCCGGTCTTTGTTGTTCTTAATCAAGACCGAATGGGATTTGATGGCTTTGCACTTTCGTTGGTTCGAATTGGTGTCACGTTTGCTTTTGCGTGCCTTTCAGCCTGGCTGATCGAGAACCCCATACGGTTCCGCAAATTATTGCCGAAGCCAAAGTGGGCAGGCGTTGGAATGATCGGGTCAATGGTGGTGGCGTTCATCGTGATCGCCGCCGTATCGCCCAGTGGCCCAGTCGCTTTGGCCGGAGTAAATGCGCCAAATGAGTTGGTGCAATTTACGCAACCGAGCACTTCAATTACATCAGAAGTGCCGACCCGCGAACCATTGAAGATTTTGGTTCTTGGCAGTGAATCCATTGTCGTTTCCGACATAAAAACCGCAATCAGTGATTCGATTCCGATTGTCATAGTGAGTGGTATTCAACCTGGTTGCGCGATTCGGCCAAGCGCAGAAGCGATTGAAGGATGCGAATCGTTTTCGTCTGTTGCGCAACGGCTCATTTTCCAGTCAAAGCCAGATGTTGTGGTTCTTTCTGTTGGTCGAGCCGAACGAAAATTGCTGGCTGAATTGCAAAGCAATGTGCAGATAGCTCTCGGGAATGTCAACGAATCAGGATTGCCATTGCAGATTCAGTTGAGTGCAGAAATCGTCGACGATATTTTGCAACCACTTGTAACGATCCCGGTCATCGTGGTTGATTACGGCGAAACCGATGTGTTTAGCGGCCAACTAGATGATGCTGATTTACGACTGGATCAAGCGATCACTCTGCACCAACCTTCTATGGAGGAACTGGCCACGCAATTAGCTTTTGTTGATGCCAAACTCCAAGGCGAAGATCGTCGTGATCGAGTCATGGTGATTGGAGATTCCACTTCGTACGGAATTTCCGCAGCAATCAACAACGTTGCTGGTGATCGATACAGCGTGCTCTGGGCAGGAGGACGAAATTGTCCTCTTGTTAAAGCTGCGCGAGTTCGCTGGTGGGATGGCGCCGAATTTGATATGACGAATTGTCCCACTTTGCACCCAGAGTGGGATGACGCATTTGAATCATTTGCGCCATCAGTTGTGGTGATGGTCTATTCGGTTCCAGAGCAAGCAGAACAAAAGTATGTTGACGATGAGAATTGGTACACGATCAAAGATCCACTTTTTGTAGAGAAGCACGATGTAGCGATGGAAGAATTAGTCGTCGCGTGTGATGAACGAGGTATTGAACTGCTCCTATTGAATAGTCCCGAGATTCACGGCGGCGCTTTGGGTGGTGCGCAATTCGCTCAATTGGATCGAGTTGTGGCTTGGAATGCCCTGATGCAAACGTGGCTGACCCGATGGCCGCAGATTTATTCGGTCGACTGGTCGAGCATGGTCGTGGCCGCAGAAGCGACACCGGGCTCGTTGCGCGGCGATGGAGTGCACATGCTCCAAAGTGACCTTGACGCTGTCGTCAAGGCTGGAATCATTCCACTGCTTGACTTGCAAACCGTTCGGTGAATCGGTGATGATCTGCGGTTGTTGGTTAGTCTGACGATGTGTCAGAAACCGCAACGAGTAACGCATCCCAAGTGCCAGCGATTGAAGGCTGGTTTACTCTTGATCAAAATCCGCATCTGATTGGTTCGCAGTGCACGGCTTGTGGGACCTATGTTTTCCCGCCACGCGAAGGTGCCTGCCCGAGTCCGTTGTGCGATAGCGACGAGTTGACGGCGACCCCGTTTTCACGTTTCGGTACCGTTTGGAGTTATGCCGAGAATCGCTATGCTCCGCCTTTGCCTTATCGTGCGGCCGAACCATTTGAGCCATACGCGTTAGTGGCGGTGCAACTTGAAAAAGAAGGCATCATCGTTCTGGGTCAAGCGCCGAAAGGAATATTGGCAAAGGATCTGAAAGTTGGAATGCGGATGCAACTTGAAACCGATGTGCTGTATCGCGAAGATGGCATTGACTACATGGTTTACGTGTGGGCACCGGCAGTTCAAGACGAAGTTGCTGGAGGTGCAAAATGAGTGATCGTGATTTAGTTGTTTTGGGTGTAGGTATGCATCCGTGGGGCAAGTGGGGTCGTGACTTCACCGAATACGGAATGGTTGCTGCTCGTGCTGCATTGAAAGATGCGGGCATCGAATGGAAAGATGTTCAATACGTTGCGGGGGCCGACACCATTCGTAACGGTTACCCAGGTTTTATTGCAGGTGCAACATTTGCGCAAAAGATGGGTTGGACCGGTGCTCGCGTTTCGTCAAGCTATGCGGCGTGTGCGAGTGGTGCGATGTCTTTGCAAACTGCACGCGCCTCAATTCTGGCGGGCTTTTGCGATGTGGCAATGGTGATTGGCGCCGATACGACGCCGAAGGGATTTTTTGCCCCAGTTGGTGGCGGTGATCGGAAGAATGATCCCGACTGGTTGCGTTTCCATCTTTTAGGTGCGACCAACCCGGCGTACTTCGCGCTATTCGCTCGCCGTCGTATGGATCTTTATGGTGCGACTTCGGAAGACTTTGCGCAGGTGAAGGTGAAGAACTCTTTGCACGGGCTGAATAATCCATACGCGCGTTTCCGCAAAGAGAACGCTGTTGAAGATGTTTTGAATAGCCCGGTGGTGAGCGACCCCTTGCGCTTGCTTGATATTTGCGCGACATCCGACGGTGCCGCTGCGATGATCGTGACGAGTCGAGCATTCGCCGAAAAGCATCTCGGATCACTGAAAGGTGTGCCGCGCATCAAGGCGGTCAGCACAAGTACGCCGACCTATCCGCAGACACTTCTAGAAATGCCCGACTTTGCAACCGACTCATCGGCTGTTGTTGCCCCGCCGGCCCGCGGATTTAAAGATTCCATTTGTTGGGATGCTTATGAAGAAGCCGGAGTTGGCCCCGAAGATCTTTCGATGGCCGAGGTGTACGACTTGTCGACGGCTCTTGAGCTTGATTGGTATGAGCACCTGGGGTTGTGTGCTCCTGGTGAAGCTGAAGGACTGTTGCGTTCGGGCGCAACCACAATTGGCGGCCGGATTCCGGTGAACCCCAGTGGTGGTTTGTCGTGCTTTGGTGAAGCGATTCCGGCCCAAGCGATCGCCCAGGTGTGCGAGCTGGTGTGGCAGTTGCGTGGTCAGGCGGAAGGTCGCCAGATCGAGAACGCCAAGCTGGGAATTACCGCCAATCAAGGCCTCTTCGGCCACGGCTCATCCGTCATCGTCGGCGTCTAACCCCCCCATTTTCCGCCACTTTGGAGTTTGCCTGCCGCTAGGCGGTAACCATCTTCCAAAGTGGCGAGATAGTTCCGAAAAGGGGAGGGGAAGTAGGGTGGCGGTATGAGCTCTCCGAACGCCTACATCATTGACGCTGTCCGTACGCCCGTTGGTCGCCGCGGAGGTGGACTGTCGCAGATCCACCCTGCCGATATCGGCGCCCACAGCATCAAATCCCTCATCGAGCGCACTGGCGTTGACCCCAATGCTGTTGACGACGTCATCTTCGGCAACGTTGACTCGGTCGGACCGCAGGCTGGCTGTATCGCTCGCACCTGCTGGCTCACCGCTGGTCTTCCCGAGCATGTCCCGGGCGTCACGATCGATCGCCAATGTGGTTCGGCCCAGCAGTCGGTTCATTTCGCCGCTCAGGCCGTCATGAGCGGCACCATGGATCTCGTCGTCGCTGGTGGTGTACAGAACATGAGCATGATTCCGATTTCGTCGGCGATGACCGCTGGTCAGGCTCTCGGATTCGATGATCCTTTCACCGGTTCGCCCGGCTGGACCACCCGTTACGGCAACGGCGAAGTCAGCCAATTCGTTGGTGCCGAAATGATGGTTGAAAAGTGGAACCTTTCACGCGACGAAATGGAAGCTTTCGCTGTTGAGTCACATGTGCGTGCCATCAAGGCTCGCGCCGAAGGTCGTTTCGAAGCCGAGATCTCGCCACTCAACGGTGTTCAGCATGATGAAGGCCCGCGAGAACCGAACTGGGAAAAGATTCGCTCACTGCAGACACTGACTCCTGGTGGACGATTGACCGCCGCGTGTGCAAGTCAGATCTCGGATGGTTCGGCTGCGATCTTGATCGCTAATGATCAGGCAGTACAAGCCCACGGTCTCAAGCCCCGCGCGCGCATTCATCACATGAGCGTTTTGGCTGATGATCCGATCATGATGTTGTCGGCTCCGATCGCGGCAACGAAGCGCGCTTTGCAAAAAGTAGGTATGACGATTGACGACATCGACTTGGTCGAAATCAACGAAGCATTTGCACCAGTTGTGATGGCATGGATGCGCGAACTGAATGCCGACCACGCCAAAGTGAACGTGAACGGTGGCGCAATTGCTCTTGGTCATCCACTTGGCGCAACCGGTGCTCGTTTGATGACGACACTCTTGAACGAACTCGAGCGCACTGGCGGACGTTTCGGTCTGCAGACAATGTGTGAAGGTGGCGGACAAGCCAACGTCACCATCATAGAACGCCTCTAATCACTGCGTTCTTAGAGGTATAGAACGCCTCTAATCACTGCGTTCTTAGAGGTATAGAACGCCTCTCATCACTGCGTTCTCAACTGTCAAAGCCCAGACCTAAACGATCGAGTGAACGTAACCACAAATTGCGTTTGCCAGTTTTGTCTTCGTGGTTCAAACTCCAACGGGTTGCTTGAATTCCCATGAACTTAAATGGTTCTGGCGGAAACGGCAAGGGCTTGCTGCGCACAAAATCGGTTTCGGTTGCCCTAGATCGTCGACCATCAATGAGATCAAGCATGACCTCAGCACCAAAGCGTGATGAAGCGACACCAAGTCCGGTGTAACCAAGCGCGTACGCAACACGACCATTCATGGCTTGGCCCCAGAACACGCAATAGCGCGAACATGTATCAATCGCGCCACCCCACATATGCGAAAACTTCACATCTTCTAACTGAGGGAATGTTTTGAAGAAATGCATACTGAGCCTCGCCCAGCTTTCGGGACGACTTTCAAGCTCGGACGAAATCTTGCCACCGAAGTAATAGATCGCGTCGTAGCCGCCCCACAAAATGCGGTTGTCTTCAGTGAGTCGGTAGTAGTGAAACTGATTAGGAATGTCCGAGAGACCTTGGCGATTATCCCAGCCAATACTTGCTAATTGTGATGGTGTCAGCGGTTCAGTCACCATGCAGTAGTCGTACACCGGCACGATGTAATTATTGAGACGCTTCAACAGTGGCTTAAAGGCATTCGTTGCTAGTGCAACTTTTCCGGCCCGCACTCGACCAAGGGGGGTAGTGACAAGAATGCCAACGCCATCGCGCTCAATTGATGTGGCTTTGGCGTCTTCGTAAATGCGCACACCCAAATACTCGGCGGCTGCTTTAAGACCCCAACATAAACGTGCTGGGTCAACAATTGCGGCGCGATCGTGCACCCAAAGTCCACCGGAGTAGGTGGGCGAGTTGACCTGCTTTTGCATTTGCTCATGGTCAAGCCATGTGACTTTTTGTCCGAGTGATTTCAGTTGCAAGTAATCATCCCGAAGCTCATCGAGATAACTAGTGGGTTGACTGATTGAAGCAACTTCAATGACACCGTTTCGCTCAAAGTCGCAGTCAATGTCGTAGCGCTTGATTGCGGCTTCAATTTCATTGAGATTGGCAATACCGAGTTCTTCGAGTAGGGCGATTTCTTTCGGGAATCGCTCTTGTCCATTAGCAATGCCGTGGGTGAGCGAGGCATCCATGAAGCCACCGTTTCGACCGCTGGCCGCCGAACCAATTTCGTGGGCATCAATCAGTACGACATCGCGTGATGGATCACGTTCTTTGGCAATGATTGCGGCCCACAGTCCGGTGTACCCGCCACCAATAATGCATAAGTCGCAGGTTTCGGTACGCACCAATGTCGGATTTGATAACGGTTGATCAGCGTCTTCGTACCAGTAGGGATACGGGTCGGCATCAGCGATGGCGTCAAGGCTTCGCGAGTCAAACTCTGCTTCGTGACCTTCGGAACTCACTGTTCTCACCTCTGTTAAGGTCAGGCTAGCGGTTCAACCATCTGTCGTTTGGCTTCCCAGCGATTCCAGAACCAAAACGAGGCACCCACGTAGGCCCAACCCGCCAAAATGTCGGTGATGTAATGCTCGCCGAAGTACACGAAGCACCAGGCCATCGATAATGGAAACAGCAACGACGAGTGCTGCACCCATTTATTGGGCATCCTCTTCCAAAAGAAGGCCACAATAAATAGCGCGAATGCGGCGTGCAACGAAGGTAACGCTGCGGTGGGGTTGGCCCATTGTTGTCCTCGCAACAGGACACTGTTCACTGTTTCAAGCCCGAGCCAATTCCAGCCGCGACCCGTTGATCGCTGTAGTGGTTCAAGGATCTGATACGGGTATTTATCGCTGGCGGCCATCCACGAGGGAACGGTTGGCATCACGATGTAGGTCAGTACTCCGGCAAACAAAATTGAGGCGAATCGCCGGATGTAACGAATCCATTGTTCACGATAACGAATCCAGAGATACACCGAAGTTGCGACGGGAACAAAGAAATGGGTGAAGTAAACAATTGATCCAAAGACGTCTTACCACTGAATGTTTTTGTTCCACAGTCGGTCTTGTATCCAGATATTGGGATCGTTGCCGAAGAAAAGTATTTTGTCGATATTGCGTGGTAGTTCAACTTGCATTGGAAATCCAAAAGAATCGGCAATGCCGCGACTGAAGTCATACGACAACCACATGCATGCATAAAAGGTGAGGTCGCCTATCATTTGCAATTGTTTGCGCTGTGGCTTACCAATATTGCCGATGATAAATGCTGCGCTCACCCAACCGAGTACAGCCATTCGGGCAACGGGTAAACCATTTTGGGCAAATGAATACAGGAATGCGCAGCAATACAGCGCCAGCAGAAAGCAACGTGCATTCTTGGCAGTCAAGACGTTTTTCATAGCCTGATGAACTCTGCAAGTCGTCCGACGACGACGAGCAAAGAACTAGGCGCTGGCTTGTTCGAGAGCGCGACGCACCAAAACCTTGGCTAAGTGCGTGCGGTATTCGACGGTTGCGTTGTTGTCAGCTGAGGGCTGTGCATCGTCAACCGCGAGTGCCGCAGCATCAGCAATTGAAGCACCACCGGCAAGTGCTGTACTCACGCTCGAAGCCAAAATGGGGGTTTGGCCCATGTTGACAAGTCCGACACCGGAACCGTTGGCACCACGCCATGCAGCAACACCGACGATGGCCCAGTCTTGAGCACGACGATTGAACTTCTGGAAACTCCAACCAGCACCGTTCATTTTGGGAACGCGAATTTCGGTCAGCATTTCGTCTTCGGCAAGATCGGACTCAAGGAAACTCTTGTAGAAGTCTGATGCGGCAATTTCGCGGGTTCCGCTCGGTCCCTGAACAACATATGTTGCACCAAGAGCCAAGGTCGTTGCGGGAAGATCTGATGCGGGGTCGGCGTGAGCGATAGAACCGCCGATGGTGCCGCGGTGACGAACTTGCGGATCACCAACGTGGCTTGCGGCATGAGCCAACAACGGCGCATGCTGAGCAAGCACTGACGACTTCTCAACGTCCATGTGACGGGTCATTGCTCCAATAGCAATGTGGTCACCGGCATCTTTGATATACGACAAATCGCTGATGCGTGAAATGTCGACAAGAACTGCGGGCTGTGCAAGACGCAACTTCATCATGGGGAGCAAACTGTGTCCACCAGCGATGAACTTGGCATCAGAGCCATGCTGACCAATGAGTGAAATAGCTTCAGCGGCTGAACTGGCGCGAACGTAATCAAATGCTGCGGGGATCATGTCGTTTCCTCACTTACCTGCTGCGGCCAAAACGGCCTTGACGATGTTGTGGTAACCGGTACAACGACACAAGTTGCCTTCGAGACCGATGCGAACTTCTTCTTCGGTGGGGTTGGGAATTTCTTTGAGCAAACTTGTTGCCGCCATCACCATTCCGGGTGTGCAGAATCCGCACTGCAAGCCATGATTCTCCATGAACGCCTGCTGCATCGGGTGCAATGTGCCATCAGCGGCGGCCATGCCTTCGATCGTGGTGATCTCGGCTCCGTCGGCCTGCACTGCGAGTATGGTGCAACTCTTCACGGCCTCACCATCAAGATGCAAACTGCAAGCGCCACATGACGATGTGTCGCAACCGACATTGGTGCCAGTGAGGTTAAGAACTTCACGCACGTAATGCACGAGCAGCGTACGCGGCTCGACATCGCTAGTAAACTTTTTGCCGTTCACAGTGACTTTGATCTGCACAGTGATTCCCCCTTCAAAAGCCGCTCCGCGAATGCTGAGTGCATTCGTGACAAGCAGATGTCCTATTCTGCCCGATTGCGGAGCAACCCCGTGTATCGGAGCCTTCTTACCGTAGACGCTGGATGACCTCGGCAGGAAGTGCTGGGAGGCCGGCGATTTCGGGGCCAAAAAGGGCCGCCGCAATTGCTTCGGCCCCGTCCACTAAACGAGGACCGGGACGCACGACGACGGCGTCGGCATCGATGGCCCACACAGCGGCTCGAGTTGGCATCTCGTCAAGAACCTTGAGCCCCTGTTCACGAGCGCCTGACAAGCCGTAGCCACATGGCGCGACGATGATGTGGTCGGGATCGGCCTCGCAAATCGCTTCCCAAGTACAGGGTACCGAGCGTTCGCCCGGGCGGGCCAAGATGGGTTGCCCGCCCGCGGCTGCGACGAGATCGGGTACCCAGTGACCGCCGATGAAAGGAGGGTCAATCCACTCAAGAACGAACACGGTTGGTCGGTTCTTGCCCGTGAGATGGGCGTCGGTTCGTTGGCGAAGAATGGCAAGGCGCTGATGTAAAGCCGAAACCAAGATGTGGCCACGCTCGGGGACGCCGGCGGCGTCGGCAACGGTTTGCACCGAATCGATGACCTCAATCAGCGTGTGCGGATCAATCTGTAAAACCGTTGCCTGGCAATTAAGGCGAGTCACTGCAAGGTCGACTTCGCCACTCGGTACCGCGCAGACGCGGCATAGGTCTTGGCTCAAGATGAGGTCGGGGTTACAGCGGGCCAAGGCATCGTCATCTAGCGAATACAACTCATCGCCGGCGGCGAGTCGGGCACGGACGAGTTCATCAATCTCAAGTGGTGTGAGATGTTTTGTGTCCATTCCGCCGACCACAATTTCGCGACCCTGTCGGGCCTCAGGAGGAAAATTGCATTCAAAGGTGACACCAAGAAGTTGATCTGCGAGTCCGAGATCAAAAACGATTTCGGTGGTGGACGGGAGCAGGCTGACGATGCGCACATCGCAAGCGTAGGCGATCTGCCACGATGTAGGCATGGGCGAAGTCAGTATTGGTAAAAAAGGCTGGGAGCAGTTAAGCGCAGGCATCGATCTGCCTTTTCACGCTGATTTGCATATTCCCGAACTCACGGAACTTCGCTTAGCAATACCCAGTCCAGATTTGGTCACCGATGTTGTTGCGACGACGCGTCGCGCGGTCATTGAAAGTCTTTTTGGTGATGTTGAAAAAGGAATGAGTGTTGCAGTTGGTGGTGGTAGTCGCGGGCTAACTCAGCGCGTTGATTTGTTGCGCGGCACAATTGAAGGACTACGCGAACTTGGAGCCGAGCCGTTTGTGGTGCCAGCGATGGGAAGCCACGGTGGCGGCACCGCCGACGGGCAACTTGAAATGCTGGCCTCGCTCGGCATGACACCAGAAACCGTTGGTGCTGAAATTCGCGCCACAATGGAAACAGTCGAAGTCGCGCGCACGTCCAGTGGGATGCCGATTTATCTTGATCGTTTCGCGGCCGCTGCTGATCGAATTTTGCCGGTGAATCGCATTAAGCCCCACACTTGTTTCAAAGGGCCGATCGAAAGTGGTTGCACAAAAATGGCAGTTGTTGGCTTTGGTAAGCAACCAGGCGCCGCGCAAATTCATTCATGTGGTCCACTTGAAATGCGCGAACGTTTACTTGAAGGTATTGATGCCTTGCGGGCAACTGGCCGGTTGTTAGGCGGAGTGGCTTCAGTTGAATCGGCATCTGGCGACATTGTTTCAGTGAGTGCATTAACGAGTTCGCAAGTAGGTGGTGATGAAGAACGTCGCCTCACCGAAATGGCGCGTGATCTGGTGCCGCTATTGCCTTTCAACGATATTGATGTATTGATCATTGAACGTGGCGGAAAAGATATTTCTGGAACCACGATGGACCCAAATGTCACTGGTCGATTCTGGGTTCACGGGTTAGCAGAGACAGATCAATTGCGGGTCGGCACGATCGTCTTGTTGGGGATCACTGAAGTTTCGGCTGGCAATGTTCTCGGAATCGGCCTGGCCGATTTCATTCCAGTGAGTGTTGCCGAACAGATTGATTGGCAAAAGACATATCTCAACTGTTTTACGGCTGGTCCATCGGGCGTGCGACGCAGTCGAATGCCGATGGTGTTACGCGATGAAGAAGCGTGTGTCAAAGCAGCGTTATCTATGTGTGGTCGGGGAGTGAACGAACCCAAACGGGTCGTTCGTATTCGATCCACCTTGCATCTCACATCGTGCTGGGTCTCCGATGAATTGTTGAAGACTTTGCCCGAGGGCGCACAAATCGTTACCAAATAGTTTGAGTTATTGATCAAACTTCTTGATGCCAGTCATAGCGAAGATGAAAGTCAGAATCAGCAGGACAGCCATCGCGATGATGCCGCCCCATGACTGCTCCCACGTCACGTCACCCAAGAAACCTTGGCGCGCAAAGCGCAAGATGTTGGTCATCGGATTGATGCGGGCAACACCGCGCAGCCATCCACTCATGGCCGACAAGGGAACTTGTGAGGTTGACAAAAAGATGGTGAAGAAAATTGCGAACTGAGTAAGGGTTGCTGCCCCAAGATTGCGCATCCGAAAAGTGAGACCGAGCGCGAAACCCGCCGCCACTACAGCAATTGCGATTGAAGCGATTGCTACGCACACAATGGCCATGAAGCCACCGGGAGTATTCATGCCACCGATATATCCGACAATGACCACAAAAGTAATAGGAACAACACAACGAACAACCGCGGCGGCCAGCGATGAAACCACGGTGACCCAACGTGGGGTTGGTGCCATGAGGATGCGGTCGAAGAAGCCCGTTTGCATGTCATTGATGAGTCCAAAGCTCACACCGAGTGCCCCAAAACTGGCTCCCTGCATCGCATTTAAAGGCACGTACCAGTCGAGGGCATTCTTGATACCAAGACTTGTCACGGCGAATCCGAAAGTACCACTAAAGGCGATGAGTTGAAACACTGGCATCACGAGTGAAGGAATAAATGCCGAGGGCATGCGTCGCACGCGCATCATGGAGCGCTTGACCAAAATGGCAACAACCTCAAAAGGTCGCGCACCATCGGAAATTGTTCGAGTGTTGACTGTTTGTTCGGCAATGGTGTTGCTCATGATGCGGCCAATCGATTATTCAGTGCACGAAGCGCAAAGGCGATTCCGATGATTGCAAGGACAAAGGGAATAAGCCACGATTTAGCGAATTGAGACGCGCTCAATTCATGATTCATGAAACCCTGCATTCCTTCAACGACGTGCGATAACGGGTTCCAGTCGGCGACAGTTCGATACCAGCCCTTCATGTAGTGGCGGGGGAAGAAGGCCGACGACAAGAACATCAAAACGAAGACCAATGGGAAAGCGCCCTGAACAACTTCGGGGCTTCCGGACTTGATGGCTAGGCCGGCCATCATTGCGCTCATTGCGAGCGCGAGTAGGGCGCCACCACCAATCAAGCCAATGAAACCGATGGGTCCACTTTCAATGCGGGCACCTGCCACCAAGAAGATCGTCATGAAGATAACCACTTGAACACAAGCAACCACCATGCTCGCTGCCAGACGTCCCAAGACGATGGCGGTGCGGCTAATAGGTGATGCCAGAAGGCGTTCAAAGAATCCTTGCTCAATATCGGTAGCCAAGTCGCCGGCCGCTGAAGTTGATCCGAAGAGAACTCCTTGTAAAACTGCGCCAGCAACTGCGTAATTCAAAAATGATGTCGCAATATTCGCGGTGAAGTAGGGGTCGCTCGCGAGTTTGTTAAAGCTCGCTGATCCGAGTGCAGCAAAGAATAACGGGAAGATAAACGCTGGGGCCAACACCGCTGGCTGTCGTAAACGACCGATAACACTTCGGCGAGTCAGAACAAATGTGTGGCGCAGAAGTGAGCGCGTCGAACTCGATGACGCCATCATTTTCGGATCAGCAATCGAGAGACTCATTTGCGTCCTCGACGCGACTTCTTCTCCTCGGGAGCGGCCTCGGATTCAGCTGGTTTGTTGGCGGCATCGGCACCTTCAAGGCGATAACCCGTTGCTTCAGCAAACACGTCGTCAAGACTTGGCTCATCAAGTTCGAGGTGGCGAACTTTGAGACCAGCTTCATCAAGTGCACGAATGACGGCCGCAACATCTTCGGCTCCACGAGCAAGTCCAACACCGAGAGTTCCTTCAGACGTCGGGCGCAGATCACCAAAGCGCGCCAAAATTGAACGAGCCTCAGCAGTTTCGCTACTGGCCACACTGATGCTCAATGTTGGTGAACCCACCAATGCCTTGAGTGCACGTGGTGCTCCTTGGCGCACGATGTGTCCGTGATCAATGATTGCAATGCGGTCAGCAAGTTGATCAGCCTCTTCAAGATATTGCGTGGTTAAGAGCACCGTGGTTCCGCCAGCATTCAGCCGCTTGACTTCTTCCCACAACGTGAGTCGGCTCATGGGATCAAGACCAGTTGTGGGCTCATCTAAAAACAACACAGTTGGTTCATGAACGAGTGACAGCGCGAGGTCGAGCCGCCGCCGCATTCCGCCCGAATACGTTCCAACTCGTCGGTCGGCCGCTGCCGTCAAACCAACTCGTTCCAACAATTCCTCGCCACGGTTTTTGCCAGCGACTTTTGAGAGTCCGTACAACACGGCTTGCAGTGTGAGAAGTTCACGACCAGTCATGAGTGGGTCAATGGCGGCATCCTGAAGGGCGACTCCGATTGATCGACGTACTTTGTCGGCGTCTTTGACAACGTCGTAACCAGCAACGAATGCAGTGCCGGCGGAGGGTTTGAGCAGCGTTGTCAACATCCGCACGGTGGTGCTTTTGCCTGCGCCGTTGGGCCCGAGAAAACCGAAAATTTCGCCTTGTTGAACCTCGAGGTCAACTCCGTCGACGGCTTTGATGGCGTCGTCGCCAGTTCCGAACGAGCGCGAGAGTCCAGTTGCAATAATGGGTGCTTGGGTCACAAGGTTGCACTCTACAAGTTCTTTGAGTCGATATATGAAAGGCCCGATCATCAACGTCAACGCTGACTATCGGGACCCCTCTCACCGAAGGTGGGTTATTTATTGAGCGGCTTGAATTGCTTGCCATACCCGCTCGGCGGTGCAGGGCATTTCAATGTGCTTCACGCCAAGGTGCGACACGGCGTCAACGACAGCCGACTGAATCGCCGGGGTCGAACCAATAGTTCCTGATTCGCCGATTCCCTTTGCGCCAATGGCGTTGATCGGAGTTGGGGTTTCCATGTGAATCACTTCAACACTTGGTAATTCGGCAGCCGAGATAAATCCGTAGTCAGCCAAGTTTGAGGTGGTGGGGTTGCCGTCGGCGTCGTACAAAACTTCTTCAAGCAGTGCTTGGGCAACGCCCTGGGCAATGCCGCCGTGAATCTGTCCGTCAAGCAACAGTGGGTTAAGAACCTTGCCAGCATCGTCGCACGCAACTTGTCGCAAGTGCTTGACGCGACCAGTTTCGGTGTCAACCTCAACGACGGCGATGTGTGCGCCGAAGGGGAAGGTTGCTCCTGAAACATTGATCACTTCGTCGTGCAAGAGTCCGCCGGTGCCCTTTTCGGCAACTGCGAGATCGGCCCAAGTCTTGGTGACTGCAGGAGTACCGACAACATGGAATGTGCCACGATCTTTGTCGAGAACAACATCGGCTTCGCTGACTTCCAGTAAACGAGCCGCAACTGACTTGGCCTTTTCAGCAAGAGTTCCCGCGACTTGGAACACGGCGTTTCCACCTTGCTGCAATGAACGCGAGCCCATAGTTCCGGTTCCGATTGGAACGAGGTCGGTGTCGCCCCAAACCAATTCAATTTTGTCCATCGGAATACCGGTCTGCTCTTGCACGAGCATCGACCATGCGGTGTCGTGGCCCTGGCCATGAGGTGAGGTGCCGGTGTACACAACGGCGCGTCCATCTTCAAGAACTTCAACTTTGGCTGACTCGCCATTGCCAACACCACCGGTGATTTCGACGTACACGCTCACGCCGATACCGAGTTGCTTGGCATCTCCGCTGGCACGACGCTTGGCTTGTTCGGCACGAAGAGCCTTGTAGTCGGCGGCAACGAGGACTTTATCAAGTGCCGTTTCGTAGTCGCCAACGTCATAGGTCTGGCCCACGACAGTGGTGTGCGGCTCAAGGAACTTAGGAATGAGGTTCATGCGACGAACTTCAGCAGCATCCTTGCCAATTTCAAGTGCGAACATGTCCATTGCACGCTCGATAGCAGCAGTTGCTTCGGGTCGACCGGCACCGCGATACGCAACGATTGGCGTCGTGTTGGTGACAACCGAAGTGGTGCGGCATTCAATGTTCGGGATGGCGTACACACCGCTCGACATTGGGCGGGTCATGAATGGGGCCAAGATGGTTCCCATGTCGGCGAATCCGCCGGCATCTTGAATGGCGTGCAACTGGTAGTGAGTGACTTTGCCTTCTTTGGTTCCACCGATGGTGACGTACTGCAACTGGGCACGACCATGACCAAGAGCCATCATTGATTCGGTGCGAGTTTCGCGCCACTTCACGGCACGTCCAATCTTCTTAGCGATCACACCGAGCAACAATTCTTCGGGATATGCACCGATCTTGGCGCCAAATCCTCCACCCACATCAGGGGTCAAAATATGCACGAGTTCTTTATCAACACCATTTGCTGCCGCAATCGGATCAACGCCACCTTGAGCGTGCTGAGTTGACAGCCACTGCGTGAGGCGACCATCGTTGCCCCACACTGCAGCGGCCCCACGAACCTCGAGCGGGCACGGTGCAACGCGCTGGTTCATGAAGCGACCCTTGACAACTACTTCGCATCCTTCAAAATAGGCGTCGCCAGTGTTTTCGGGAATGCCGAGCACAGTTGTGTCAAACACAACGTTGCTTCCGGCTGATTCGTAAATGAGTGTTGAACTCATCATCGCGGCTTCAACATCAACGAATGCTTCAAGGTAGTCATAGTCAATGATGATTGCTTCGGCGGCATCTTCGCCTTGTTCGCGAGATTCAGTGACGATGGCGACCACGGGCTCGCCGACGTAACGAACTTTGTCGCTTGCGAGAAGTGTGCGCGCAACCATGGGGTTGAATGCTGCGGGGACGGGTTGCAGTGCGAGTGATTCAGCGGTGAAGACCGCAATAACACCAGGCATTGCTTCGGCCTCGGATGTGTCAATGGAAAGGATGCGAGCATGCGCAGCAGACGAGCGAGCGTACGTGACATGAACAGCGCCAACAAGACGCTCTTCTTCAAACAAGTCGTCAACGTACTTGCCGCCTGTTGTCAAAAACTTTGGATCTTCTTTGCGAAGAACTCGTGTGCCAAGAATGCTGCTACCGGTCACGTCTAAACCCCCGTGGACATCAACTGAGAACTTCTCTCAGCACTTGCGACCCTACTCCGAGCAAGCCGACCGTGTCACGGTCGAGCCAGGGTTTATGGGGTGCTGACAGGGACTTCGGCGACGATCGGCGCCGCCGTTGTGTCGGGGGCATTCTTGGCTGCCTCGGCTGCGGCCTTCATGGCGGCATCGTTGACTTTGACCGAAATGATTTGGGTGACGAGATCGTATGGCCAACCCGTGGGGAGATCGATCGGGGCGGTGGCTTCGCCGACGATTTGCTGACGGGCTTCGCCAGCGACCACAAAGCCGAGTTCTTCGCGGGCGGCATCTTGAACGCCTTCTGGGGTTTTGAGTCGGTCAACTTCGGTCTGAAGTTCGTCCGTGGCCTTTTTGATGGTGTCGAGCTCCGATTGCCGACTATCGATTTCGGTGCGCTGGCCAAACCACGAGGTCAAAGGCAGCACCAAGAAAGAGTTGCCGAAGGAAAAGACCACCACCAAGAACCCGAGCAGTAACGCCACTCGACCCAGAAATTTGGGAACGATGCGCTCCGAGCGAGGCGTCGGGCGGGTGAGATCTGAGACCGCAGCAATTTTTGACCTGGCGGTCTTGCGAACGCCCTTTTTGGCGGCGGCTTTCGTTGCTTTGCGCAATCGGCTCGGCGAGCGCGGAATGCTAGAGGTCTTGTTGCCGCGAGCCATCTCTACATTCTGCCCGTTTTGGGCATCCAAGTGGGATCATCCCCGCTCAGACCCGCTGTGTCCGATTTGCCTCAGGCCAAAGGAGCAAGAGCGGCGCGACCACGGAAGGCCGCGGTTTCGCCCAACTGTTCTTCGATGCGCAACAACTGGTTGTACTTTGCAACACGATCGCTACGAGCAGGAGCACCAGTTTTGATTTGGCCACAGTTAGTTGCGACAGCAAGGTCGGCAATCGTTGCGTCTTCGGTTTCGCCACTGCGGTGACTCATCACACTCGTGTAGCGATGACGTGAAGCAAGTTCAACAGTTTCAAGTGTTTCGGTGAGTGTTCCGATTTGATTGACCTTGATGAGCACGCTGTTGCCAACTTTGCGTTCGATGCCCATTGCCAAGCGCGCTGCATTCGTCACGAACAAATCATCACCAACAAGTTGAACCTTGTTGCCGAGTTCGTTGGTGAGCGCACTCCAGCCATCCCAGTCATCTTCGGCCATGCCGTCTTCAATCGACACGATGGGATATGTGTTCACCAGGCGGGCCCAATAAGCAACGAGTTCGTCGCTCGACAACACTTTGCCTTCGCCGGTTAGGTGATAGCGACCATCTTTGTACAGCTCGCTCATGGCTGGATCAAGCGCAATGGCAATGTCGGTTCCTGGGGTAAACCCTGATGCGGTAATGGCTTCAACCAAAATCTTGATCGCATCTTCGTTAGACGCGAGGTTTGGAGCAAAGCCACCTTCGTCACCAACTGCAGTCGACAAACTTTTGCCGTGCAAGATTTTTTTGAGTTGGTGGTATGTCTCGGTTCCCCAACGAAGTGCTTCACGGAAACTCGGCGCTCCTACGGGCATGATCATGAACTCTTGAAGATCGATGGTGTTGTCAGCATGGGCGCCACCGTTGATGACGTTCATCATGGGGACGGGAAGAACATGCGAGTTGGGCCCGCCGACGTAACGCCACAATGGAAGTCCGAGTGAATTGGCTGCTGCCTTAGCAACGGCAAGGCTGGTTCCGAGCATGGCATTTGCGCCAAGACGCGCTTTGTTGGGTGTGTCGTCAAGGTCCTTAAGCACGATGTCGACCATGCGTTGTTCGAGAGCATCGCAACCAACGAGTGCGCTTTCAATTTCGCCGTTGACGAAACCGACCGCAGTCAGGACTCCTTTGCCGCCATAACGACGACCACCGTCGCGCAATTCGACTGCTTCATGTTCGCCAGTGCTCGCGCCAGACGGAACCATGGCACGACCTCGTGCTCCTGAATCAAGTTCAACCTCGACCTCGACGGTGGGGTTGCCACGGGAGTCAAGAACTTCTCGTCCAAAAATGCTGATGATTTCGGTCATGAACACAAACTAGTGAAGCCGACACCAAAACTCATCAGGCGTCAGTGTGTCGTTCAGCATTTTGTCGCTGAATATTGCTGACTTTTCGTAAGGCGACCTCGGGATCAACCCCTCGGCGGCGACATTCGGCCACAACTTCAAGCAAATGCATTCCAAGATCGGCGATGTCACCGAGCTCTTGAGCACCAGGACTTGGCAAGTCGATCGGCACGCCGGCCTTATTGGCCCGTTTCAAAATTGCCGAGGCGTAGGCCAATGAACCAGTCGCTTGAGGGATGCCATCAAATGGTCCAGCCACGATTCCTTTGGCGGCTTTTTCGGCCTTTTTGATGTCATCCCATGACTTCACGAGGGCGTCGGATCCGACCGCAGAATTTTCGTTAGGAGCGAAGACATGCGGATGACGGCGCACCAATTTTTCGTGGATGCCCCGTGCGACATCGCCCATAGTGAAGCGACCTTCTTGTTCGGCGATCGCAGCGTGAAATTCAATTTGATATAGCAAGTCGCCGAGTTCTTCGATGAGATGTTCGTCGGTTTGCGCATCGTTAATGTCAAGTGCGGCGATGGCATCAACAATTTCATATGTCTCTTCCAACAAATACGTTGTCAGCGTTTGGTGAGTCTGCTCACGGTCCCACGGACACTCGCGGCGTAGCGTTCGGGCAAGTTCGTGAAACGCGATGAGATCTTTTCCGACTGGTGCGCGTAATTCGGGAATGTAGATCGACGTTAAATGATCAGCTTTAATACTGTGATCGAGTTCGTTCCAGGGAACAGTCATCACTACTTCGTCGGGTAATCCGAGATGATGCAAGATGACGACGGGCATGTCGTCGTTGCTTACGTTGTCGGCATCTTCGGCGGCAAGTTTGATATCTGATAACACCCAGTTGGCATGACAGTGAGCAACAAGAAGTGGTCCG